>NZ_VCGZ01000020.1:0-15666 GCF_016597775.1 Marinobacter sp. 1-3A
CGAATGCACTCGCAGAACCTGTGCCCCAAACTTCGTGACATACACGAGTCAGAGCAGCGGTCAGAGTCGTCTTACCATGGTCAACGTGACCAATAGTGCCCACGTTAAGGTGTGGCTTAATACGCTCAAATTTAGATTTAGACACAGTTACACCTCTTCCTGTTTCTTAAGTCCTGGGTATCAACCCTTTTTAATGATTGCTTCGGCGATGTTGTTCGGGGCTTCCGCATACCGCGAAAACTCCATTGCGTAGGACGCGCGACCCTGAGTAGCAGAGCGCAAATCCGTGGCATAACCAAACATTTCCGACAACGGAACCTCGGCGCGAACAATCTTGCCCGCAACACCGTCATCCATACCCTGAATCAGGCCTCGGCGGCGGTTCAAATCACCTACCACGTCACCCATATAGTCTTCAGGTGTTACAACCTCGACTTTCATCATCGGCTCAAGCAGAGCCGGGTTCGCTTCCAGGGCACCCTTCTTCATTGCCATGGAACCCGCGATTTTGAACGCCATTTCGTTGGAGTCCACATCGTGGTATGAACCATCGTACAAGGTTGCCTTGATACCCAGCAGCGGATAGCCGGCCAGACAGCCGTTTTGCATCTGCTCCGAGATACCCTGCTGAACCGCTGGCACATATTCCTTGGGAACTGCACCACCGACGATCTCGTTCACGAAGATAAAGTTCTCAGCACCCTCTTCAAGTGGCAGCGGGTCAATCCTGACCTTTACGTGACCATACTGACCACGACCACCTGACTGGCGAACAAACTTACCTTCGACATCTACCGACTTACGAATGCATTCACGGTACGCGACTTGCGGCTTACCGATATTCGCATCAACCTTAAACTCTCGACGCATACGGTCTACGAGGATATCGAGGTGCAGCTCGCCCATTCCAGAAATAATGGTCTGGCCACTTTCTTCGTCAGTACGCACACGGAAAGAAGGGTCTTCCTGGGCCAGTTTGCCCAGAGCCACACCCATCTTCTCCTGATCTGCCTTGGACTTGGGCTCCACAGCTACCGAGATTACCGGCTCAGGGAAATCCATCCGCTCAAGGATGATCTTGTGGTTCTCGTCACACAAGGTGTCACCAGTAGTGACGCTCTTCAAACCGATCGCAGCTGCGATATCGCCGGCCAGAACTTCCTTGATCTCTTCCCGGTCGTTAGCGTGCATTTGAACCATTCGGCCCACACGCTCTCTTTTACCTTTAACAGAGTTGAATACGGAGTTACCGGATTCGAGCCTGCCGGAGTAAACCCGGAAGAAGGTCAAAGAGCCAACGAACGGATCCGTAGCAATCTTGAACGCCAACGCTGCAAACGGAGCATTGTCGTCAACTGGACGCGTATCCTCGGTGCCTTCGTCGTCGATTTCACCGCGAATGGCTTTAACTTCGTCCGGAGCCGGCAAATACTCGATAACAGCATCAAGAACTGCAGGCACACCCTTGTTCTTGAACGCGGAGCCACAGCAAGCCAGCACGATCTCGTTAGATAGAGTACGAGCACGCAAACCGGCTTTAATCTCTTCTACGGACAATTCGCCGCCTTCGAGATACCGCTCCATAAATTCTTCGTTGGCCTCAGCTGCTGCTTCGACCAGAGCCTCACGGTACTTGGCTACTTCGTCGACCATATCCGCAGGAATTTCATCCTCGCGGTAAGTCATCCCCAAGTCGTCATCACTCCAGTAAATCGCTTTACCGCGAAGCAGATCGACAACACCGGCAAACTGTTCTTCAGAGCCAATAGGCAACTGAAGAGCCACTGGCGTCGCGCCCAGACGGGTCTTGATCTGCTCAACCACGCGCAGGAAGTCTGCACCAGCACGGTCCATCTTGTTGACGAACACCATGCGAGGGACTTCGTACTTGTTAGCCTGACGCCATACGGTCTCAGACTGCGGCTCAACACCGGAGGACCCGCAGAATACAACCACAGCACCATCGAGAACCCGCAGGGAACGCTCAACTTCGATAGTGAAGTCTACGTGCCCCGGGGTATCAATCACGTTGATACGGTGCTCATCAAACTGCTTATCCATACCCTGCCAAAATGTAGTAACAGCGGCAGAGGTGATGGTTATACCACGCTCCTGCTCTTGCTCCATCCAGTCAGTGGTGGACGCGCCATCATGGGTCTCGCCCATTTTGTGGCTACGACCCGTATAGTAAAGAATACGTTCGGTCGTTGTGGTTTTGCCCGCATCAACGTGCGCACAGATACCAATGTTTCTGTAACGTTTAATCGGAGTTTTGCGTGCCACTGTATAAACCTCGGCTGTTTAGAAACGGAAGTGAGAGAACGCTTTGTTAGCATCTGCCATGCGGTGTACGTCTTCACGCTTCTTAACAGCAGCACCTTTGCTGTCAGCTGCATCAAGAATCTCACCTGCAAGACGCTGCGCCATGGATTTCTCGCCGCGCTTCCGTGAAAACTCTACAAGCCAGCGCATTGCCAGCGCGTTCTGACGGGAAGGCCGTACTTCTACAGGCACCTGGTAAGTAGCACCACCGACACGACGGGACTTAACCTCAACCATCGGCTGGATGTTTTCCAGGGCCTTCTCGAACATTTCGATCGGCTCTTCTTTTGATTTCTCGGCAACAATTGTCAGGGCGCCATAAACAATACGCTCTGCAACCGCTTTCTTACCGCTCTCCATCACGTGGTTGATGAACTTGGCAAGACGCGCACTACCGAATTTGGGATCCGGGATAATTTCCCGTTTAGCTGCAACTCTTCTTCTAGGCATCGATAAGCCCTTATTTAATTAAAAGGTCTTCAGGAACCCCTGAGATAGCCGACGGCTACTCAGCCTTACTCTTACCGTTCTGACAAGCAACGATAAAAGACACTCTTTCAGCACATTACGACTTGGGTCGTTTTGCACCGTACTTGGAGCGACCCTGCTTACGGTTCTGTACACCCTGGGTGTCCAGTGTTCCGCGAACAGTGTGATAGCGCACACCCGGAAGGTCTTTTACTCGACCGCCACGGATCAGCACAACACTGTGCTCCTGAAGGTTGTGACCTTCACCACCAATGTATGAGGAAACCTCGAAGCCGTTGGTCAGACGAACACGGCACACTTTACGCAGTGCTGAGTTCGGCTTCTTCGGCGTTGTGGTGTAAACACGAGTGCATACACCACGGCGCTGAGGACAGGCCTGAAGAGCAGGAACGTCGCTCTTGGCTACCTTGCGCTTACGAGGCTTACGCACCAACTGATTAATCGTTGCCATGTAAGCAAACTCCAAAAAACCATATCAATGAAACTTACCCCCAGTAAAAGGGGTAAAATTTAAGGGACGCAAGTTTAAGCCTGCGCCCCCGGACAGTCAAGATGACTGTTCTCTTTTTAACCACCTCCGCATAAGTATCTACACGGAGGTGGCGCACCAAACTCAACCTCCGCGGTTAAGTTCTGCGCTCAGAGCTTCTTCAACATCAGCCGCTGTTACGCCCTGCTGTTCCAGTTCGCGCTTGCGACGACGCTCTGCGTGATAAGCCAAACCGGTTCCCGCTGGAATCAGTCGACCGACCACAACGTTTTCTTTCAGGCCGCGCAAGAAATCGCGCTTGCCGGTTACCGCACCTTCGGTGAGTACCCGGGTTGTTTCCTGGAACGAGGCTGCAGAGATGAACGATTCAGTAGCCAGCGATGCCTTGGTGATACCCAACAGCAAGCGCTCAAATCTTGCCGGTTCTTTATCAGCCGCAATCGCCTTTTCGTTTTCTTCCAGAAGCCTTGTGATCTCAAGCTGATCACCGGACATCAGGGTGGTATCACCCGGATCGGTCACTTCAACCTTACGCAGCATCTGACGAACGATAACCTCAATGTGTTTGTCGTTGATAACAACACCCTGAAGGCGATAAACGTCCTGGATCTCGTTGGTGATGTATCTCGCCAACTCGACCACGCCCAGCAAACGCAAAATGTCGTGCGGGTTAGACGGCCCATCTGAAATCACTTCGCCTTTCTCAACGGTTTCGCCTTCGAAAACGTTCATCTGACGGTGCTTCGGGATCAGCACTTCGTATGGATCTGCATCTTTCGGAGTCAGCACCAGGCGCTTTTTGCCCTTGGTCTCTTTACCGAACGACACTACGCCACTGATCTCGGCAAGAATAGACGATTCCTTGGGACGACGCGCTTCGAACAGGTCAGCAACCCGTGGCAGACCACCGGTGATGTCGCGAGTTTTCGAGCTTGCCTGTGGAATACGTGCTACCACATCACCCAGCTCGATACGTGCGCCATTCGCCATGGTTACCAGGGCATTTGCTGGCATGAAGAAGATCGCTGCGCCACCTGCGGGCAGATCAACGTCATTACCCGCTTCATCAACCATCTGAATGGCCGGGCGAATATCTTTACCCGCAGCTGGACGCTCCTTCGGATCGATGATTTCCATCGTCGACAAGCCGGTGAGCTCATCTGTCTGGGTACGCACGGTGATGCCCTGGTCCATGTTGACGAACTTGGCAATACCTTCTGCTTCCGCGATGATTGGGTGAGTGTGTGGATCCCACTTGGCAACCACTACACCCGCCTCAACTTCATCACCGCTCTTCACTGACAATACAGCGCCGTATGGAAGCTTGTACCACTCCCGCTCACGCCCTTGGTCATCAGCAATTGCCAAAGCAGATGAACGGGATATAACTACCAGCGAACCATCTGACCTCTGGAGAGACTTCAGGTTATGCAGGCGAACAGTACCGCCATGCTTTACCTGGACATTATCTACTGCTGATGCCCGACTGGCCGCACCACCGATGTGGAAGGTACGCATCGTAAGCTGGGTTCCCGGCTCACCGATAGACTGGGCAGCAATAACACCCACTGCCTCACCAACGTTAACGCGGTGACCACGAGCCAGATCGCGACCATAGCACTTGGAGCAAATGCCGTGGCGAGTTTCACAGGTAATCGCAGAGCGAACCCAGACCTCATCCACACCAGCGCCTTCGAGCTCTTCAATCGTCTTCTCGTCCAGCAAAGTGCCGGCTGCAACTACGGCGTTGTCCTTATCGGTAGGAGTGAAGGTATCCCGGGCAGTAACACGACCCAGTACACGATCACCCAGAGGTACAACTACGTCACCGCCTTCGATGTGCGGCGTCATCAACAGACCTTCTTCTGTACCGCAATCCTCTTCGGTAACAACGAGATCCTGTGAGACGTCAACCAAGCGGCGAGTCAGATAACCGGAGTTGGCCGTTTTCAGTGCCGTATCCGCCAGACCCTTACGAGCACCGTGAGTCGAGATAAAGTACTGAAGTACGTTCAGGCCTTCACGGAAGTTCGCGGTGATTGGCGTTTCAATGATCGAGCCATCCGGCTTTGCCATCAAACCACGCATACCAGCGAGCTGACGAATCTGGGCTGCAGAGCCTCGAGCGCCGGAGTCCGCCATCATGTAGACGGAGTTGAAAGACTCCTGCATCAGGTTTTCGCCATCTTCGCCTTTAACGGGATTGCCGTCAGGGCCGATAACTTTCTCTTTGGAGAGTCGCTGCATCATGGCCTTGGAGACCTTGTCGTTAGCGCGCGACCAGATATCGATAACCTTGTTGTACTTCTCACCCTGCGTAAGCAGACCTGAAGCGTACTGGTTTTCAATATCCTTCACTTCATCAGAGGCGGCATCGACCAGCTCATACTTCTCTGGCGGAATTTCGAAGTCGTTGAAACCGATCGAAATACCAGAAACCGTCGCGTAGTGATAACCCATGTACATGAGCTGATCTGCGAAGATAACTGTTTCTTTCAAACCGGCATCCCGGTAACAGGTGTTGATCAGGTTCGAGATCGCCTTCTTGACCATGGGCTTATTCACCAGGTCGTAAGAAAGGCCGTCAGGAACAATATCAAACAGAAGTGCGCGACCAACCGTAGTGTCCACGATCTTGTATTCTTCAGTGCGCTCGCCACCCTCAAGAATGGCAACTTCCTTCACACGCACCTTAACCATGGCCTGCAGATCAACTTTGCCAGCGCCGTAGGCACGATGAGCTTCTTTGATGTCCGCAAAGACCATGCCCTCACCGAGCGCACTTTTGCGCTCACGGGTCATGTAATAGAGCCCAAGCACCACGTCCTGGGACGGAACAATGATAGGCTCACCGTTCGCGGGCGACA
Source organism: Marinobacter sp. 1-3A (assembly GCF_016597775.1). Lineage (NCBI taxonomy): Bacteria > Pseudomonadati > Pseudomonadota > Gammaproteobacteria > Pseudomonadales > Marinobacteraceae > Marinobacter > Marinobacter sp. 1-3A. The sequence continues at coordinate 6,169 of NZ_VCGZ01000020.1, forward strand.
GGATGTTGTTGGTAGACATCATCAGCGCACGAGCTTCCAACTGCGCTTCCAGCGTCAACGGTACGTGTACCGCCATCTGGTCACCGTCGAAGTCGGCGTTATAGGCGGCACAAACCAAGGGGTGCAACTGAATTGCCTTACCCTCGATCAGTACCGGCTCAAATGCCTGAATACCCAAGCGGTGCAGAGTTGGAGCACGGTTGAGCATGATCGGGTGCTGACGAATAACTTCGTCCAGGATATCCCAAACAACGCCTTCTTCGCGCTCAACCATCTTCTTGGCAGCTTTGATCGTTGTGGCCAGACCACGATGCTCAAGTTTGGAGAAAATGAACGGCTTGAACAGCTCCAACGCCATTTTCTTTGGTAGACCGCACTGATGCAGGCGTAGAGAAGGACCAACAACAATTACCGAGCGGCCAGAATAGTCTACTCGCTTACCCAGCAGGTTCTGACGGAACCGACCCTGTTTACCCTTGATCATGTCAGCAAGGGACTTGAGCGGGCGCTTGTTTGTGCCGGTAATGGCACGACCGCGGCGACCGTTGTCCAGCAGAGCATCAACCGCTTCCTGTAGCATGCGCTTTTCGTTACGCACGATGATGTCGGGAGCATTCAGCTCAAGCAGTCGCTTGAGACGGTTGTTGCGGTTGATTACCCGGCGATACAAGTCGTTAAGATCTGATGTTGCAAAACGACCCCCATCAAGCGGCACCAGCGGGCGCAAGTCAGGCGGAAGAACCGGCAACACTGTCATTACCATGTCGCCCGGCTTGTTGCCGGAATACAAAAAGGCCTCAAGAATTTTCAGGCGCTTGTTGAACTTTTTGATCTTGGTTTCGGAGTTCGTCTGGGGTATTTCTTCCCGCAGTGCGTCAACCTGCTCCTGAAGATCAATCCCTTCGAGCAGCTCTTTAACGGCTTCAGCACCCATGCGGGCATCAAACTCGTCACCAAACTCTTCGAGTGCTTCGTAGTACTGCTCATCGTTCAGCAGTTGTCCGCGCTCAAGCGTGGTCATACCCGGGTCGATTACAATAAACGACTCAAAGTAAAGTACACGCTCGATATCACGCAGTGTCATGTCCAGCATCAGGCCGATACGGGACGGAAGTGACTTCAGGAACCATATATGAGCGACCGGGCTGGCCAACTCGATATGGGCCATGCGCTCACGACGTACGCTTGCCAGCGCAACTTCAACACCACACTTCTCGCAGATAACTCCGCGATGCTTGAGGCGTTTGTATTTGCCGCACAGACACTCATAGTCCTTGATCGGGCCGAAAATTTTGGCACAAAAAAGACCGTCACGCTCAGGCTTGAACGTACGGTAGTTGATGGTCTCAGGCTTCTTAACTTCACCAAAGGACCAGGACCGGATCATTTCCGGTGATGCCAACCCAATACGGATAGCATCAAATTCCTTGCTTTGGTTCTGGCTCTTGAGAAGATTCAGCAAATCTTTCATCAGTAAAAGCTCCGGATGGCGTTAATCTCGGGCGGGCACACCAAGTGCCCGCTCACGCTGCCAAAAACAATTCGGCTCACTCAGATTCCAGCTCGATGTCGATACCCAGCGAACGGATCTCCTTGACAAGAACGTTGAAGGACTCCGGCATGCCGGGCTCCATCCGATGGTCACCATCGACAATATTCTTGTACATCTTGGTCCGACCGTTCACGTCATCAGACTTAACGGTAAGCATTTCCTGCAGCGTATACGCTGCACCGTAAGCCTCGAGGGCCCACACTTCCATCTCACCGAAACGCTGACCACCGAACTGAGCCTTACCACCCAACGGCTGTTGGGTAACCAGGCTATAGGAACCGGTGGAACGGGCGTGCATCTTGTCATCGATCAGGTGGTTGAGCTTGAGGATATACATATACCCTACTGTCACCGGGCGATCGAAGGCGTCTCCTGTACGACCATCGTACAGCTTGGTCTGACCAGTAGTACTTAGACCCGCCAATTCGAGCATGTGCTTGACTTCAAATTCCTCGGCGCCATCAAAAACCGGCGTAGCCATAGGAACACCGCCACGCAGGTTATGGCACATTTCAAGGATTTCTTTGTCAGTCAAAGAGTCCAGGTCCACCTTGAACACTTCATCAGAGTGGTTGTAGATCTGATCAAGAAGCTTGCGCAGCTCGGCCACCTTGCGCTGCTCATCCAGCATTTTGCTGATGCGCTCACCCAAGCCTTTGGCCGCTGCTCCCAAGTGGGTCTCAAGCACCTGCCCGACGTTCATCCGCGAAGGAACACCCAGCGGGTTCAGCACGATATCAACGGTATTGCCGAACTCGTCGTAAGGCATGTCTTCAATCGGCATAACTGCCGAGATAACACCTTTGTTACCGTGACGACCGGCCATCTTGTCACCTGGCTGGATACGACGCTTGATCGCAAGGTAAACCTTGACGATTTTCAGCACGCCCGGAGCCAGATCATCGCCCTGCTGAAGCTTGCCCTTCTTGTCGTCAAAGCGCGCTTCGTGTTCTTTAACGCGCTCTTCAAGGCCCTGCTCGGACTTCTCGAGAAGCTCATTCAGGCTCTCATCCTGCATACGCAGCTTGAACCAGTCTGAGCGTGGCAACTCAGTCAGGTACCCCTCGTCGAGGGTTGCACCTTTCTTCAGGCCAGGACCACTGATGACTTGCTGTCCCTTCAGTGCATTCAGCAAACGCTCGAAAGTGGCACCCTCTACAATTCGGTACTCGTCTTTCAGGTCTTTGCGGTACTGGTTCAGCTGCTCTTTCTCAATAGACTGAGCACGCTGATCTTTCTCGATGCCATCGCGGGTAAAGACCTGCACATCGATTACAGTACCGCGGGTGCCTGTTGGCACACGGGAGGAGGTGTCTTTTACATCAGACGCCTTCTCACCAAAGATAGCCCTCAGCAGTTTTTCCTCTGGAGTCAGCTGAGTCTCACCTTTCGGTGTTACCTTGCCTACCAGGATATCGCCGGCACCTACCTCAGCACCAATGTAAACAATACCGGACTCATCCAACTTGGACAGCGCGCTTTCACCAACGTTTGGAATGTCCGCAGTGATTTCTTCGCTACCCAGCTTTGTATCGCGAGCCACACAGGTCAATTCCTGGATGTGGATGGTGGTCAGGCGGTCTTCCTGAACCACTTTCTCGGAGATAAGGATGGAATCCTCAAAGTTGTAACCATTCCAGGGCATAAATGCGATGCGCATGTTTTGCCCCAGAGCCAGCTCACCAAGATCGACGGAAGGTCCGTCTGCCAACACGTCACCACGGGCAACTTCATCACCCTGGCGAACAATTGAACGCTGATTAATACAGGTGTTCTGGTTCGAGCGGGTGTACTTGGTGAGGTTATAAATATCCACACCGGCATCACCAGCTTCGGTCTCTTCGTTGTTCACACGCACCACGATACGGGCCGCATCGACACTCTCGATGACACCCCCACGACGTGCCGTCACACAAACACCAGAGTCCTGAGCAACGGTACGCTCAACGCCAGTACCTACCAGAGGCACCTGCGAACGCAGTGTCGGAACAGCCTGTCGCTGCATGTTCGCACCCATCAAGGCACGGTTAGCATCATCGTGTTCAAGGAACGGAATTAACGAAGCAGCAACAGAAACAACCTGGCGTGGAGACACGTCCATGAAGTTAACGCTTTCAGGAGGCATAACCGTAGTTTCGTTCTGGTGACGTACAGTTACCAGTTCATCCTGCAGGCGTTTGCCTTCGTCCATAGCCGCACTGGCCTGAGCGATAACGTAGTTGCTCTCTTCGATAGCTGACAGGTAAACCAGCTCATCGGTCACTACGCCGTCAATAACCTTTCTGTATGGGCTCTCAAGGAAGCCATAAGAGTTGGCACGAGCATATGTTGCCAAGGAGTTGATCAGTCCAATGTTTGGACCCTCCGGGGTCTCGATCGGACACACTCGGCCATAGTGGGTCGGGTGTACGTCTCGAACCTCAAAGCCTGCACGCTCACGAGTCAGACCGCCAGGCCCAAGAGCCGAGATACGGCGCTTGTGAGTCACTTCAGACAGCGGGTTGTTCTGATCCATAAACTGGGACAGCTGGCTTGAGCCAAAGAACTCCTTAACTGCCGCTGCAACCGGCTTGGCGTTGATCAGATCCTGCGGCATCAAGCCTTCGCTTTCTGCAAGGCTCAGGCGCTCACGAACCGCACGCTCTACACGAACGAGACCAACGCGGAACTGGTTCTCTGCCATTTCACCGACACAACGCACGCGACGGTTACCCAGGTTATCAATATCGTCAACTGTGCCCTGACCGTTACGGATATCGATCAGAGTCTTAAGGACATCAATGATGTCTTCGTGAGTCAGCGTACCTTCGCCTGTGCTTTCTTCGCGGCGCAGACGACGGTTGAGCTTCATCCGGCCAACGGCAGACAGGTCATAACGCTCTTCGGAGAAGAAGAGGTTATTGAACAGATTCTCTGCCGAATCTTTGGTGGGTGGCTCCCCGGGACGCATCATCCGGTAAATTTCCACCAAAGCTTCCAATGGGCTGCGGGTCGGGTCGATACGCAGGGTATCGGACATAAACGGACCGCAATCCAGGTCGTTGGTATAAAGAGTCTCGATCTCAGTGACGCCAGCATCGAGAATCTTGGCAACAACTTCTTCACTGAGCTCAGTATTACACTCAACCAGCACTTCACCGCTGGCCTTATCGATCATATCCTTGGCCAGAACACGGCCGTACAGATACTCAGTGGGAACCTCAAGTTCATTAATGCCTGCTTTTTCCAGCTGTTTGATGTGGCGCGCCGTTATACGGCGACCTTCTTCAACAATCAGCTTGCCATCGTTGTCCTTGATATCAAAAGTCGCGATATCACCACGAAGGCGGCTTGGCACCAACTCCAGCTTGCATGTTTCAGCGCCCAGAGTGAACTTGCTGGTATCAAAGAACATCGCGAGCATTTGCTCAGACGTATAACCAAGCGAGCGCAATAGGATTGAAGCCGGCAATTTGCGTCGACGGTCAATCCGAACGAAAACAGCGTCCTTTGGATCGAATTCGAAATCGAGCCAGGAACCACGGTAAGGAATCACCCGGGCTGAATAAAGCAGCTTGCCGGATGAATGGGTTTTACCTTTGTCATGGTCAAAGAACACACCGGGAGAGCGGTGGAGCTGGGAAACGATAACACGCTCAGTACCGTTGATAACGAAGGTACCATTTTCAGTCATCAAGGGCATTTCGCCCATGTAGACTTCCTGTTCTTTGATGTCCTTGATCGCCTTGTTGGACGATTCCTTATCATAAATGATAAGGCGAACTTTCACTCTCAGCGGCGCCGCGTATGTTACGCCCCTAAGCTGGCATTCCTTAACATCGAATACAGGCTCACCAATGCGGTAGCTCACATATTCGAGTGCTGCATTGCCAGAATAGCTGGCAATCGGGAATACGGATTTGAATGCTGCATGAAGACCGGTTTCCCGACGATCTCCAGGTGCGGCTTCCATTTGCAGGAAGTCCCGAAATGAATCCAGCTGAATAGACAGCAAATAGGGGACATCCATCACGGAAGGCAATTTACTAAAATCTTTGCGAATCCGCTTTTTTTCAGTGTAGGAGTAAGTCATCTGCATTCCCCAGCTTTAGACCTGATACCTGGTATCAAGAAGCAACCAATGTTCTGCTTCGGGGCCGAATTGCTCGGCTTATCGCGCCGTCTTGAACGAAGACCCTGGCAAACGTTTGCAGATCCAAACAAACCTGCATCCGAGTACCAGACTCTATAGCATATACAACAGAAAAAGGCCGGTGGCACAAAGCCACCAGCCTGTCTGCGCTTAAAGCGCAGTTTCGATCAACAGCCGACCCTTACTTAAGCTCAACAGAAGCGCCTGCTTCCTCAAGCTTCTTTTTAGCTTCTTCTGCGTCAGCCTTGCTCGCTGCTTCCTTGATAGTGGAAGGCGCGCCGTCAACCAGTTCTTTAGCTTCTTTCAGACCCAGACCGGTCAGTTCACGAACAGCCTTGATAACGTTAACTTTCTTCTCGCCAACGCCAGTCAGAACAATATCAAACTCAGTCTGCTCTTCAGCAGCGGCAGCGTCGCCACCAGCAGCTGCAGGTGCAGCAGCAACAGCAGCAGCGGCAGATACGCCGAACTTCTCTTCCATTGCTTCAACCAGCGCAACAACATCCATTACGCTCATTTCTGCAATTGCATTCAAAATATCGTCTTTAGACAGAGCCATGACTTTCTCCCAAAAAAATAAATATGGTGTTCAACAGAATCAAGCAGCTTCTTGCTTCTGGTCTCGAACTGCCGCAACGGCGCGGGTCACTTTCGAAGGAACTTCGTTCAGTGTCCGTGCCAGCTTGGTGATTGGTGCCTGTGTTACCGCAGCCAGCATCGTCAACGCTTCGTGACGTGTTGGCAGCTTGGCAAGACGATCGATCTGGTCTGCGCCCATCAGCTCACCGCCGACTGCCAGTCCTTTAATCTCGAATGCGTCTTTCTCTTTAGCAAAATCCTTAAGCAGGCGTGCAGCCGCTCCCGGATCTTCCATTGAGAATGCCAGAATGGTAGGGCCGACCAGAGCCTCATCAATGCACTCAAACTCTGTGCCACGAATAGCGATCTTCGCCAGGTTGTTACGAACAACCTTGAGACGCACATTTTCGGCACGAGCTTTGGCACGCAGAGCCGTCATATCACCAGAGGTGACACCACGGTAGTCAGCCAGAACCACAGACAGAGCACCACCGGCAGTCTCGTTGACTTCAGCGACGATCGCTTTCTTGTCTTCGAGTCTAATTGCCACTGGATTTCTCCTCGATTTCGCCAGGGGTATTCCCGGCAAACCCATCATTGCCCTGGAAGCCTGATATACAAGGCTTCCTATGGGCGCCTTAACGGTGTTTGGGTTCAGAGAGAACGTCTTCACACCGTCTGCGCAGGCGTTGCTTTAACCCTTCCAGCCAAAAGACTTCAGGGGCCTGCGGTCTTTGACAGCCTTGGCTTCCGCCCAGACTACAAAGTAACTACCGATCAAAAGATCAGATATCAAGACCGCTTTGATCGATAGTCAGGCCAGGACCCATCGTTGACGAGAGAGTGATCTTCTTGAGATACACACCTTTCGCCGAGGACGGCTTGGCCTTTTTCAGATCTGCTACCAGAGCCTCAAGGTTTTCCTTGATGTTCTGGGCAGAGAATTCGACATTACCTAACGGCGAATGGATGATACCATTCTTGTCCGTGCGGTAGCGCACCTGACCCGCTTTGGCGTTTTTGACTGCAGTCTCAACGTCAGGGGTAACAGTACCTACTTTCGGGTTAGGCATCAGGCCACGAGGACCCAGGATCTGACCGAGCTGACCAACAACACGCATGGCATCCGGGGTGGCAATTACCACGTCGAAGTCCATGTTTCCTTTCTTAACTTCTTCAGCAAGATCATCCATACCGACAATGTCGGCGCCAGCAGCAGTCGCTTTCTCAGCGTTTGCACCCTGAGTAAATACTGCAACGCGGACAGTTTTACCTGTACCGTGCGGCAACACAGTGCTGCTACGAACAACCTGGTCAGATTTACGTGCGTCAACACCAAGATTGATTGCAACGTCTACTGATTCTTTGAACTTTACGCTTTGCCCCAGCTCGACCAGCAGTGATACCGCTTCGTCTACAGAGTAAGAACGCGTCGACTCAACCTTCGAGCGAATAAGCTTCTGACGCTTGCTCATTTTAGACATGTTACACGCCCTCCACGGTGAGGCCCATGCTGCGGGCAGTTCCAGCAATGGTGCGAACCGCTGCATCCATATCGGCAGCAGTCAGATCTGGCTCTTTGGTCTTGGCAATTTCTTCGAGCTGCTCGCGAGTCACCTTGCCAACCTTTTCGGTATTCGGACGACCAGATCCACTCTTGACACCAGCAGCCTTCTTGAGAAGAACAGGTGCAGGCGGGGTCTTGGTAACAAATGTGAAACTACGGTCGCTGTAAACAGTAATAACTGTAGGAATCGGCAAACCGGCTTCCATATCCTGGGTCTTTGCGTTAAACGCTTTACAAAACTCCATGATATTAACACCACGCTGACCCAGAGCAGGGCCTACGGGGGGGCTCGGGTTGGCCTTACCGGCAGCAACCTGAAGCTTGATATATGCTTCTATCTTTTTAGCCATGATAGTACTCCTATGGGTTCAAACGCCTTTCGGCTCCCCGTTGCAGACACAAAAAGCCCGCGACGCCTTAGCGCGCGAGCCTTCCGGTTTTAAAGCTACCGATCAGTCTTTCTCGACCTGCCCGAACTCCAATTCAACCGGAGTTGAGCGGCCGAAAATCAGAACAGCAACCTTGACCCGACTCTTGCCGTAGTCAACTTCTTCCACAACGCCATTGAAGTCAGCAAACGGACCTTCAATAACGCGAACAACTTCGCCTGGCTCAAACAACGTCTTCGGCTTGGGCTTGTCAGCACCGCTTTCAACGCGACGCAGAATAGCTTCAGCTTCCCGCTCGGTAATCGGAGCAGGCTTATCCTTGGTTCCACCGATAAAACCAAGCACACGAGGCGTATTCTTTACAAGGTGCCAAGTGCCGTCATCCATTTCCATTTGCACGAGAACGTATCCAGGATAAAACTTGCGCTCACTTTTGCGCTTCTTCCCATCACGCATCTCAACAACTTCTTCGGTAGGAACCAGGATCTCACCGAACCTGTCCTCCATACCCTCAAGCGCTATGCGCTCGATGAGAGTGCGCATCACGTGCTTTTCGTAGCCAGAATATGCATGAACCACGTACCAGCGCTTAGCCATTGCCCACTCCTGTTAACCTATGAATCCGGCGACCAGCCAGCTGATTATGGAGTCCATACCCCACAACAACAGAGACACAACCAGCACAAAAACCACAACAATAATCGTGGTCTGAACCAGCTCTGGCCTAGTGGGCCATACCACCTTCCGGATCTCGACACGAGCTTCTTTCAGAAGAGTCGCGAAACGCCGACCACGCGTCGTTTGCAAAGCCACAAGAGCTGCAACGATAGCGAGTACAACAAGAGCCAGAACCCGATACAGCAAAGACTCGGCGCTGAAATACTGATTACCGACAACACCAACGGCGATCAGCACGAACACAACTAACCACTTCACTACATCGAAGCGACTGTTTGATTGAACAGCTTTTGACTCCATGGGAATCAACTTATGTATCCGGATGTTAGAAAAATGGCAGGCCAGGAGGGAATCGAACCCCCAACCTGCGGTTTTGGAGACCGCTGCTCTGCCAATTGAGCTACTGGCCTGCACCGAAACTACTCAGTGCACTTTCTATCAAACGCGCCACAAGGGCGCGCTTGGTACTCGGGTAATATATTACTCGATGATCTTGGCGACTACGCCGGCACCAACGGTACGACCGCCTTCGCGAATCGCGAAGCGCAGGCCATCTTCCATGGCGATCGGAGCAATCAACGTTACTTCCATCTGAACGTTG
>NZ_VCGZ01000021.1:7500-9273 GCF_016597775.1 Marinobacter sp. 1-3A
AAATCGTCGACCAGGTCCGAGACTTCATCGACCGTGTCCGAGGAGTGGTCGACCAGGAGTTGAAATCATCGACCGGGACCGAGAATTCGTCGACCAGGACGGCGGAATGCTCGACCAGGACGATGAATGGGCGATGAAAATCTATCGGGTTAGAGGAATGGTCGACCAGAAGTTGGAATCGTCGACCGGGTCCGAGAATTCGTCGACCAGGACGAGGAGTGGTCGAGGATTTGTCGACCGGGAGTTGAAATCGTCGACCGGGACCGAGAATTCGTCGACCAGGACGGCGGAACCCTCGACCAGGACGATGAATGGGCGATGAAAATCTATCGGGTTCGAGGAATGGTCGACCAGGGGTTGAAATCGTCGACCAGGTCCGAGACTTCATCGACCGGGTCCGAGGATTCGTCGACCAGGACGGCCGGATGTCCGAGAAAAAAAAATGTTGCCGAATAACTTTCGAAAATCATTGGATATGATGCAATGTTTTGTGATCGAATCTCTTAAAATACATCAATAAAGAGTTTAGGATGTCAAGTTTGCATCAAATATGCCCACGGAGCCCCAACTAGACCATGAAAATCCGATGTTGTATCAGGTCAAATGACCTAGCTAGAGGTGTCAAAAAATTATGAAAATTTACCAGAAAATAGGATTTAGTATCCTTATGATGCATGCCAAAAAGAATTTTCAAATTCCAAGTATTTCTTTTTTTTTGGCACCGGTGTCTCCTCAGACATTTCAATGTATGTTGGTGCCAAGAGGGAAAAGGGCTATAAAGCTATATAGGGGGGTGGGTGTTGAGGGAGTCTGGGCAGTCCGTGGGGAACCCCCTTTTTCGGTTCGGACTTGGGTAGCGATCGAGGGATGGTATCGGATATCGGCACGAGGAATGACCGACCGTCCGGCCGCCGGGATTTTCGCCGGAAAACTTTTCCGGCGACTTTTCCGGCGATCGGTTTTGTTGCCTTTTTCCGAGTTTTCTCAGCAGTTCTCGGACAAAAACTGCTGAATCGTCGAGGAGAATGGGCTTGCCTTGCGTGGGCTGCCATTAGTTCTTCGAGGCGTTAGGGTGGCGGCGGTATAAAAGTGTCGGAGTTTTTTCAGCAGTTCTCGGACAAAAATTGCTGAGTGGCCGAGAAGAATGGGCGTGTCATGCGTGGGCTGACATGGATTCTTCGAGGCCTAGGGGTGGCGGTATATAACTTGTTCGCATGATATTACCGAGATGTCCCCACGGGCATCTTTTCACCTCGTCGCCGAAGAGAATGGGCGTGTCATGGCATGGGCTGACATGGATTCTCCTAGGCCGTTTGGGTGGCGGTATAGTCGTCTTGCGCACGAAATACCGAGATGTCCCCATGGGCATCGATTCCACCCGCCTAGGTTGGATGGGCGTGCTTCGTTGGAAAGCATGGATCCGCCTAGGCTGTCCCGAGTGTGAGCGAGGTGTGAGTGTCGCCCATGGGCATCGACACCTTGCGGCTAGGAACTGGAACGAGACGGGTGGCAAAGATTTCGAGTAGCACTTCATACTACCGTGGGTTTTTTAAACCTTCCGAGTTTTGTTGATGTTATTCCGAGAATTAGCAAACCGTAACGAAGATGTTCTTGGCAACCATCTTTTGATGGGAGTCCGGCTGTTCGATAGCCGGCCAAGGGTGATGAACGAAATGTGAACCCTTGTCTCGCCTAGGTTGGATGGGCGTGCTTCGTTGGAAAGCATGGATCCGCCTAGGCTGTCCCGAGTGTGAGCGAGGTGTGAGTGGCGTT
>NZ_VCGZ01000022.1:0-8600 GCF_016597775.1 Marinobacter sp. 1-3A
CGAATGCACTCGCAGAACCTGTGCCCCAAACTTCGTGACATACACGAGTCAGAGCAGCGGTCAGAGTCGTCTTACCATGGTCAACGTGACCAATAGTGCCCACGTTAAGGTGTGGCTTAATTCTTTCAAACTTAGACTTAGACATTCGACCAATCCCCCTAATCAACCTGGATAGTAACGTTGACCGGATAAATAGTGGAGCTCATGACCGGAGTTGAACCGGTGACCTCATCCTTACCAAGGATGTGCTCTACCGACTGAGCTACATGAGCATTGCAAATCAAATTGGAGCGGGCAGCGGGAATCGAACCCGCGTCATCAGCTTGGAAGGCTGAGGTAATAGCCACTATACGATGCCCGCGAGCAATTAAGTGGTGGAGGGGGCTGGATTCGAACCAGCGAAGCTTTCGCGTCAGATTTACAGTCTGATCCCTTTGGCCACTCGGGAACCCCTCCGAGTCAGACGCAGTGCTACACGCCTGTCACAACAAAAAAGTGGAGCTGGCGGACGGAATCGAACCCCCGACCTGCTGATTACAAGTCAGCTGCTCTACCAACTGAGCTACGCCAGCTCACATTCGCTTGTTCAGCGAGGGCGGTATACTACGGATTATTTTCGCGAGTTGCAACACCCTCGCAACGGTTGACCTCAACAAAGTCAAATTCCGCCCCATAATCCGCTTCTACCGCCTGAACCATCTCTTCTACAAGATTTGACTCAGCCTCAAAAGCGAGCGCGTAGCTTATCTGATTTCGGTCGAAGTTGACTAGTACCACGTTAAAATTCTTGCGTTTTTTTTCTTCCAGCACGGATATTGCTGCGCTACGAGACTCAAACAAACCAAGTGAGATCGCGTTTCTGTTCTCACCCTCAGTCACCAGATACGAATCTACGCCTCGCCGCTGCATATCCCGGAACTGTTCCAATGCCGCTGCCGGGGGCTGAGGGGGTATGATAACCCAGTGCAATGACGGCAATGGCCTCTCGACCTTCTCCAGGGACAAACTTTGAGTTCTGGAAAAAACTGAGTGGGCACCAAGAGCCTCCGCAACCTCAACACTCTTTATCCAGCCCACCCTGACACACACCCACTCATTAGAGACTGGCTCCGAAGCAACGACGGCATTTTTCTGAACCTTGAGGCTTGTTACTCTCGGCAGACTCCCACTCACAGCGGAACCAGGCTGACTAGCCACTTTGGAGTAATCACTCAGCTGCCAAACACAAAAATTGATAACAACCAATACCAAGGCCAGCCATTTCATTCTGCATGGGCCTCTGCATCTATAAGACCAAGCCCGTCCATTACCAAAGACGGGCGGAACTCTGCAACCAACCCAAGCTGGAGGAGTCTCTCGGCGTCGCCTCCAGTAACCAGAATATCGCTGATACCGAGAGCTATGCAGTCGCGCCTGACCCGCTCAACCAGCGCCTCAGACAGCCATGCAATACCGTGATTAACGCATTCGCTTGTGCTCACCCCAAGACTTGTATTCAAAACCTGACTGGGATCAAAATCTATTCGAGCTGCGTCCACTTGCAAACTGCGACGCATCATATTCAGGCCTGGCAAAATAAACCCCCCAAGGTGCCGCCCCTCAGAGTCGACATAATCAACGGTTATCGCGCTGCCAGCGTCAACCACCAAGAATGCCTGATTGCGCCGTTGCCAAGCCCCGTACATAGCGTGCCAGCGATCGGCACCCATTTGACTGCAGTCTTTATACGCACTTTTTAGCCCACCTCTGACAGCCTCCGCCCAGTAGAAGGTGACCGGCGCGTCAAATCGGCTGGACAGATGCTTGAACAGGCTTACCCTCTTTGATTCTGACGCGACAGTAGAAACTGCCACCCTGGAAACACTCCCTTCAGCTGCAGAGAATCCTGGCAGAGGGTCGACATCGGCAGTAACACCTACTCCCTGATCGAAAACCTGCCCAGACTCCTCAAGGCGCCATTTCAGCCTGGAGTTCCCAGCGTCGATCAACAGCCTCATGGAGCTACCCGCAAGCTGATCTCACCGGCACGAATGGGGACAACCCCCCCATCGGAAGTTACAAGTAAATAGTTGCCGCTACCATCAATACCGTTGCCAACACCCTTCAACTCCCCATCCTTTGCCTGGATAAGGCGATTGTTGTATATATCACGCTTTTGCCAAGGCTCACGGAATACACCAAAGCCCTTATTCGAAAAATCATCTGCAGCATCAGCCACTGCACCAATAACCGCTGCCGCCACCCGGTTTCTCGTCCATTCGGTGTCCGGGCACGCGCTCGCCAGGCTACTCCAGGGCTGATCAACGCCACCAGCTTTAAGCATATGCACATTGATTCCAATACCTACAACCACCCGCACAACACCCTCCTGCAACTCACCTTGCAGCTCCACAAGGATGCCTCCCAGCTTTCCCGCCGGTAGAAATATATCATTTGGCCACTTCAAACCAACACCCGTCACACCCAGCATCTCAAGCGCTTCAGCAACAGCAACCCCAAACACCAGACTAAGCCCATCCAGAACCGAAAAGCCGCCGTGAAAGACAAGCCCCATGCTCAGATATAGATTCTCACCTCGCGGGCTCTGCCAGCTTCGACCTCTTCGGCCGCGCCCAGCCGTCTGGCAGTCGGCAATGGATATAGGGAGCTTGCTTCCACAACCTTCCGCAACCTGCCTGAGAACTTCAGCGTTAGTTGAATCCACCTCATCGCAAACCCTCAAATCAATCCTCGCCGCCAACTCTTCATCAAGGTGGGCGAGGATCATGGCCGAATCCAGCAAATCAACCCGAGACACCAGTTGGTAACCACGGCCACGAATACTCGCCACCTCAAAACCACGATCCATTAGACGCTTCACCTGCTTCCAGATAGCTGTGCGACTCACGCCCAGCTCTTGGGCGAGAGATTCACCAGAGTGAACCTGTCCATCACTGAGAAGGGCAACAAGGGCTTTGAGTTTCATCAGATATTATCCGGCCGGAAGATTAGGTACCGGCGGATTAAACACCAGGAGAGAGCAAAAAAGCAAAACTGGCGGCCGGTACAGTAAAAGCACGGCCGCCACTGCAGTCAAGGAATCGGTGTCGCTGTCAGGTTAGCCCTGATGTCAAAATTCTGCATCATGACGCCGTAAACAGCCGTTTGAGCGCCACCTGTGGGGTGAATAAGATCAATGTTGTTTATGGATAGTTCTTTGAACTGGCTTTGGGCCTTGACCGCGAAGCCTAACGGGCGATTAGCCAAATCACCCTGGGTTGGGTTGCTGACATACCGATAGCCTTGAGCCGCCGAAGCATCCATGATTTTCTCATCGCCTTTTGCTCCCACAACACCAAGCAAATCGGGGCCGTCTTGCTTCTTAACGACCTTGGTTTGATATACATCTACCGCGAGATCTGTACGAATACCGAAGGTGTTATCGTCTACACCGTCACCATCAAAATCCCCACCATCACTGGTATAAATATCATTTAACAGCACGCTGGCGCCCGTGCCATTAACTGGATTTCCATTGGAGTCCAACTCTCTATTGGTCTCCCAAGAAAAAGCATTCTTTTTATTCCCGTCTGCTCTGGCAAGTATTTGCTTCAAGCGAACTGTAACACCTTCTTCCCCCCTGGTTTCCCAAATACCACCTGAGGCTTCGCACACCATTTGCGTAGTGCCAGCTCCGCCCGCGCACACATCTCCCGCACCACCCGGGAGAATAGCCATGCTGCTTCCAAGCTCATAGCTTTGGACCACAAACCTGCCAAGACTGCCTCCAGCACTCTTATCACCGACCCTGAGATTTCCAATATCCATAGTGCCCCATGACTCTGCCGTGACCATTTCCAGGCCATCGGCCGTTGCATCGATGGTCATACCACGCACATGAGCATCGTACTCAAGCTCACTGATCCACAAGCCCTTCTGGCTAATCTCGCCCCTACCCTTGTCGTAAGCGTCAGCTATAATTGCGGCCTTACCGTTCCTTATGCGAATGTCTGAGTTGACCGTTATTCCTTCGCCGCTTGCGCCGCCGGCTCCAAGCGTAATATGACCATCTAGTTCAAATTCGTAGGATGGATAGAAGCCAAGGGCAAGGAGTAGCTCTGTACCGCCCTGAAGCTGCGCATCGTCACTACCAACCTTGAGTCCATTGATCCGATAACCGGCTGTTACATTCTCAAACCCGATTCGAAGGCCATCAAAGAACTGCGTACCGCCACGGACCTCTTCCCGGGTAACATTCAGAACAACGTCACCTCGCCCCCAAGACTGAAGACCACTGAAAATCACACGATTGCCATCTTCTGTGTAGCTTATATCTGCATTAGCCAAACTCCATTCTGTTGCCAGGCGCATACCTTGCGGCCCTGCTTCTGCGTGCCCGCCGCCCTGCAAATAGATTGCGTTCGTGTAGCTATTCCCGTTGTACGAATGATCCTGGAACAGGAAGTTCGCGTTGACCTCCCCGATACTTTTGTTGTTGGCGCCCATTTCAATGGTACCAACGTTAAATTCGCCAGCCATTGCTCCCAGGGTCAAGGCCAAGGCCGGCCTGTTATTCCAGTCAGTCGCAACATCAAGCCGCAAATCTTGCACGTTCAGATACCCAGTGATGTTTCTGAGAGCAAGGACATTAGCGTCGTCATGATAGAGAAAGGAGGCACTGTGAATAGTAGTCTGGCTGTCAAACCGTAACCCCTCACCCTCGCGGCCGCCGGCCCTGATATCCGAGTTTGAAGACAGATCGAACTCACCACTTATCCCACCATAGGAGGGTAGTAATGCACCCGACCCTGCATCAGTGCTAACGCCATGATTCAGTGCATTTCCACTGTATCGAATGGCTTCTACTTTCCAGTTACCAACAATTCTGGGTGCACCCAGCTTGAGCGTATCGCCAACCACATCCAGCGTTATACCCAAAGCCTCAACATCCATCGTAATACCATCGAGAAAGAATTCGTTACCATTGGTCCTATAGCCTAAACGCCCTCCGGTCATGGTGTACGCAGTATCAAAGGTATAGCCCGCGCCGCCCGTGGCACCACCCTGTTTTATATTCACATAGCCCTCAAGAGAGTGATCAAGAAAGACACCACCCATACTCAGGCCCGGAGCACCCGCGAGTCGAATATCACCAAATTCGATCCTGCGATCTTCAACCAGGTAACCAAGGTTCAGTGATGCATCTGCACCTATATCAACCTTTACTACGTGATGCGCTGAGCCATTTGGATCAGAAGCAGAGCCCACGCGAAACCCTTCCAGGTGAATACCCTTGCCATCATCATAGTAGGTGACCTTGTCTGCAGTTACTCCCAGATCCATCTCCAGCGTAATGCCGCTTTGCCCGCTAACTGAGGCGAGCTCTGAATCATCAAGACTCTTCATTCCCGCAGATGCAGCCGATGCCAGGCCCAGAAACAACAGCCCAAAATGGATAACAAGAATGTAGTCCCGACCTTTATCGATCCTCATAGCACCACCCTTTATGGATTTCCCGTTGGGAAGACCAGCAGGTTGCCTTCCATGATTACATCGCCCTGCATCTCAACTGTGAATATATCTGTTTGCTGAAACCCAAGATCCGTCGGTCTGGGCGTGCTGCTAGCTGCAATCTTGAACCGGACATCGTCGAAACGAACGATATTTGGCAAGCCTAGCTCCAGCACGTCACCATTGAAGAGCGCACCATCACCACCAAAGCCCGTATCTATTGTTCGCATCCCCAGTGTCAGGCCTTCAAAGGCAAAACCGCCCCGGAGCTCATCGAGAACCAACCAACCGCCTGTTTCTTTTAGCCGATACGCTATTCTGGCCCCACACTTTCTGGTTACATCATCACAACTCCCGAAGTAGCTGTTCTCGACCGGCCCACCCAGCGCGTTGATGCTCACATCCCCAGACAGGTAAATACCACCCTGGCCTGAAACATCCGAGAGCACATCATCTTCCAAGGGAGCCATCTCAGCTGCGGCAATCAGGGACAGGAAACTTAAAGCAAAAGCGAAAGATAGACGATTCCTTAAACTCAGCAGGCGTTGGCTCATAGCGCTAAGTCCTTGGTTTGTATCTTGAGATGCTGAATCAGCATGCCCTCCATGCGCGCCGGGCCAAAATCTTTGGCCCCCACACTAAAGTTACCTATGTGCAAATTACTGCGATATTCAGGATTCGAGTAATAATCGTTGTAGAAATCCCAGGTCGCTGCATTACTGCCATCCCGCTTCCCACTTGCAGCTATGTGCCCCGTGGGGGGTGCTGCTATGGTGTCAACTTCAAGTATGAAGTTTCCGCTTCCATCAACATCGAAAAAGATCGGCTGGTACCGATTGCCGATTGCAAGCTCCAATGCAAAGTCAGACATTGTTATGCGGGAGCCGCATGTGACCCCATCGAGCGAACATGCGTTAATTGAGAATTCAGGGGAATAGAGGTTGAAGCGAAACTCACCAGCCATTTGCTTGCGCTCACCATCCCCCCAAAGCCTGATATAGCTGCCATCAATGACCGCACTGCGCGCATGAAAGTTGAGATTGGACGAGCGATCCGCGCCAACTGCGACGTTCATTTGCATACCAATGTCCGCACGCTCTCCCCTCCAGTCAGCAGTGGCAGGCCGGCTTGAGCATGTACCGGATCCCGCTGCAGCAGAGCCACCCATACAATCAAAACCCTCTGCCATTGGCACCTTGGTGGATGCCGCAAGCTCAAGGACGGCTTTATTGGGAATGCCTATATCATCCCCGTTTAGGACATCAATGCTCCATGGGTTCATCAGGCGTCCCAAGTTTACCGGCGAAAGATTCTGGCCATAGTTGCTGTCGGCACCAGCGATGTATAAGTGGTTTACTGTGATATCGACTTCTTGGCCATCGGTACTTTTAATTCCGGAAATTCTGAAGACTCTCGCCTGCTCACCACTTTGGTCCGGCTTGTCAGTGCCATGGGAAAACGTAAAGCTATCGAGCACAAGCCCAATGCCCGCACCATCAACTTTGGATAACTGTCCATCATCAAGCGATTGGAGTTCTGCTAAAGCAACAGCCTGCCATCCGAGCATCACTCCCAGAAGCAAGCTCCGTGATATCACAAATTCAAGAGCAATCTTGCGAACGTTTGTGAAGGTCATTAAAAGAGTCCCCTACCGCGATCTATGTATTCAGATCGATACCGAGGCACACCATTAAGTGCCTCGCCCAGGTTAACTTCTGTCGCACCATTCGGGATGTTGAAGAAAGCACCACTGGTTGCTTGCAAAAACTCAGCTTCGGTCATTTTTCCCTGCTTTACATCTTTAACCCACTCTACCGCCCTGGTCTGGAAAGACATAAAAGCACCTGCAACGGGAGCAACAACACTTCTTTCGCCGTTAGTTTGTCCCAACTCGCCCACCGCGAATGATCGATATTGCCCCAAATCGAAACAGGATTGTATAGAGAGAACCTTACAATCCATTGCAATAACTTCGATATTGCCTTCCGGACAGTCAAACAGGTTATTACAACCTGGAACTTCTATTTTAGAGCTTGAACCCGGTGCCAAAAGATCCTTCATAAACAGGCGAGCAAACGTGCTAGCACCCTCAAGTACAAACCTTTCACCATCAGGAACGCCAATATGTTCTGATCTGATCTCATCGATCTCGCCGTAAGTTGGCGAATTAGGGTCGCCATCAACCAATCGCGCCTTGGTTTCCAGTGCGTTATTTTTTTCGAGAATAGGAGTAAGGAAATGAATTAACTGATCGGATATCGTTGGATTTTCTTGCTTGGCATTTTTCATTGCCCCACCCACGTCTTTGATCATCACGTTTACATTGCCGGTTAACGTTTCAATATCAGCAGACAATATACCCATGGCATCGCCAAATCCCAGTCGCACGCCGATAACTTCTTGCGTCTGCTGATCAAAGGCAAATTCAATAAAGGGGTTCTCGATAAAGAAGGGGACGACTTCATTTTCAGCATAAGCCGTTCCATCGGCTTTATACATTTCCGGGACTTCCGGGTTGTCCTGAAAGAACTTATCGTTCTGGATGTAACCTAGCGCAAAATTATTAATGAGTACGTCTGACGTACCCGGCTTTTCTCCATCCCGCTCATAGCGGCCGAGCTCAAGCGTATCAATATTTGTTTGAACCTCTATATCCATTCCGAGATTGATTCTCGTATAAGCGGTAGAGGCATCGGGATGGTAATCACGATCGATTGAGATAAAAGCCTGGCCGATAACCTCCGACAGGTGTTCATCAGCAATTGGATTCAAGTCGGCACTTACTCCCAGAGACAGGGTGGAGAAGGTAAGCGCTGCTACCAATCTACTCATAATAGTTCCGCTGCACACGTGCTGTTAAGCTGAGGGCATTCCTGCGGTGTAAAAGCGAATGCACCTTCAGTACTGACATTGTTTTTTTATTTGTCAGTTTCCTTAACGTACTGTAACGATATGTTCGAACTGCAACTGTGCGAGCGGTCATAATTCGGGCATAAAAAAACCCCAGCTTCGCAAGAAGCTGGGGTTTGGACTTAAGAGTCTGACGATGACCTACTCTCACATGGGCAAATGCCACACTACCATCGGCGCAGGCCTGTTTCACTTCTGAG
>NZ_VCGZ01000023.1:0-7452 GCF_016597775.1 Marinobacter sp. 1-3A
ATTTGTCTTTTTGGTTCTGGAACTTTGGATCCCTGCTGCGGAAGCGATTGTCCGGGATGTAACCGTTGATCTGCCTTTCGTGCAGGTACTTCATGTTGGCTTCATTGGCGAAGCCGGTGTCGGCGGTTACCACAGCGCCTTGCTGGTAGATGTTGTCCGCGATGCCCAGTTTCCTGAATCGGGCTTCGACACTTTCCAGAACCGGTTGCAGAGTGTGGTGTTCCTGGCCTTCGCCGAAGGCTTGAGCATCGATGATGATCTGGTGTTTCTTGTCCACCGTGGCCACGCCGTTATAGCCCTGGATCGTGCCCTTGCTGGTGGTCATCTTGCCGCTTTCGTTATCGGTGATGTTGCTCTTCACTTCCTTGCGTCGTTTCCCCTGGCCCATCCTTGGGCTGTTGGTCTTTAGGAAGCGATCCACTTTCTGCAAGGACTCGTCCAGAGAGAGAACCGTCTTCGCCCGGCGGATATCCCGGTCCAGCTCGGCCTCGGTTTCCGCCTCGTCCCGTTCGTGGTGTTCTTTCAGATGGTGGCGGATGAGTCGTTTGAGCTTCTGGCGTTTCTCCTCCAGCTCTTTAAAGGTGCCAGACCATTCCTTGGCGGCATTGGAGGACATCTTGCAACCGTCGATGGCAAATAGTTCGTGGCCCAGCAAACCCTGTTCGTCACAGACCAGCAGCACCTGCTCGAACAACTCCTCAATCTCATCAGCATGGCTGCTGACGAACTTGGCCAGAGTCGTGAAATGGGGAACCGTGTCGCAGGACAGCGCTTTGAAGATGACATTGGTCTCGCAGCACCACTGGATTTCCCGACTGGAGGTGATGCCACGGGAATAGGCAAATAGAATGACAGGCAACAGGATAGCCGGATCATAGGCCCGTCGGCCTGTGTCCTTATTGCGGTACCTCGGATAAAAGACCGACAAATCCAGCTTGTGTTGAATCAGGTAGTGCACGGCATGTTCGAAGGTGCCGGGCTGAAGCTGCTCTTTATAATTCACCACGAGAATAGTGTCCTGATCGTGGTTATAGGGCCTGAAGCGGGGCTTGGCTTTGGGCATCTGACGGCTCCTTGTCTGTTTGCTTGATCCTATCAAACCGAGGCGCAATTTCGGTGTTTTTCTACAGCCTCAACGTTTTGATAACGGGCTGGGGAAGCCGCAGGCTTTCCCAGTCCAGCCCCGAATGGGGCGACGTTAATCAATTTGTTATGCGATTACTATCACTTTGAAGGGCGAATTTCTTCTATCTTCACCCATCTTGTACCAGACGCAGTCTGTACCAAGACGAGATTGTCTTTTATTTGAACAACTAGACCTTGCTTTGCCTCGTCACCTGGTATCAAATTCGCTATAAATTTGGCATATTCCTTCGCTCTTCCCTGCTCCGCGTCGGCTCCGTATGCCAAAAACAGAGCTGTAAGTTCTGGAGTGCCAGAAACTGCCATATAAGCTGTTTCGATATAATCAATATTTCGCCCTGTTTTACCATGCTCAGTTCGCTTTACTCCTTTGTTGGGATCGGCTCCAAGTTCAAGAATTGCTTTCGATAGATGCAGTCTTTGCTGAAGGCTGTACTTGCGTTCAGTAGCAACCTCATAGAGTAGTGGGCTTTTCACGAACTCATAATTTATATCAATTTTCATTATATACTTTTTGTATAAATCGAGTATGGACAGGGACTTATCATAGTCGCGATGATAATGGCCAGAAACCGCGAGAAAAAACGCTCTACTTGACGGCCTCTCACCTAAGCGCAACAGTTCTCGTACAATCTCAATCTCTCCCCACGCAGACGCTTCTTCTAGCGCATCATTTCGATAAACACTCTCATGGCGAATAAATTCTGGTGCTGCACCAGACTTTAAAACGTGCAGTGCATCCTGATAATATTTATTTAATAAAAGACACTGAAACAATGTCTGGGTATCGCTTCTCAAATTTGGGTCAATCTGAAAATTTTTCACGAGGTCATATGCCAATGAGCACTGACTCTGCTCAATTGATTTTTGAGCAATACTTTGAATTTCCTGGATCGAGTATCCGCCACTCTTTATATATTCGACTACTGATTGGCTGCTTTTCTTCTCCCCGATCACTTGCCAAACGATTTCATGTGGAGTTTTCTTGCCCACCATAGAGCAGGAGATAATTAAAAAACACGCTGTCAGTTGAAAAAACAGTCTAATATCCTTCATTTTTACTCCATTCTCATAAGCTGCATAACGCTTGCAGCATGCGCGCCCACGGAATGGAGCCGAAGGCGCAATGTAGTGGGCGTCGCCGTGCCTGCACTTGTATGGATAATTTCTGCCGTGTATGGGTAAAGTTGAGACCCACCCCCAGCTGCAACTGGGGGCCTTCGTGCAGTAGCTCGATGCCTGTAAGGTTCCTCTTTCGAGAGACCGGTAACCAGTGCGTAGCGCTGCATGACTCTAAAGCGATAACTCGAACAGTCATCGGGGCCTCGAGCCCGTATAGCAAGGCAGAGTCAGCTTATTATGAACACTTCAAAAATCCAAATACCCGTCAATATCGGTGTCGACGTTGGCAAGGCCAATCTTGATATCGCCCTTCATCCCTCCGGAGAGTTTTATTCGATCCCCAACAGCGAGGCGCATATCCGGCGATTCGTGAAAATCCTCAAAGGCTACTCCATAGAACGCATCGTGGTAGAAGCCACAGGGCGTTATGAGCATGCCCTGGTTCAAGCCTGTGATCAGGCTGGCCTTCCGATTATTGTCGTCAATCCCACCAGTGTCAGGCGGTACGCTCAAGCAATCGGTGTGCTCGCCAAAACCGATCGGATTGATGCACAGGTCATCGCCAAATATGCGGCTACGCTAAAGCCCGAATTCAAACCGATTCCGGATAAAACATCTCAGAAAATTAAAGACTTATTAACTAGGAGAGGCCAACTCCTGGAAATGTCTACCATGGAGAAAAATCGCCTTCAAATCCTTCCAAAAACACTTCATCGTTCCATCAAAAGTCTGCTCAAAATGCTTCAGAGTCAGATTGAAACTATCACCAAGCAGATCGAGCAGGAGGTGGCCAAGGTTGATCACTGGCGTATCAAATCGGAAATTCTGACCAGTGTTCCAGGCGTTGGTAAAGTCCTCACCTACACCTTGCTCAGCGAACTGCCAGAACTCGGCTCACTTAACCGAAAAGAGATTGCGGCTCTGGTTGGTGTGGCTCCCATCAATCGAGACAGCGGCAAACTCAATGGCAAACGAAGAATACGAGGAGGGCGTCACAGGATTCGCACAGTAATGTTTATGGCCATGCTTTCATCCATCCAGTGCAATCCGGTTTTTAAACGCTTCTACGAGCATCTGAAAGCCCAGGGGAAGGTCCCCAAGGTCGCTCTGATTGCCTGCATGCGAAAGATGATTGTGGTGCTCAATACCATGGTTAAAAATCAGGAACCGTGGCGTCAAAATATGGCTTAATATATGGGATTGACACCACAGTCACTGGTTAGAGTGCATTTTGCCGTGCGACCCATTGTGTATGCTCACGAGAGAAAGCGAGCTCTGCTTCATTAATAAATTCTGATAGATCTTCTTCAGATTCTATTTCTTCGAGGCGCCCTTGGATTATCCCGATTTCATGTGCGGTCAGCGTATAGGCCGAGGCCAATTCATTGAACTTCTTTATTTGCATCCAGCCGATAATTGACGACGCTAAGACTATTAGTGGCTCGAATGGCCAAAACTGCCATTCTGGGAATGAGGGACGGAGCACTAGCAGGACAATCGCAGCTCCATAGGTTGCCGTACACGCGACGACCCAACGTGTTGCAGCTTTTTTGTTGTCTCTCGCCTTCTTTGTGTACCAACCTCGCTGCTCCTTAATGCGGTTTTCCATGTAAAACTGCTTACGTTCCTCAATCGATAGCGCTCTAATGTCATCCATCGAACCAGTGATCTGATCATCTGCGGCCGAATCTGGAGGGATACGGTCTCCGATGTATCGGTTGGCTCGTAAGATTTCGCGTAAATGATTTCTGAACTCAGCTCGAATTATTCGAACATCAGTTACATTCTCAAACGGAGCCGATCTGATACAGTAACGCCAAGTTGAGGTTTTAATTGACTCTGCAAGTGCCCGCCCCTTATACCAATCTTGCTCCGGTTTAGTCTTGAAGCGATAAATCAACAACGCAGCAAGTGCAATGAATACTATTGTATGTATTGACTGAACTTCTCTACTAGGATCAGCCACCATCGAAATAACTGCGGCTAAGATCAAAAGGCAGTATTCCGATTTCAGGAGTCGGTGATACCAATTCTGAGATTTCTCGGACAGATCACTTGCAGCTTTATATAGTGCCGGATAATCCAAATTCAGAGATTTCAAGGGGTTATCTCCCTGATACCCGAAACGATGGTATTAGCGTTCCAGCCAACCATCTTATTTGCTGCCAATGACACACTTATCGGTGTCCGTTCTGCACCCCATGGAATAATTCCAAGAATGGGCTTACCGAGCGATTGAGCAAAGTCAATTTCAAACTGGATCCAATCACTATGGGCTGCATACATTCCCGCGAGCACAACTACGCACTGGGCGGGACGAATCTGCTGACGAAGCTCTTCTTCAAGTGCACGGACTGACATTTGCCCAAATCTCTTGTCAACGGGCACCGAGTAGTTTGTCCACGAAAAGTTAGGAGCTGCGTTTAAAAATTTGATCGCTCGGTCATACCGTTCGCTGTAACGCCAGGCATGGCTTACGAAAAGCCTGTAATTGTGTAGGTAAGGCATACCTTATCTCCGATTGATTTCATTCTGTGGTGACTGACTTACTATTCTCTAACGCCGCCATAAACGGCGCGAGCTTGCGAGCGTCCGGCGACCGAAGGGAGCGAATTTCATGGATTAACTTGCTGCATCTATCAAATTCTGATCGTGGAGAAATGCAAAGAATTTATCCAGTATCTCGCCATTGCGCTCATTTATCTGGGCCTCACCAAAGTCTTCCAGCTTGAGGATTTCATATATTTCATGGACTTTGGTTGCATCCTTGTTTTTTCCACGCCGCTGCTCGCCGCTGTAGATTTTCTTTTTATCTTCGAATCTATAGTCAGAGGCACGGATATTGATGCTACCCTCAAGCAAAACCTTATTGCCGAGAGATTCAATAGACGAACTATTCTTGAGGCCACCTTCCATTTCTTGTCTTTTCCTAGAAAAGATATGCTCCAAGTGAAATATCTCATTAACATCAAGAAGGGATTGATCTGAAAAAGTATATGCAAACCACGTGATCATGGAGCGAGTTATATTTCTTTGATTTGTGAATCTGTAATTTTCAAAGAATGATCTAGCCTGCCCTTCGTTGAACCTATACCTTGAGAAAGTGACATCTTTACCATTAACAATATTCACCATTTCATCGTAAACAGGAGTGCGCAAAGCATTGACGCCTGGGTTTGTTATGGCATATGCAAATACGAAAGCCGTTACCCGATCCAAAAAGACCTCGAATTCAGGCTCGCTCAAAGCGTCTTCCGATGTTCTATGATAGAGAAAGTAGACTGAAACAATGTTCTGCCACATCCCATTTGGCGCATAAGTCAGAACAAATAACTTCTTAAGAACGGATTCAGAGAATCTTTGACTGTCTTGATTAGAAACACCTTTCCAGAACAAGGCTAGTGATTTTAAGTCTGGGATCGTCTCTGAGCGTTTGAGATACTGGTATTTATTGCGCTCGTAGAATTTACGCAACGCTTCGGTAGTAGTGCTTTTATTTCCTTCTTTTGCTCGCAAGTAATACATGTAACGAGCGAACAGCTCATCCATTGGCGAGCCCGCATTTAAATAGAAAATGGAGCTTGTTAGCTCCTCAAGATTTTTCCATTCCGAAATGAAATCATCCTTTTTATCCATCTCACCGTAATATTTATAGAACTGCGCCTTAAATATATCGGCATCTGCTAGCGGTAAACCACGATCATTTAATGTCGAGAATATTCTGAGAGCCGTGTCTTGCGATTCTGCTTCTATAGGAAGCAGGATGCAGTTACCCAATATTCTTGCAGGAAAATAAGGAAAATAGCTTGCGAACGCTTGCAAAAACTCATCGATTCTTTTTTGAAAGAATTGATAATTGCTCACATATTGGCTTTTGCTGCTTGGCTGCACTGTGCCAGTCCGTAACAAATCAAGAAACTCATCCTTGTCGTTATCTGTAGCCACCTCCGAGTCAATTTTTAAAGTCGATTTATCAGCACTTCCAAATTCATCAGTTTTCCATATACATTTCTCAATCCTGTCCCGTGTTTGTTTTGAGTTCGCATCCTGCATATGGGCGAACTTGTCATAAAATGCACGCAGGATAAGCATTATTGTTGTAAGACGCTGCTGGCCATCAATTACCTCTGACTGCCCGTCATCGTTCTTAAATGTAACAATGGAACCCAAAAAATACTCATCATTTTTATCAAAGGCTTCATAATCGTTGTTTGGAAATGAAAATGTAAAAAGATCATCCCATAGCGTCTGACACTGCTCTTCATCCCAAGCATACGGGCGCTGATAGTCTGGAATAAGAAAGTCAGCCTTTTTATCTGATAGCAGCTCAAAGATCGTTTTTTGATCAACATTTAGTTTTGACATATAGCTCTCTATTTGCTTGCCGCATAACGCCCGGCTCACGCGCCGGTTTGGAGCCGCCAAGCGGCGGAAAATCGGTCGCTGTGCAGCCGATTGTTAGCGATCGAATGTGGATATCAAAGTGAACTGGATATTCCGTCGATTGAACTCAGCTTGTATCCAGCTAGTTATTCTTAGGATCGCCCCAACGAAAATGATTACGAATTTGATCCGGTGATCGCTGTCGGCCCAAGTGTATTTCTTTTCCACACGCTCACCTTCCGCATTCTTGCCAGACACGTATGCGTGTAGGCTTTCACATGGTGAAACCTGAGCCCCCGGAACCACGTTATTAACCTGGTCTTTCAGCGAATCAATTAACGATCCTTCAAGCTCATAGCCCTTTCGATGAGAGAAGCGATTCCTGACTTCGTTTATTTTGTCTAATAACTTGAAGATGTCAGTATCCAGCCCAAGATTTTTCGCTATAACGAGCTTGGTCTTGAACGGAACAAAAGTACCCGCGTAGAGATCCTCAGTAGCCGTTAATTTAGAGGCCCAAACGTTTAAAACTTCCTCAAGGATAAGGTGCGCTCGAAGAACGCAGGTTGCCTCATCGGGAATACTTATCATCGCCAGGTAGTCTTGATGATCGAAGATTCGATTAAAATCGCCTCCGACGGGAATCTCCCTTTCGTTCATGGTTGACTATTCTCCATATTCGCTAACGTTTGGAGCTCATGAGCGCTCGCAACGCGAGTGTCTCATGTAGCGACTTTGTTTGGCTGCCTAGTCCTGCGAGGGTACCAAGATTCACCTTCTTCTCAGGCCACTCCGGATTTATGG
>NZ_VCGZ01000024.1:0-4096 GCF_016597775.1 Marinobacter sp. 1-3A
AATCTCACAAAACGTATCGTAGTCCGGATCGGAGTCTGCAACTCGACTCCGTGAAGTCGGAATCGCTAGTAATCGTGAATCAGAATGTCACGGTGAATACGTTCCCGGGCCTTGTACACACCGCCCGTCACACCATGGGAGTAGATTGCACCAGAAGTAGTTAGTCTAACCTTCGGGAGGACGATTACCACGGTGTGGTTTATGACTGGGGTGAAGTCGTAACAAGGTAGCCCTAGGGGAACCTGGGGCTGGATCACCTCCTTAAACGAAGTCGAAGCTTCGGTCAGAGTCCACACGAATTACTTGGTTGATTGATAAAGAGAGCAAGGGTCTTTCAGGCCCGACTTGGCTTGTCTGTGGCAAGCAAAACCGGGTCTGTAGCTCAGGTGGTTAGAGCGCACCCCTGATAAGGGTGAGGTCGGTGGTTCAAGTCCACCCAGACCCACCAAAATCGCGTAGCTCGTCGTTGTGTCCGAACTTGCATAGCAGGCTATGCGGCGTCCGAACACGCCTAGATCTACACGATTTTACGAGATAGCTTTTGGGGGCTATAGCTCAGCTGGGAGAGCGCCTGCCTTGCACGCAGGAGGTCGGCAGTTCGATCCTGCCTAGCTCCACCAAATATTACTTGGTCACCTGACTTCGGTCAGTGTACAGAAACAAGTGTTTCAACGCTGTTAAGTTTGAAATCCTTCTTTCTGATCACTGGGTCAGATTTGCTCTTTAACAAATTGGACGAGATAGAACACGAAGACATTTTCTCATTATCTCCGAGAGAATGTGTTCAATGTGATAGCGATTTTTTCAAGCGTTATCCGGTGTTGTCGTTGAAGTGGTTGTGTATGACTTCGAGTGACTGTCTCTGAATGTTCCTGGAACATTGTCGCTTAACTTCGGTTAGGTGTCAGTCTTCTGTGTCATCAGTGATCAGTTGTCTTGGGGTTATATAGTCAAGCAACTAAGCGCATACGGTGGATGCCTTGGCAGTCAGAGGCGATGAAAGACGTGGAAGCCTGCGATAAGGTTCGGGGAGCTGGCAAACAAGCTGTGATCCGGACATTTCTGAATGGGGAAACCCACCCGATTTCGGTCGGGTATCTTGCACTGAATACATAGGTGTAAGAGGCGAACCGGGGGAACTGAAACATCTAAGTACCCCGAGGAAAAGAAATCAACCGAGATTCCCTAAGTAGCGGCGAGCGAACGGGGACTAGCCCTTAAGCTAGACAACTGGTAGGAGAAGGCTCTGGAAAGTGCCGCCATAGTGGGTGATAGCCCCGTATCCGAAACCTGAGTCTAGTGAAATCGAGTAGGACGGGACACGTGGTATCCTGTCTGAATATGGGGGGACCATCCTCCAAGGCTAAATACTCCTGACTGACCGATAGTGAACCAGTACCGTGAGGGAAAGGCGAAAAGAACCCCTGTGAGGGGAGTGAAATAGATCCTGAAACCGTATGCGTACAAGCAGTCGGAGCAGACTTGTTCTGTGACGGCGTACCTTTTGTATAATGGGTCAGCGACTTATGTTCAGTGGCGAGGTTAACCGTTTAGGGGAGCCGTAGGGAAACCGAGTCTGAATAGGGCGATTTAGTCGCTGGGCATAGACCCGAAACCGGGCGATCTATCCATGAGCAGGTTGAAGGTTGAGTAACATCAACTGGAGGACCGAACCCACTGTCGTTGAAAAGCCAGGGGATGACTTGTGGATCGGAGTGAAAGGCTAATCAAGCCCGGAGATAGCTGGTTCTCCCCGAAAGCTATTTAGGTAGCGCCTCGGACGAATACCACAGGGGGTAGAGCACTGTTTCGGCTAGGGGGTCATCCCGACTTACCAACCCGATGCAAACTCCGAATACCTGTGAGTACTATCCGGGAGACACACGGCGGGTGCTAACGTCCGTCGTGAAGAGGGAAACAACCCAGACCGCCAGCTAAGGTCCCCAAATTCCAGTTAAGTGGGAAACGATGTGGGAAGGCTCAGACAGCTAGGAGGTTGGCTTAGAAGCAGCCATCCTTTAAAGAAAGCGTAATAGCTCACTAGTCGAGTCGGCCTGCGCGGAAGATGTAACGGGGCTCAAACTGGATACCGAAGCTGCGGCTGCATACTTTGTATGCGGGGTAGGGGAGCGTTGTGTAAGCCTGCGAAGGTGAGTTGAGAAGCTTGCTGGAGGTATCACAAGTGCGAATGCTGACATGAGTAACGACAATGCGGGTGAAAAACCCGCACGCCGGAAGACCAAGGGTTCCTGCGCAACGCTAATCGGCGCAGGGTGAGTCGGCCCCTAAGGCGAGACCGAAAGGTGTAGTCGATGGGAAACGGATTAATATTTCCGTACCTTGGATAGCTGCGATGGAGAGACGGAGAAGGCTAGGTGAGCCGGGCGACGGTTGTCCCGGTTTAAGCGTGTAGGGAGTGGGTTTAGGCAAATCCGGATCCACAATCCTGAGACGTGACGACGAGCACCCTTTTACGGGAGCGAAGTCATTGATGCCCTGCTTCCAGGAAAATCTTCTAAGCTTCAGGCTATTCGAGACCGTACCCCAAACCGACACAGGTGGTCAGGTAGAGAATACCAAGGCGCTTGAGAGAACTCGGGTAAAGGAACTAGGCAAAATGGTGCCGTAACTTCGGGAGAAGGCACGCTGGTGGTATGTGAAGTTCCTCGCGGACGGAGCAGAAGCCAGTCGAAGATACCAGGCCCCTGCGACTGTTTATTAAAAACACAGCACTGTGCAAACACGAAAGTGGACGTATACGGTGTGACGCCTGCCCGGTGCCGGAAGGTTAATTGATGGGGTTAGCATTCGTGCGAAGCTCTTGATCGAAGCCCCGGTAAACGGCGGCCGTAACTATAACGGTCCTAAGGTAGCGAAATTCCTTGTCGGGTAAGTTCCGACCTGCACGAATGGCGTAACGATGGGGGCGCTGTCTCTACCCGAGACTCAGTGAAATTGAAATCGCCGTGAAGATGCGGTGTATCCGCGGCTAGACGGAAAGACCCCGTGAACCTTTACTATAGCTTCACAGTGAACTTTGAATATGTTTGTGTAGGATAGCTGGGAGGCTTTGAAGCGTGAACGCCAGTTTGCGTGGAGCCAACCTTGAAATACCAGCCTGGCATGTTTGAGGTTCTAACTCTGGTCCCTTATCGGGATCGAGGACATTGTGTGGTGGGTAGTTTGACTGGGGCGGTCTCCTCCTAAAGCGTAACGGAGGAGCACAAAGGTGGGCTAAGTACGGTCGGACATCGTACGGTTAGTGTAATGGCACAAGCCCGCTTAACTGCGAGACTGACACGTCGAGCAGGTACGAAAGTAGGTCATAGTGATCCGGTGGTTCTGTATGGAAGGGCCATCGCTCAACGGATAAAAGGTACTCCGGGGATAACAGGCTGATACCGCCCAAGAGTTCACATCGACGGCGGTGTTTGGCACCTCGATGTCGGCTCATCACATCCTGGGGCTGAAGCCGGTCCCAAGGGTATGGCTGTTCGCCATTTAAAGTGGTACGCGAGCTGGGTTTAGAACGTCGTGAGACAGTTCGGTCCCTATCTGCCGTGGACGTTGGAGATTTGAGGAAAGTTGCTCCTAGTACGAGAGGACCGGAGTGAACGAACCTCTGGTGTTCGGGTTGTCACGCCAGTGGCACTGCCCGGTAGCTATGTTCGGACAGGATAACCGCTGAAAGCATCTAAGCGGGAAGCCCCTTCCAAGATGAGATCTCCCTGGACCCTCGAGGTCCCTAAAGAGCCGTTCAAGACCAGGACGTTGATAGGTCGGGTGTGTAAGCGCTGCGAGGCGTTGAGCTAACCGATACTAATTGCTCGTGCGGCTTGACTATATAACACCCAAGACAATTGTCTGGATAACGTCGAAAAAATCATCATCACACTCGTTCTATCCCGTCCCCCAGTGATCAACCGTTTTGTCTGACGACCATAGCGGCTTGGAACCACCTGATCCCATCCCGAACTCAGAAGTGAAACAGGCCTGCGCCGATGGTAGTGTGGCATTTGCCCATGTGAGAGTAGGTCATCGTCAGACTCTTAAGTCCAAACCCCAGCTTCTTGCGAAGCTGGGGTTTTTTTATGCC
>NZ_VCGZ01000025.1:0-3630 GCF_016597775.1 Marinobacter sp. 1-3A
TCAGCAGGTGCAATTGATGGAAATATCGCAATAAAAAACACTACAAAAAAATTTAAAACTGTTTTCATCAAACCAATTCTCATAAATCATTCAGAACCCGTGCCTAGAGCTGCATAACGCTCGAGTTAAGCCGCGCCGCGAAGCGGCGTCGGCTTGAACGAATTGTTAGACATCATTTGCCGACTACCTTGGTGCTCTCGCCTTTCACGTAGTGAACAAATTCTTCCAACTGATCAGCGTGCAAGGCCAAGCGATCTTCTTCTTGTCCAAGATAAGCCTGTCTAGCTTCAAGCAAGACGGGCTGATACTGGGCCGGTAGGCGCTCCATTGCCCAGTCGGCAGCGACATCCTTCGGCGCGATTTTGCCGGTTACTGCGCTGTACCAAATACGAGACAACGTAAGCACTACATTTCGCTCATCGCCAGCCCAGTCGGGCTGCGAGTTCCATAGCTTCAAGGTTTCATTTAGTGCCTCGAATAGATCCTGTTCAGGGACCGGATCAAAGAGTTCCTCCGCCGCTGGACCTACCAAGGCAACGCTATGTTCT
The DNA here is from genome assembly GCF_016597775.1 of Marinobacter sp. 1-3A. Taxonomy (NCBI): domain Bacteria; kingdom Pseudomonadati; phylum Pseudomonadota; class Gammaproteobacteria; order Pseudomonadales; family Marinobacteraceae; genus Marinobacter; species Marinobacter sp. 1-3A. The sequence goes on from NZ_VCGZ01000025.1 coordinate 549, forward strand.
CTTGCTTTTGTCAGCAAGATAGCCAGATCAATGTCGATCGTGGCTGGCTCGAAGATACCCGCAAGAATGTCATTGCGCTGCCATTCTCCAAATTGCAGTTCTCGCTTAGCTGGATAACGCCACGGAATGATGTCGTCGTGCACGACAATGGTGACTTCTATAGCGCGGAGAGCCTCACTCTCGCCGGGGAAAGTCGAAACCTCCAGAAGGTCGTTGAGCAAAGCTCGCCGCGTTGTTTCATTAAGCCTTACAGTCACAGTAACCAGCAAATCAATATCGCTGTATGGCTTCAGGCCGCCATTCACTGCGGAGCCGTACAAATGCACGGCCAGCAACGTCGGCTCCAGATGGCGCTCAATGACACTAAGCACCTCTAACAGTTGTGTCGAAATTTCGGCGATCACTGCGTCCCTCATGATGTCTAACGCGAAGCTTAGCGGCGACACGTCAGTGGCGTCCGGTGGACGGCCCTTGGGCCGGGAACGCACTACAGCGACTGGTTAGCTGGGGGCATCAATAAAGCCCGATCCCTGGCAACCAACATCGCAGCCAACACCGCTGCCCTTGCACCCAAATTCGCCGATGCACCTTTGTTGAAACCACCGCCAATGATGCGGCGAATGAATCTGAACATCAGAATAGCAGGTAAGCAAGGAACCCACTTTCGGCGGACAGCCCTACGACCGGAACACCCAAGCTACTACCAACACCGCAGGCAGATTGAGCTGTCAACAAGACGACAAATTTACGGGCCTTGGCTACGCTGCAATTTTGCCGGTTTTACTGCCAACTTTCGGCCAAGGCCATTGGCACCCAGCCACCAACAAAGACCAAAGCACTACCAGCTAACGCTTGCAGCATGCGCGCCTACGAAATGGAGCCGAAGGCGCAATGTAGTAGGCGTCGCCGTGCCTGCACTGGTTATGTGCTGAGAAGCTCAGTCTCAAATTCGACGACTGACACCGTTTTGTAATCGATTCGATTTATTAGACTTGCAGCTTTATCAACCTTTTCCCTGGGCAATCCATTCAAAAGCTGCGGAATTTTTGGAAAAGTGGCGACCAGTGGATAGGTATTCCGAACATCAACCACTTGAACGTAGACAGTGCCACACTCCGCAGCGCATTCGAAACACCGCACCCAAGAGTAGCTGGGCACTGTAACTTCTCTGAGTTCTGTTCCACAGTCCGGACAAAACTTCACCATCTAGAATCATCCCTGAACACATAACGCTGAGCTTAGCGGCGCCCTTGGAATGGCGACGAAGGAGCCATGGAAAGGGCGTCCGGCGGCCATCGGCCGCGTACTACAGCGACTTGTTATTTTTTGGCAGCAGACTCGCAAATAAAGCGGCGGCCACGACGGTAAAATAGAGCCCTACATAGCCAAGAACGACCAGGTAGAACACAAGCAACGCTATGCTCGGCTCCCCAAACATCGCTACGATCAGAGAGTTTTGTTGCTCGATGGAGACGCCCTTCAGTAATTCGTAAATTGAGAACGCCAGGAACGACAGAATTCCACACAGAAAAAAACGCAGCGAATACCCGATGTTAGCTTCCCAATTGTCCATTTGCAGCTTGAAAAGGCCCAAGACTGCTGCAAGTTGAAACCGTGTCCTGTGGATCATATTGCTCCCTGAAAATAACGCCAACGTTTAGCGGCGCCCATGCAGCGCAGCGAAATGGGCGTCCGGTGGAGGGCCGAAGGCCCGGAACGAACTACAACAATTGGTTAGAAATGTCTCGACTCCAGTTCTTTTGCGCATACTCCAGAGCCCAATTAATGGCAACGCACTCAACGGCGGCGACAGTGCCGAAGAGTAGCAGGGATGCAAATGTTGGGAGCATTTCAGTGCTGAAGTCAAAGAACAGCCAGAGGCAAAAAACGGAAATGAAAATTCCTGAGCTGATCCTTAGTATGCCCAAAAATGAAGATGCCACTTCGTGAAGCACCTCTGAGGTAAGCCGATGGGCCTTTTTAAACCTATTGCTATGGACCAGAACATGCCATTCCAGAAAAGAAACAACGATGAAAAATGCAAAACCGACCATGCTGTAGATCATGATCCATTTGTGAGCCATCATGCTTTTTGAGAGTTCAATCAATAGATCCGTACCACCAAATGCATAAGATATTACAATCGGAACCACCGCCAGACATAAAATCACCGCTAACTCTCTGAAAACCCTCAAACCGACATCCTCTAATCTTCTAACGCTTGCAGCATGCGCGCCCACGAAATGGAGCCGAAGGCGCAATGTAGTGGGCGTCGCCGTGCCTGCATTTGTTAGAGTAATTTATTCTAGTACACGTCTTGAACATAACTTACCTTCAAGGCCGAAAGCCTCATGAGCATTGAGTGGGAAAGCTCAATTGCATAGCTTCTGTCGCCATACGTGGACACTTGGATGTGGACTCTCCCCCCTTCGTCAACTAGCTTATGTATGAAAGATATATGAGGCTCTAGTAACGAGACGGTCTCTTCGATCAGGTCTTCCGCTAAATAGTCTGTTGATGCACATTCACCACGATTATACGGATCTGTATACCAGTAGCTTTCGCGATAGACACCATCTAGCAATGTTCCTTTTGGGGTCGACCTCTGAACTCCGCTCATACATGTTCTGTTCGGCTGGATAGATAACGTGTCGGTAATCAGGCTAGGATCTATTGTTGGATGCCAAATTTTTATAACTACTTTGAAATTGTAATTTTGCATGGGAGTTACTCTAACGAGGCTGTAGAAAAACCCAAAAATGAGCGAGCATTCCACCGCCTACGATCTCGTTTTTATTCAGCCGGTCAGTTCGCCCGACAACGTTCAGTTTTCGGATGAATTGTCCTTTATAGCCCCCAATCCCGGTATTTCAGCGTTCAGGCGCCCATAACCTTCTGTCCAAGGCGTATTTCGGGAGGGCTTGCTCCCCCGGTCATGCCGCCATCCGCCCATAATTCGCTAGCTTCTCAATATTGTGCACCATGCAGAACAATCGCCACTGACCTTGCACCTTCTTTTTGCCCCTGAGACTGAAGCGGTTCAACCGCTTGTTGGTGCCAATATTGCCGAACACCGGCTCCA
>NZ_VCGZ01000026.1:0-3372 GCF_016597775.1 Marinobacter sp. 1-3A
GGGTAAGCGGATTAAATGGTTGATCTTACCTTTGCATGAGAGTGAGACAGACCGGCATCTCATCGGATTATCTGGTTGATGCTTCACCTACTGCTGGTGCATGTTTCCTTCGCTAATTCCAGCAAGAACCCCACACGCCTCAACTTCCCGGTCATCGTTGCAACTCGCTCTCAGTGAAACGAGTTGTTTCTCAAGCGCTTGCAGAGCGGTTATCTGCGACCGCACATGAGAGATGTGATCATCGAGCAAGGCGTTGACGGCGGTACAAGGCTGATGAGGGTCGTCCTGATAGCTCTGTAGTTCGTGAATCTCAGCCAGTGACAGGCCCAGGATTCTGCAGCGACGGATGAAGGCCAGCCCCTCACCATGCTTCTCGGTATAGACACGGTAACCGTTGTCCTGCCGATCAGGCGGCGGCAACAAGCCCTGCTGTTCATAGAAGCGGATCGTCTGTGTTTCGACCCCTACCAACTGCGCCAACTGACCAATGCGCATCAGCCTCCTCCCCAACGGATTCTTTACTCTATTGACCTTATAGTGGCTTTATAGTTTTAAATGGTACCACAACATTGTTCAAGTGGAGTCGTATCATGAGCAAATCCTGTGGTGGCGCCTGTGGCGGTGATGCAACGTCCGCAGCGGATACCGATATACAGGCCTCCTCCGAGGCGCCAGGGAGATGGGTCAGTGTTTATGCCGTGCCGAAGATGGACTGTCCATCAGAAGAACGAATGATTCGCCTAGCCCTGAACGGCTTTGAGGAGATTCGGGCGCTGTCCTTCGACTTGTCGAACCGCCGGCTGAAGGTCGTGCATGACGGCGAGGTCGAGCCCGTCACCTCGAAACTGAAGACCTTGGGGCTAGGCGCCTCGCTTCAGGAAACCGTCGCTGCAAATCCGGAGACCATCAAGGCCGCCGAGTTTTCGGCAGCTTCTGCTGAGCAAGAATCCGGGACCCTGCGCTGGTTGCTCGGCATCAATGCACTTCTGTTCGTGGTGGAAATTACTGCCGGTCTGATGGCTCAGTCAACTGGCCTCATTGCAGAGTCCCTGGACAATTTTGCTGATGCGGCAGTGTACGGACTCGCTCTTTATGCGGTTGGGCATAGCGTGAAAAGGCAGGTCCGTGTTGCGCACGTTGCTGGTGTGGTCCAACTGGTTTTGGCTGTTGGCGTACTCGTAGAGGTCGTGAGGCGCTTTGTATTCGGTAGTGAGCCTGAATCGCTGGTGATGATGGCTATCGCATTCGTCGCATTGATTGCCAATACCAGTTGTCTGCTGCTCATATCCAAACATCGGGAAGGCGGGGCGCACATGAAGGCAAGCTGGATATTCTCGGCCAACGACGTGGTGATCAACCTGGGGGTCATCACCGCCGGCGCCCTGGTCGCGTGGACCGGTTCCAATTATCCGGATCTGATTATCGGCACCATCGCGGGGGGCATTGTACTTAACGGTGCCAGACGCATTTTGGCGTTGAAGGGTTAAATAATGCTCATTATTGGCAAAAAGCTCTCGCCGTATGCCCTATTGTCCATATCGGGCCTGCTGGCAGCGTCTGATCAGGCTGTAAAGTGGCTGGTGCAGCAATCAATGGCCTATGGCGAGTATGTTTCGGTGACCCCGTTCTTTAACTGGGTGCACCTATGGAACACCGGTGCCGCATTCAGTCTTTTTGCGAATGGTGGAGGCTGGCAGCGCTACTTATTTATCGGAATCGCGGTAGTGGTCTCGATTTTTCTGATCAAGCTGATCCTTGAAAATCGTCATAAAGGAGAAGCCATCGCTTACAGTCTTATCCTCGGTGGCGCCATGGGCAACCTGATTGACCGGGTCTTTCGCGGCTATGTTGTGGATTCCTTTGATTTCTATTGGCGAGACTGGCATTGGCCGGCCTTCAACCTGGCTGATATTGCAATTGTCCTCGGTGCCTTACTTTTCGTTTCCAGCAGCTTGTTGGGTAAAAAAGCAAACACCAATGCCGAGCCGGATGGATCTGACTGACACCTACGCCTATACAACACCATGACCGAACTTCCCGACAACATCCTTCACCTGCCGCAATACCAAGTACTGGGCTGCAAATCAACCGACGACGAAATGCACTTCCAAGTGGACGTGCCCGATCCCATCGCCTGCGAGGAATGCGGCGTGCAGGGTGAGTTCGTACGGTTCGGCAAGCGTGACGTTCCCTATCGTGATCTGCCCATCCACGGCAAGCGGGTCACTCTCTGGGTGGTCCGCCGCCGATACACCTGCCGGGCCTGCAAGACAACATTCAGGCCCCAGCTACCGGAGATGGTGGACGGATTCCGTATGACACTGCGGCTGCATGAGTACGTGGAGAAGGAATCCTTCAACCACCCCTACACCTTTGTGGCGGCACAGACCGGCCTGGACGAGAAGACGGTGCGCGACATCTTCAACGCCCGCACCGAGTTCCTGGGGCGCTGGCACCGCTTCGAGACGCCCCGCATCCTGGGCATTGACGAGCTATACCTGAACAAGCGCTACCGCTGCATTCTGACCAACATTGAGGAGCGAACCCTGCTCGACCTGCTGGCCACCCGCCGCCAGGACGTGGTGACCAACTACCTGATGAAGCTGAAAGACCGGCAGAAGGTCGAGATCGTCAGCATGGACATGTGGAACCCCTACCGGGCAGCGGTCAAGGCTGTGCTGCCCCAGGCCCGTATCGTGGTCGATAAGTTCCATGTGGTGCGCATGGCCAACGATGCCCTAGAGAGAGTGCGCAAGGGCCTCAGAAAGGAGCTGAAACCGTCCAAGAGCCGGACTCTCAAGGGAGACCGGAAAATCCTGCTGAAACGCGCTCACGAAGTCTCAGACCGGGAGCGCCTCATCATGGAGACCTGGACAGGCGCGTTCCCGCAACTGCTGGCCGCCTACGAGCACAAGGAGCGCTTCTACGGCATCTGGGACGCCACCACACGGCTCCAGGCAGAAGCCGCCCTGGACGAGTGGATAGCCACCATCCCGAAGGGCCAAAAGGAAGTCTGGAGCGATCTGGTCAGGGCAGTGGGAAACTGGCGCGAAGAGACCATGACCTACTTCGAGACGGACATGCCCGTCACCAACGCTTACACGGAGTCCATCAACCGACTGGCCAAGGACAAGAACCGTGAAGGGCGCGGTTACTCCTTCGAGGTGATGCGGGCACGAATGCTCTACACCACGAAGCACAAGAAGAAGGCACCGACTGCGAAGGTCTCTCCTTTCTACAAGAAAACCATCGGTTACGGACTGCCGGACTTCGCAGAGGAACTCAACTACGGAGTCGATCTATCAACCATCTGAGGGTGGTATCAGATTGATGGGGTGAAGGTGCCCCATCAACCATTAAATCCGTATACCC
>NZ_VCGZ01000027.1:0-2937 GCF_016597775.1 Marinobacter sp. 1-3A
CGACCATGGTGTCCTGGTCATAGTTGTAGTGCTTGAAGCGAGGCATGCCGACGGCTCCTTGTCTGTTTGCTCAATGCTACCAAAATCAGTCGGATTTGGGGTTTTTCTACAGCCTCAACGCCAGCCAGCATGCGCGGCTACGGAATGGAGGCGAAGCCGCAATGTAGTATGCGCGCCGTGACTGGCCTTGTTATAATCACTATCAATTTAACTCGTAGGAGACGAAACGATTCCATGCATCGATTGCGTCACTTGCAGCTTGCTGATGGTTTCTGGCCGCGTCAGTCTGTTCTTCAACAAAGTCGGAAATACATGCTTTGTAATCCTCAACTTCTTGATAAAAGTTATCTACCTCCCACTGGGAATTGAACTGGTATGGTTTACTCGGCTGGAAGCAGGATGGACTTGGCACAAAAATATCTGACACCACAGGGAAAGAGACTAGGACTGCAGCCCCCACTAAAAACCAACTATTTCTCGTCAACCTCATTGCCTCACCCCTCGAAGTTATAACGCCCGGCTTTGCGGCGTGCCGGAGCGCAGCGTAGGCGCGTCCGACAACAGCCGCTTGTTAACCCCGTAGCTCGAGGCCTTCTCGAATGACCTCGGGATGACGGGAAGCAATCTCAATGAGCGCTTTTGCTGGACCAGAGGGTTCACGTCGACCTTGCTCCCACTCCTGCAGGGTTCGCGCGGAAATATGCAGTACCTCAGCAAACTCGACCTGAGTCAGTCCGGTTTTGCCTCGAGCCTCTGCCACCTCGTTAGGCTCAACACGACTGACTCGTGCAGTTTTGCCCGCTTTCATTTCTTTAACAGACTGAAGCAACTTGTTGCCAAGCTCCTCAGCACTTAGTGTCTCGTCACTCATTTTCCAATACCTCACGAATCGACTTCAGGATATGAGCGGGTATATTGCCCCTGACGGCTTTCTTGTAGATCACCAATAACCAGATCTCACCATTTGCCAACTTGGTGAAGTAAATGACTCGCACCCCACCGCGCTTCCCTGAACCCGCTACCGACCAACGAACCTTTCTACATCCGCCGCTACCCGGAATGGGGTCACCAATTTCCGGACTTGCCGCAAGCCAGGCAAAGAAAGCGCTTCGCTCTTCCTCAGTCCAGATTTTTCTGGCATCTGCTTCAAATGTAGGGGTTTCGATGATGGTAAACATGACAGTCAATATACGTCATTGACGGAGTTTTGCAAGATGCTGGTCACAAGGGTTAACGCTGAAGCTTAGCGGCGCCCTGACAAGGGCGTCCGGTGGACGGCCTTCAGGCCGGGAACGTACTACAGCGACTTGTTAGCTGGGGGCATCAATGAAGCCCGATCTCTGGCAACTAACATCGCAGCCTACACCGCTGCCCTTGCACCCAAACCCGCTGCGGCACTTTGAATAAATCACCGTCAACGATGCGGTGAACGAACCTGAACGCCAGATTAGCAGGTAAGCAAGGAACCGTTTACCGGCGGACAGCCCCACGACCCAAATGCCCATGTTACTAACAACACCGCTGAACGATTGAACTGCCAGCAAGACTGCGAATTCGGACGGCCTTGGCAACTAAACCATGTTGCCGGTTTTGCTCCCAACTTTCAGCCAAGGCCACTGGCACAGAGCCTCCCGAAAGGAACCAAAGCCACACCAGCTAACGCCTGCATAAACGGCGCCCGACTAGGGCGTCCGGTGGAGGCCCATCGGGCCGGAACGAATTTAATGCACTGGTTATGTGGTGCGCGGCGCAAACATGATGATTGCCATACCTACCAGCGCAACGGCTGAGCCTACCAAGTCCCAAGCAGTTGGACGGATGCCATCTACTGCCCACAGCCAAAGTATTGCCATGAAAATATAAACGCCACCGTAAGCAGCATAGACCCTACCAGCGGCTGTCGGATGCAATGAAAGCAGCCAGGCGAATGCTGCAAGACTCAATGCACCAGGCACCAAAAGCCAAATAGTTTTGCCCTCGCGAAGCCAGAGGTAAGGCAGATAACAGCCGACAATTTCTGCAAATGCGGTAACGAGGAAAAGGCCAATTGTTTTCAACTCAGGCAAAACAACCTACTCCTTGGCAGTAACACATAACGCCTGCAGCATGCGCGCCTACGAAATGAAGCCAAAGGCGCAATGTAGTAGGCGTCGCCGTGCCTGCACTTGTTATGTATAAATGACTCTAGCGCCGGAGATGGTTAAGACCCCATCTTTCTCAAGCCTTCTAATAATCGTATCGATTTTGCTTTCCTCTATGCCGCCTTGAAACTGGAACATCGCGGCAATGAAGTTTATTAATGATTGCTTCTTTGAGGGCTTTGACTTGACTAGCCTCTCCTTAACGTACGAAATAACATCCAAATCGTTAGGCGTTTCAGTCTTACTTCTCGGTTCCGATTTCTCAATCTTCGGCGCTGATATATTTCTCGCGGTAGGATTCAGGTCTTCCTCTTCCTTTATTGCCGCTTGAATCAAATATTGGGAAAGCTTCAGTTTTTCCCGGTAGGTGAGCTTGTCAGCTGCAAGCCTTATAACGTCATAACTCATCTAGAATTCCCTCATAAGAAATTACCGTTCGATTTTATACATAACGAGGCTGTAGAAAAACCCAAAAACGAGCGAGTATTCCACCGCCTGCGATCTCGTTTTTTTAGCCGGTCAGTTCGCCCAGCAACTTCCAGTTTTCGGATTGATTGCCCTTTACAGCCCTCAATCCCGGTATTTCAGTGTTCAGGCGCCCGTAACCTTGTGCCTAAGGGGTATTTCGGGAGGGCTTGCTCCCCCGGTCATGCCGCCATCCGCCCATAATTAGCCAGCTTCTCAATATTGTGCACCATGCAGAACAATCGCCACTGACCTTGCACCTTCTTTTTGCCCCTGAGACTGAAGCGGTTCAACCGCTTGTTGGTGCCAATATTGCCGAACACCGGCTCCA
>NZ_VCGZ01000028.1:0-2831 GCF_016597775.1 Marinobacter sp. 1-3A
ATTTGTCTTTTTGGTTCTGGAACTTTGGATCCCTGCTGCGGAAGCGATTGTCCGGGATGTAACCGTTGATCTGCCTTTCGTGCAGGTACTTCATGTTGGCTTCATTGGCGAAGCCGGTGTCCGCAGTGACAACGGTACCTTGTTGATAGATGCTGTCTGCAATGCCGAGCTTTTTGAAGCGGGCTTCCACACTTTCCAACACCGGCTTTAAAGTGTGGTGTTCCTGACCTTCGCCGAAGGCTTGGGCATCGATGATGATCTGGTGTTTCTTGTCCACCGTGGCCACGCCGTTATAGCCCTGAATTGTGCCCTTGCTGGTGGTCATCTTGGCGCTTTCGTTATCGGTGATGTTGCTCTTCACTTCCTTGCGCCGTTTCCCCTGGCCCATCCTTGGGCTGCTCGTCTTTAGGAAACGGTCTACTTTCTGCAAGGACTCGTCCAGAGAGAGAACCGTCTTCGCACGGCGGATATCCCGGTCCAGTTCGGCCTCGGTTTCCGCCTCATCCCGTTCGTGGTGTTCTTTCAGGTGGTGGCGGATGAGTCGTTTGAGTTTCTGGCGTTTCGCCTCCAGCTCTTTAAAGGTGCCGGACCATTCCTTGGCGGCATTGGAGGACATCTTGCAGCCGTCGATGGCAAACAGTTCGTGGCCCAGCAAGCCCTGTTCATCACAGACCAGCAGTACCTGTTCGAACAGTTCCTCAATCTCATCAGCATGGCTGCTGACGAACTTGGCCAAGGTCGTGAAATGGGGCACCGTGTCGCAGGACAGCGCTTTGAAAATAACGTTGGTCTCGCAGCACCACTGGATCTCCCGGCTGGAGGTGATACCGCGGGAATAGGCAAACAGAATAACGGGCAGCAGAATGGCCGGATCGTAGGCCCGACGGCCTGTGTCCTTGTTGCGATAACGGGGATAAAAAACCGACAGGTCGAGCTTGTGCTGAATCAGGTAGTGCACGGCATGTTCGAAGGTGCCGGGCTGAAGCTGCTCTTTATAATTCACCACGAGAATAGTGTCCTGGTCGTGGCTATAGGGCCTGAAGCGGGGCTTGGCTTTGGGCATCTGACGGCTCCTTGTCTGTTTGCTCAATCCTATCAAACCGAGGCGCGATTTCGGGGTTTTTCTACAGCCTCAACGCTGAGCTTAGCGGCGCCACGACAGTGGCGTCCGGTGGACGGCCCTCGGGCCGGGAACGTACTACAGCGACTTGTTAAAAGCTATCGCAGGCCACCCAGAGCCGCCAAGGCAACAAACGATACCAGCCTACTGACAATAACCATCAGGATGATGTCTGGCCAAATGTTTGCCCTGCTGAACTTTTTGAGAAGAACAAATAGCACGATAAGTGATAGCACCCAACCAGCCGTAGGCACCAAAGCAACGGCCGCAGCTCCTCCCGCTGCAATTACCGTCTCACTCAGAGCTAAATCCACATAGGTAATCTTTGCGGCTAGCCACAGCACCACACCGCCGATTAGAGCATCCAACACTACAACTACCAACTCATCCATGAGGTTTATCCTTACCTTTTAACGCCAACAGCAAGCGCGCCGTTTTTTGGCGTCGCCTTGACTGTTTTTGTTAGGGACAACTCTCATAATATACCTAAAGTGGTAAGACTTTTTCGGCCCAACTCCACACGCTTTTTAGCATCGGAGGCTTTCAATATGTCGATATTCAAAGCAAAGCTATAGACTTTTCCTTGCTTTACCACCCACCCGACCCACCATCCGATATCGGGATCAGGCGTATCTGTCCAACCAGTCTTACCGTGCAGTGCCCAATTGTCGCCATTTTCAAGACGTGTTATCTCACGTACTTGGTCCTGAATTTTGGTGGTGTATGGCAGCTTGTTCTGAGCTAAATCCGCTAGAAAGACTGTTTGCTCCACCGCAGAAATGGTCAATGGCCCTTCCAGCCAAAATTTGTCTACGACGGTGCCTACCTGATTGTTACCATACCCTATTAGTGCAAGATTTTTAGCCATACGGTCAAGCGTGATTCGCCGAGCAAGCCCTTGGTAAACGGGCACGTTTGAAATTGGTATGGCGTCGCGAAGAGACATGTCTTTCTCCCACGAGGAAAAGGGCTGTTCTTCTCCGCCGTATGGCAAAACCTGGTCTACATTCTCAACCGCGTTCTCAGCGAGACCTATAAGTGTGTGTGGTACCTTGTAAGTTGATGCAGGAATAAACCGAGTTTCCGCGCGCTGCCGGTCGAATCCGATGATTGTATCTTCTTCTACGTCGTATAGAACAAAGGTTCCTCGCACCTCTGCATCAATAAAGAGCTTTTCAATATCCGAGCTATTTTTCCAATCGGTAGCGAAAGCATAGTTCGAAACTATTAGAAAAAATACACCAATAATTCTCTTCATCTACTTATCCCTAACGCGAAGCTTAGCGGCGCCACGTCAGTGGCGTCCGGTGGACGGCCCTCGGGCCGGGAACGTACTACAGCGACTGGTTAGCTGAGAAGCACCGGCGGGCGACATACCCAGATCCTTGGCAACCAGCATGACCGCCTGCTCCGTTGCTTTGTGCACAAGCTCTGGACGATGCACTCCGATTAAAAACACCCGCACTGATGCGGAAAGTGAACCTGAACTTCAGATTAGCAGGTAAGCAAGGAACCAAGTTTCGACGGACACCTGGTTCCGGCAAACACTAACCTTTATGCCAACGCCGCTGGCTTATTTTGGCTACCCACTCGACGCGGGTTCCGACGGCCTTGGCAAACCACCGGAATTGACGGATTTGCTACCAGTTTACGGCCAAGGCCAATACCACCGAGCCAACCAAAAGGCACAACGCACTACCCAGCTAACGCT
>NZ_VCGZ01000029.1:0-2355 GCF_016597775.1 Marinobacter sp. 1-3A
CGCGCACCGTCTTCTCGTCCAGGCCGGTCTGTGCCGCCACAAAGGTGTAGGGGTGGGTGAAGGATTCCTTCTCCACGTACCCATGCAGCCGCAGTGTCATACGGAATCCGTCCACCATCTCCGGTAGCTGGGGCCTAATGCCCAGGGCCGGATCTGGTTTTCCACCCAGTTGTTGTCGATGGGCACCGCACCATCGTCCAGGTATCGCGTCAGCGCTGCCCAACGTTTGAGACTGTAATCCAGTGCTTTGGCCGTGCCGGAGCCATCCGGCACTTTCTGACGATGCGCCTGCATCCATTGCTGTAGTGCATCAGCAAGCGGTTTGGCTTTGGTTTGTCGGATTTCCAGCCGCTTATCCGGCGGCAGGTCTTTGGTTTCCCGTTCGATCTCGTAGAGGCCGCCGATGTATTCCAGAGCCTTCGCAGCCAGCTCGCTCTTGTTGGCCTCGTGCAGGTCGTAGAACTTGCGTCGGGCGTGTGCCATACAGCCGATTTCGGTGATGCCGTTGCCGAACCCGGCCTTGTAGCCGGCGTAATCGTCACAGACCAGCTTGCCCTGCCAGTCACCCAGGAAGGTGCGGGCGTGTTCACCCGCCCGGCTTGGGGCGAAGTCGTAAACGGTGGCTTTCAGGTCCGAGAACGGTGTGGTGCAGTAAGCCCAGACGTAGGCCTTATGGGTTTTCTTCTTACCCGGAGCCAACATGCTGACCGGCGTTTCATCGGCGTGCAGAACGTTGTGTTCCAGCAAGGCGTTTCTCAACGCATCTGCCAGGGGCTGCAACTGCACACCGCAGGCACCGACCCATTCGGCGAGTGTGGAACGGGGTATTTCCAGGCCAGCACGGCCGAAGATGCGTTCCTGACGGTACAGTGGCAGGTGGTCCGCGTACTTGGCCACCAACACCTGAGCCAGCAGGCCGGCGGTGGGGATGCCCTTGTCGATCACCTGCGGTGGTACCGGTGCCTGGATCAAGGTCTCGCACTGCTCGCAGGCCCACTTGCCCCGGATGTGCCGCTCCACGGTGAACTCGCCCGGGACGTAATCCAGCTTTTCGCTCACGTCCTCGCCAATACGCTTGAGCTGGCAGCCGCACTGGCACTGGGTATTGACCGGTTCATGGTGGATCAGGGTACGGGGCAGCTCCGGTGGCAGCGGGGTGCGCTTAGGCTTCTGCTTGGGTCGAGCGGCCTTCTGCTCCTCAGTCATCGCCTGGTCCAGCTCGGCTTCGATGGCGGCCAGGTCACTGTCGATCAGCTCGTCCAGGAGCTTGCCCTGAACGGCATCGAGTTGCTCACTGCGGCGGGCGAACTTGTGACGTTTGAGGATGGCGACTTCGTGGGTCAGCTTCTCGATGATGGCATTGCGGCGCACCAACTCCCGCTCCTTCCGGCCCAAGGCTTGATCCTTGGCGTCCAGGGAGTCCATCAGTTCCGTCGCCAGAGCACGGAGCTGATCGGCTGAGAGTTGGTTGATATCGGGGCGCTGAGTCATGCCGCCTAGTATGCCAAGTCCCTGTTCGGCAGGCGATTCGCGGTTCTGGCTATAGCGGCATCACAGCACTTGTGATTACAGGATGCAGATGACGCCCTCCGCGCCAATGCTCTGCCAGGGCAGGCCCTGAACCAAGGCAGACAACTGTTCCTCGGTCAGGCGCAGTTGGTCACCGCGCCAGGTTTCGCCCCAGTGGAATTTACCCCGGTTCAGCCGGCGGGCACACAACCAGATGCCCAGGCCATCATGGATCAGCACCTTCATCCGATTGCCTCGCTTGTTGGCGAACAGGTAGGCGCAATGGGGTTTGGCCGAACCGAATACCTGAATAACCCGCTCCAGGGCCTTGTCGGGTCCGGCCCGCATATCCAGCGGTTCGGTGGCCAGCCAGATCTCATCAATGCGGATCATCCCAACAGATCCCGAAGCAAAGCCGCACACTGATGGGCCTGCTCCGCAGGCCACTCCACCACAACCGCACCACCGGCGCGGGGAATCTTGATGCGGATGGTGCTACGCTTGTCTGAAACGGATTGGTTGCTCGGTGCAGAGGCCACTGCTGGCAGACGGACCGGAACGAATCCAGGTGTTTCCAGTGTTTTAGCCGCCCTTCGCGCTTCGCTCATCCAGCGCCGGACCATGTTGGCGTTGAGACCGTTATCCAGCGAAATCCGGGAAACAGACGCCCCGGGCTTCAAACATTCGGCGACGATACGAGCCTTCAGCTCTTTAGAGTAACGACGACGTTTTTGGTAGGGCTTGGTTACGCTTATGTTGGTCATGTTAAGTGTCCACTTAAAAATAAGTGGACACTATCCTGACGGCCGCAGCGCCTGGCTCAAGATGGGTTTACCGGACGGTTAC
>NZ_VCGZ01000002.1:0-464056 GCF_016597775.1 Marinobacter sp. 1-3A
AAGTCGCCAGGTCAGAAATTGCGAGCCCGTTGGGCCAACGACACTGAATCCGGAAAAATGCGCCGTAGAAAAAGACGCGGCTTAAACACAGAAACAGTGTCAACTATCTTGAAAAACACCGCTATGCAACAATAGATATATCACTGGGGTGGGATTTTGGCTCAACCGGTGATCTGAGCAGTTTGAAGGTAACACTGGAAGGCAACAACCTGCTGGACAAGCGCTACCGGGAACACCTTACTGATGGAGAAATCCTGTCCCCTGGCAGGGGCCTTGTTGCAAGGTTTGAAGGTAGTTTCTAGAGTAGTGGTCAGAGGGCGCTGAAGATGGGCAGCACAGCTTTAAAACCAGCTGAACACACCCAGCTCACGCCCCTATCCCATAGACATCCGGCGCCTGGATCTCGGCAATCAACCACTCTTTAAACGCTTTCATAGCCGCCATTAAAGGGCGATGCTTCTGATGAACAAGGTAGAAGGCCTTCCGGGTGTCGAGTGGGATATTAAAGGGCACCACCAAACTCCCGGAACTGATCTCTCTTGAGGTCAATGTGAGATCAGCAAGTGCAACGCCAAGATTTTCTTGCGCTGCGGCAGTGGTCAATTGGCTGCTCGACAATTGAAGGCTGTCTTTTGGCGTAATGTATTCCGAACTGGCCACCTGAAACCAGTTCTCCCACTCCCACATGCGGGTGCTGACATAAATCAATGTGTGATGTCGCAAATCGGCCGGCTCCAGCAAAGGGTGTTTTCCTTCCAGGAGTTTGGGGCTACACACAGGTACAAGCATTACTTTTTGCAGGAAGTAGACCTCAATGTCGTCCCACTCACCATTGCCGTAGTAGACCGCCATATCAGTACTCGACTGATTGAAATCGAGCAATCCAACCGAGGCACTTATCCGTAACTCAATATCCGGAAACATCTCTCTGAAACGAGACATACGGGGCATAAGCCAGCGCGTCAGGAAGTTGGGCGCGACGCTGATCTGGACCACATTCGTTTCCTTGCTGGCCGTGAGCCTGTGAGTCGCCACTTCAATTTCGTTCAGCGCATGCTTCACAGACACCAGGTACTGCTTGCCAGAAGGCGTTAGCTCAACAAGTATGTGGTGAAAACTCAGGAGACCATCCTTATGAACACTCAAGCATCACACATTCCCAGCATTACAGAAATCAGTCAGGCTGTAGAACTGGCCAAAAAAGAGCGCAGCGAATACATGGCAGAGCTAATTAGCGCGCTGCCTGCAAAGCTGAGTGCAATCTTTCGCTCTTCAGCGCAATCTGCAACGGGCAAGGTTTCTCCCAGCCATTAATAACGGCAATCTCGGAAACTGAGCTCGTCCAGCAACTGAATAAAAGTAAATTTCATGTTGCGAGGATAGCTGTTTAAGCTCGCCCTTCGAGGGCAGCACGCATTTTCAAAGTGACCAGCACCGTGTTCAGGTGTGGCACTGCAATACCATGGCGCTTGGCTATGGCCACCACACTGCCAAGCACAGCGTCCCGTTCGATCGGGCGACCGTTCAGGTAGTCCAGCGCCATACTGTTCTTGTACGCGGGCATCTTACGGGTACTCGCGATATTCTTGTCGATCAACGACTCGCCCATGGGGTAGCCGTCGGCCGCCGCTACCTCCATCACCTCGCGCATCATTGCCCGCATTAGCTCTTCGCCTCCATCTGTGTCCACCAGGGTTCGCGTGTCCGCACCATTGGCGATGACCGACAGGGGGTTAAACGGAGTATTCCAGAGACATTTCCGCCAACGCTCGCCCACTACGCGTTCAGTCAGTTCAACATTGATCCCGCCATCCCGAAACAATGCAGCAAGTATCTGGCAGCCCCCATCAATGCCTTGCGGGTAACGCCCAAACACCAGCTTTCCAAAGGCCTTGTGCTCGACTATTCCGGAATCCACCCGGCTTACCGCCGCAAACGCCAGACAACTTATGAGCGGGTTATACGGGTAGGCATCCACCAACTCTTGTTCAATATCCAGCCCGTTTTCAATCAGTACCAGGCGAGTATTCTCACCCATCCAGGGAGCAATCATGGCTGCCCTGTCTACGCCGGGAAGCACTTTCACACAGAGAATCAGGAAGTCGGGATAGGTTTCTGGCATGTCGCCAGACCGATAGACATGATCAGGCGCGAAGGACAGGTCACCGAGCGGGCTTTCGATTCGAATGCCATGCTCTTTGATCGCTTCATAATCTGAACGCACCACAACGCTCACAGCGCATCCGGCTTTCTTGAGAATGGCACCGTAGAAGCTACCAATCGCTCCGGCGCCAACAATCAGCATGCTTGGCTTTTTACTCATGTTTACCTACCCTCTTCTACATCAACCGAATGGCTGTTTGCACCAAGCCCGTAAAGATAGTTCATTACGCACTGCCCCACCAACCGGCGTTTTATATGCTTAACCAACGTGCACTTGCCTACCTGAACGAGGTCATTCGCCGCGGCTCCTTACGGCGCGCAGCCGCCCATCTGAATGTCGACGCCTCCGCTGTTAGCCGCCAGATAAAAGCTCTGGAAGAAGAGCTGGACACGCGCCTGTGTGAACGGCACGGGCGTGGTATGCGGGCAACTGCTGCAGGGCAGCTACTTGTTCACCACTTTCATTCCCAGAGAGCTTCCGAAGAGGCTGTACTTTCCCAACTGATGGCTCTGCAAAACCTGGCCAAAGGCGAAGTTCGAATAGCCGTGGGGGAAGGCTTTGTCGCAGATTTGATTGCCGCCCCGCTAGGCACTTTTATGTCGGAGTTCTCGGGGATCAATGTTGAAATCCGCATGGCCGGCGTTAACGAAGCCATGTCGCTTCTCAAAGATCGTGAGGTCGACATAGCACTACTCTATGCGCCACCGGCAGATCCGCAGTTTTTCTGCCATGTGGAAACCCGCCAGCCACTCGATCTGATTGTGCCTCCAGACCACCCGCTAACGGAGCTGAACCGCCCCGTAACACTCAACGATCTGAAAGGGTGGCCACTGGCACTTATGGACAACCCCTTTGGTATGCGGCAGATGGTGAATATGGCAGCTCACCAGGAACATGTGCACCTTGAGGCCCGCCTTCATACAAATTCCGTCTCTGTTTTGAAGAATTTTGTCCGTTCAGGGATCGGCGTTACGTTTATGCCAGAACTCACCGTCATGGATGAAATAATGCGAGGAGAAATCATTCCTCTACCCATGCAATACCCGATTATGAACGATACTCGCGCCCAGATTGTCAGCCTCAGAAGCCAGGAGTTAACGATTGCGGCAGCCGCGTGTATCGACCATTTGCAAAAAGGAATGCGTTTTTTCTCCGCTGACGCCCCTAGACTGTTGCAATAAAGTCCACACTTTAGGTATTGCATAGTCAACACTTCAACACATAGCCTACTAACTGGCATCCTTGAAGCACCTGTGGGTTCGTGTTTGGTGCCCAGCAACTAATGACAATAAAACAGGAAATTAAATATGATGACTAAACTCTTTTCACCCAAGCGCCTGATCTCAGCTTGCCTGCTTGGCTCTGCCTTGATGGCTGGCAACGCCCTCGCAGCAACCACAATTAACCTGAGCTACAACGGCGCACCAGATCTGGAAAAGAACGCTGTTCACGTTTTTGCCACGAACCTGAAAGAGCTGGTCGAAGAAAAAACCAATGACCAGCTAAAGCTGACGCTGTACCCCAACAGCATGCTGGGCGAAGAGCAGGAGCGCATGGAGCAAACCATGAGCACGCCGTCGCTCAACATCGCATCCTTTGCGGGTGTCTCGCCTCTGGTAGATGAGATTTTTGTCAGCGCCATCCCGTTCCTGTTCGAAGATTTTGCTGCCGCACGTACATTCTTTGATGAAGGCAAGTATTGGCAGGAAGTAAGCGCTGCCCTGAAAGAGCGTGCTGGCATCGATATGCTGGCTGTTGTTGAAGAAGGCGGTTTTCTGGCCTTCACCAACAACAAAAGGCCCATCAGCCGTCCTGCTGACTTTGAAGGTTTGCGCTTCCGCGCCATGGACCCAAGCCAGGTAGCACTTTATGAAGCATTTGGTGCGTCCGGCACGCCTATCCCCTGGACAGAAACCTATATGGCTCTGCGTACCAGAGTAGCTGACGGCCAAATGAACCCGCCCATGTACATCGCCCTGGGCAGTCTTCATGAAGTTCAGAAGTACCTGACCCTTGCGAATATTCAGTACTCCGATCAGTTCCTTGTGGGCAACAGCAAGATGATCGAAGGCTGGGATGAGGATATTCGCAGCGCCTTTATGGAAGCCGTCGCCGAGGCCAACCGCAACGCCAGGGAGCTCAATGAAGCACAAGTTGAAAAGCGCATCACCTTCCTGGAAGAGCAAGGCATGGAAGTTATTCGTCCTTCTGAAAAAGACCTGGCCGAGTTCCAGAACATTGGCCAGCCCGCCTACCTGAAATGGCTCAAAGAGCGCGGTATTGAGCAGCGCTGGATTGATATGGCTCTGGAAGATGCGGGCATGAAACGCTAAACCACGCCTTTTCTTTACCACGACAGAGGGCTGGTTTCGCCAGCCCTTTATCTTTCTGCGCATACTGGAACGCTGCAATGCTCACCAAGCTTCGTTATCGCCTGTTGGCTATAAGCTGCCCGTCTACCCTGACTCTGGCGGGAGCTTTGTTATCCCTTAATGTCGCAGCCATTCTGTTTGGGGTTTTTGCACGCTACATTGCTGGTGGTGCGCCTATCTGGACAGATGAGCTCTCACGCTTTTTGATCATAGGCACCGTTATGCTCGGGGCTGGCGCGGTTTGGGCTGAAGGTGGCCACATGCGTGTTGGCCTGCTGGAAAAGCTGCTACCCGCACCAATCGCACGAGTGCTGGTTGTCTACCAATGGCTGCTTACTTTGTTTGTTGCCCTGGGAGCAGCGTGGGCCAGCTATCGCTATGCGTTGTCGGTCAACATGTTCACCACATCCGGGCTCGGCATTAGCCGAACAGTCCCTCTGATGTCATTACCTCTCGGCTTTTTACTGCTGGCCTGGCATGCACTGCTGTATGGGCCTGCCCCCCTCAAGACCATAGAGGACCAGCTATGATCCTCACCATGTTGGCCGTTTTTCTTGTCCACGTTTTACTTGGACTGCCTTTGTTCATCGCTCTGATTACAACGGCAATTGTAGGCTTCCTATTTGTTGATCCGTCGATGATTCCACGGATGATGCCGCAGCAGTTCTTTAGCGGGATCAACGTATTCTCCCTGATGGCGATTCCATTGTTTATCTTCGCCGGCAACCTGATGAACGTGAGTGGCTTGACCGAGCGTTTGATGGGGTTGGCTCGACTGCTGGTTGGGCACTTACGGGGCGGCATGGGCCACGTTAACGTGGTTTCGAGCATCTTCTTTGCAGGTATCAACGGTTCTGCCGTGGCCGACACATCGGCACTGGGCTCTCTGTTAGTTCCAGCCATGGAGAAAGAAGGCTACTCAAGGGCCTTTGCCGCCGGTTTGACCGCAGGCAGCTCGCTCATAGGCCCGATCATTCCACCCAGCATTTTCATGATTCTTTATGCCTCACTGACAAACATTTCAGTGGGTGATCTGTTTCTGGCGGGCGTTGTGCCTGGCTTGCTGCTGGGCGTGGCTTTTATGGGCATGAACGCCTGGTATGCCTGGCGCAAGAAGCTGCCCAAAAGCGGAAAGCTACCTTCCTTCGGCCAACTTGGAGTCGCATTTATTGGTGCGCTGCCCGCTCTGATTGCACCGTTCATTATCGTTGCAGGCATAGTGTTTGGCTTTGTAACTCCGACCGAATCCGGGGCGCTCACAGCTCTGTATGTGGCTTTGTGTGGTTTCGTGCTTGGCGGGCTACGTTTACAGGAGTGCTGGAAAGCGGTCGTTGATACAGCACGCCTGACCTCTGCGATTTTCCTGATCATGGCAGCCTCTGCCACCATTAGCTGGCTTCTCTCCTACGCTCAGGTTCCTGCGCAGTTTGTGTCTCTGCTCGCACCTTATGTCGACAATGGTGTGATCATTCTATTGCTGCTGAGCCTTATCACCTTCTTCACGGGCATGTTTATGGAAGAAGTGTCGGCGCTGATGCTGCTTACGCCAATCTTTGTGCCCGTGGCCATGATGGCCGGCATAGACCCGGTTCATCTGGGTGTCATCATCACGCTGAACATCACCATTGCGCTGATAACACCACCGCTAGGCGCCTGCGTTTTCGTCGCAGCGGCGGTCAGCCGGCTTGAGATAGTCTCGCTGTTCAGAACCATCTGGCCCTTTGTGCTGACGGCTGTTGCGGTACTCATTCTATTAATTCTGTTCCCACCGCTGACGCTGTGGCTCCCTACCCAGTTTGGATAAGACAATGCCTTTAACTACGTTATTGAGTGATTTGACGCCCATCCCCAGCTACCCGGCTCCCAGCTGGGAAACTCTGCGCTCCGTGTCGATTGAAGATAACGGTGAGAGCCTGGTGCCAATGAGCCTGGCTCCTGCACCCATAAAGGTATTTCCTGCCTACGCCCGAATGGGCATACCCGGTGCGATACAGGAATGCTTTGTTCGTGAAGGTGTGTACCGGGCACTACTCGCTGCGGCGCGCAGTCTGCCCGAAGGGATCGGCATCATCGTTCTGGACGGCTGGCGCCCATGGCGGGTGCAACAGTACTTGTTCGACACCCTGCATGAGGCCATTCAGCATCAGCAACCCGACCTGGACGAAGCAGCACTACTTGAGAGAACAAGGGAGTTTGTCTCGGTTCCAAGCCGCGAACCGACAGCCCCAAGCCCGCACCTTACCGGCGGTGCAGTGGATGTGACGCTCTGCGATGCTGATGGTTTGCCGTTGGATATGGGTACGTTGTTTGATGAAGCACTACCGGCTTCCCACAGCGATTATTTCGAGCAACTCGAAACCCTCACGTCGCAGCAGAAGAAAGCACGGGATCACCGCCGCTTGCTATTCAACACCATGAAACAGCAGGGTTTCACCAACCTGCCCAGTGAATGGTGGCACTACGATTTTGGCGATCAACTATGGGCTTACTACGGCGCCCATGACCAGGCCTGCTACGGCCCGGCCGAATTGGACACCATTGAAAACCGCTGGCGCCAACAGCTGGCGTAACGGCTAATATGAACATGCAGGCTTGGCGCGCCAATCGGCCGTACTATGCCTGCGGAATCACCATAGGGTAGCCCTCTGGCAAGGCCAGCACTCGCGCCTTTAAACCAAACACCTTGTCCAGCAACCCCGGCTCCAGAATGGTATTTGCTGCGCCATTTTCTACTATGCGCCCTGCCGCCATCATCACCAGGCGGTCGGCGTAGCATGACGCTACGTTCAGATCATGTATCACCGCTACGACGCTATACCCCTGATCTTTCGCCAGCTCCCGCAGCAGGCTGAATACGGTTTGCTGTTGAGCAGGATCCAGCGCCGAGGTACATTCATCCAGCAGCAATAGCCGTGGCCCGTTTGTGTGCCAGATTTGCGCCAACACTCTGGCGAGCTGCACCCGCTGCTGCTCACCTCCAGACAAGGTTGGCACCAAACGGCCGGCCATATTGCCAATGCCCAATCGCTGCAGCAGGTAATCAATCAGTTCATTGCGCTCTGCGGCAGCTAGGCCCGAGCATCCCAATGCCACTATTTCACGAACCGTGAATGGGAAGCTCACATCCACCCGTTGGGGCATCACCGCCCGTTGGCGGGCAAGCTCAGCGCCTTTCCATTGCTGAATTGAGCGGCCGAACAGTTCAATGGTGCCCTGCCCAAATGCCAACTCTCCCGCCAGCGTTTTCAACAATGATGACTTGCCGGCACCGTTAGGGCCGAGCAACGCAACCAGCTCACCCGGTTCGACGGTGAGTGACACATCTTGCAGTATTCGGCTTCGCCCTATGGTCAGCCCTAACTGCTTAGCCCTTAAAACTTTCATGGTGCCAGCTCCCTATGCGCCAATGCGCATTCTCATAAGCAGTACCAAAAAGAATGGCCCGCCTAACAGCGACATCATCAAACCAATGGGCAGTTCCGCCGGCGCCACAACCACCCGCGCCAAGCTGTCTGCCGCCACCAGTAACACACCGCCTGCCAGTCCACTGGCGGGGATCAATACCCTGTGCCCAGCGCCGACAATTTGTCGTAACAGGTGCGGCACCACCAACCCAACGAACCCGATAAGGCCGGTTACCGCCACCGCAGCGCCCGTACCCAGTGCAGACAGCAAAACCGTCGCCCGCTTTACCCACTGCACCGAAAACCCGAGATGACCCGCTACCGATTCCCCGAGTGCGAAAGCATCAAGAGGCTTGGCCAACAGGGGTGCCAGCAGCAGAGCCACCAGCATCCAGGGGCCAGCGATGCGAATGTCTTCCCAGCTGGCACGGCCAAGACTGCCCATGCTCCAAAAGGTCAACGACCGCAACTCCCCATCATCGGCGTAGAAGGTCAGCAGGCCTGTTAAGGCACCGGCCACTGCATTAATGGCTATACCTGCCAGCAGCAGAGTTGCCACAGCCACTCCACCAGAGCGACTGGCAACGCGCCAGGCCAACAGGGTTGTAACTACCGACCCCAGAAACGCCGCCAGCGGCAAAGCCCAACGGCCGGTGAGCAACGCCCAACCAGACAGCCAACTGCCCCCAAGAACAATCACCGACACCGCGGCCAATGCGGCACCACCAGAAACCCCGATTAATCCCGGGTCTGCCAGCGGATTGCGAAACAACCCCTGCAGCAGAGTTCCCGAAACGGCCAGCACAGCACCGGTGAGAAACCCTAAAACCAAGCGGGGCATGCGAACCTCGAAAAACACCATCTGGGTGGCGGGCTTTGCAAGAGCCGGTTCCACCAGCAGATTCAGCACATCTTTAGCGCCTAACGGATAAGCACCGTTGGTCAAAGAAAACAGAGCCGCCAGAACAGCCAACGCAGCCAGAACCCCGAAGGTGGCGCCAGCTGGAACTCGCCGCGCCGTATCAGTCGCCATGATTGCTGGCGAAGGTGTTCTCTGGCCGCGGCCCTTCCGGGAGAATCTGATCAATGGCCAGCATGGCCTCTGCCAGCCGTGGCCCAAAACTCAGCAGCAACATGCTGTCACCCACATAGCGGTGGCCGTTTTTCCAGGCGGGCAGTTGTGCCAGCTCCGGCCAGTCTGTAATTCGGAACTGCCCGGGAGCAGTCTCCGCCACAATAATGGCATCAGGATTGGCGCTGATGATCGCTTCGCGACTCGCCGGTTTATAGCCTCGAATATCACTGACTGCGTTGGTGGCACCGATACTATCAAGCAAGGCATCAGCACCAGTGTGGCTGCCGCCGAATGAGACACCATGATTACCTGCGGCTAACAATATCAATACGCTGGGTGCCCATTCCCTCGCAGCCACTTTCTTATCAATACCGTCAAATACCCTTTGCAGGTCGCTGACAAGCTTTGCGGCCTCAGCTTCCCGGTTCACCAGCTCGCCGATAGCGGTAATCCGCTGCAGCGTCTGTTCCGGGCTTTGGGCAACGGGTAGTCGAGTCACCTTCACTCCTACCTGTTCAAGCCGCTGCAAGGTTTGCTCTGGCTCTGCTTCTTCCGTGGTGATCAGCTGATCCGGGTTTAGCGACAACACGCCTTCAAAGGGTAAAGCACGCAGATAGCCCACCTTGGGCAGTTGATTTGCTGCAGCCGGATATTTACTGGTGGTATCAACGCCCACCAGCTGATCCTCCACTCCAAGCGCAAACAAGATCTCCGTCACCGCGCCGTCGGCACTGACAATGCGTGAACTGCCAGCGTCTGCTTCACCGGCACTTCCGGCATAAGCCGGAAGTGCCAGCAGGGTTGTCAGCAAAATGCCTATCAACCGCATAGCTTTGCCTCCAGAACTCTCACTTCGGCCTGCCAGTCTGCTGATTCTGTCTGGCCAGGCTTACGCTTTCCGAAGACAGTAAGTACGATTTCACCGTTTGCGTTATAGCCTTCCAATGAAGTTATGGTGCCGTCCACAGAAGGCCGCTTCACGGTCCACCAATCTGTCACATCGCCGGTCTTTGCATGCAGGTTGAACCCCGGGTCCAGCACATTCATCCACTCGCCTACCCGGCGAATGTTATCCACCTGACCTGTCCAGATTTGCACGATGCCGGGGTTACCCACAAACACCATAATCGGGCACTGGTTGGTTTTTACCTGCAGCAACAGCTCATCCAGCGGCGACTCAATCGAGTCCGTACTGCCCATGAGCTTTCGGGTGTAGGCAGGGCCAACCAACTCAACCGCAGTCAGGCGGTCGACTTTGTTGCGTTTGAGCATGGCGTGGAAATGGTGCACATCTTTCAGTGTTGCCCAATCCTGCTGCAGGGCTGACACGTCCACACTGGCAGGGTCCACACGCGGCTCCGGCGAGGGGGCGGATTTCAACTCCGGCGTTACAGGCTGATCGGCCTGGTATTTTGCGACCAATGCATCCCAGGCTTCGGCATCTGTGCCTGCAGTTTTATACACCTTCTGGATAGCTCGCCCGCTGGCATCAAAAAACTGCAGGCTATGGCGTGTGCCGGAACGCACCTCTTCAACCACCTGAAAACCAAAGGCCCAGCTGCGGAAGAACACCCGCAGATCCATTTCACCAACGGACAGGCCCATGGAACCACCGCCGGTTACCTTGAACCCTTTCAGGTGGCCGGTAATCTCATGCACCATTTCATCATTGCGGGCGAGCATCATAACTTCGCCAACAGATTCCAGCTCCGTTATCAGTGCACCAAAATCATTCGTCAGAGGCGTAAGTGCGCCTTCTTCACGACACATCATCAGCTCCATTTCACTAACGCCGAGCAAAGCCGCAGCATTGCGAATCCGCAAATTTGGCTGCTCAGACATCAGCAGCTGCCAGCGGTCTTTTAGCGAAATTTCTGACTGAACCTCAGGGGCTTCTATGGTTGCGTTCATAATATTTACTCTGCTGCGGTTAGTGATGCGTTAGTCCAACGAACGATGGGCTGTCCTGAAACACCGTCGTCGCCGTAATAGCCAACAATTTGAACGGCATAAACAGACGCTTCAGGATCGGTGGAGTCGGTATCGATCAGGTACACGCGGAAATTGGGACGAAGCAGATGGCCACCCGCCTGGTCGTAGGCGTACCAGCTTGTGGCCTTGAACACGCCACTTGTTGTGTCCGCGGCGTATCGGCTTTTCAGATCCTCGCCTGAAGCAGGCGCTATGGTGGCGCTGAGGTAGCCTTCCAGAACGGTCCATTCAAAGGGCCCGAATACTCCACCGTCGCCATCACCCGAGGTGCCACTGTTACTTCTCAGGTAGATATCGCGGCCAGCGAAGCCCAGCTTTACGTCCCAACTTGCAGAGGTTTCACAGTCCACCGAAGAGCCCGCATCAAAATCAAAGCAGCTTTCGCCTCCAGCCGCGCCGATCGACCCGGTAAACGTCGCCGTTTGAGTGAAAGTGTCGGTACCTGGAACCTGAACATCGAAGGCCACTGTAAAACTCTTGATGCCCTCACCCGTGCGGGTAGGAAAATCCATTTCGATCATTCGCATACGGGCGTAGCTATTGCCTTCCGCTGACCGCACCAACCAACCATTGTCCGAATTGGCGTTCATGATTCCGCCGTCAGGGTTGTAGCTGTACCAATCACTGCCAAAGCTGTTGGTGATTGAATCACTAACCCAGTCCCTGCTGCCCGGCTCTGGATACTCCGCCAATAAGGCCTCTTCCTCTGATGATGCCGTGGCATTCACCAGAAGATTGAAGTTGGGTTCGCCTGCATTGTCATAAAACTTGCCCTGGGAGTTAGCAACAGCCCCAGCCACATTGCCGGCCCCCGAGGCGCCGCCATTCACCTGCACCGTGTCGCGTTTGAATGACAGGTGCCAGTCGGTTCGGCCTTGCGCTTCTTCCACCGTCATTTGCATGGTCGCGCCAGTGTTCAAATTCAGGTAGGTGGCCTGGCTATAAGATTTCGCATCCACCACCTGGCGCTTTGTTTGTGCGCTGCCATCAGTCTCATCTGACCCGCCAAGACTGTTATCACTGCCGCCACAACCAGCCAGCAATACCACTGCTGTTGCCAACCCGAGCCCCCGGTAAATACCACTCATGCACTTTCTCCTTGTTGATCGATCGTTAGTTTCCAAAACCAAGCGTCACGCCCATGTACACAAATCGTCCTGCCACCGGGCCGAAATCATCGACATCGTCGAAGTCACGCTGTTTATTGGTGAGGTTGTCGACACCGGCAAACAGTTGCAGGTTGTCGCTAAAGGTCTGATTCAGTTTCAGATCCACCGTGGTGTACCCCGGGGACTTTTTGGTTTCGTCTGTATCCACGTACTCCGAACTCTGGTTGCGCACCCGCACCGACCAGTTCAGCCCGGGGATGCCTCCTGGCCCATCCAGGCCAAGCCGCGCTTGGTGCTGCGGCCGATTGGGTAACTCAAGGCCAGTGGCCCGGTCTTCTGCCTGGGTATAGGTGTAGCCAGCGGTCACTTCCCAGCCAGGGGAGAACTGCCAGCCAGCCGTGGTTTCCACTCCACGGGTGCGCGCCTTATCAACGTTGGCGTACCGATACACATCCACGCCATCACCACGGGCAGCGGTTGCGTCAGCATCAAATTGGGTCTGGATCAGATCATCGATCAGGTTCTGAAAGGCATTAACCTCAAACCAGCCGGTGTTCAGGTAATTGACACCCCAACCGAGCTGCAGGTTTTGCGACGTTTCTGGTAACAGGTCCGGGTTGCCTTCAACCACATAGCCAAGCTGGCTGTGGTCGAATCGGTAATGACGCTCTTTCAGGTTGGGCACTCGATAGCCGCCACTCCAGCTTGCACGGAGGTATTGGCTGGCGGGGCTATCTGGCGTCAATTCATAGCGGGTGTTTAGCTTGGGGGCATAATGGTCGCCGAAATCGGAGTCCTGCTGACCGCGGATTCCGGCGACCCACTCCCAACGGCTCGAGGGCATCCAGGTATCCTGAAACCAGATTTCCTTGCTGTTGCGCGAACGTTTGCCGCCATCCAGTTCCATCTGGCCATCAATCGTTTGTTCCAGGGTTTCATGGCGGAAATCGGCACCCACCATGAGCAGATGACTCTCACCCATGGCGAATTCACTGTGAGCCGATGCCTGGGACAACACTTGATTCGCATCGCGATGATCAAACTGGCCAAAGGTTGAATACTTATAGGTATTGTCTGTGAGTTCTTCCCGCAGCAAATTCCAGAAAACAGCCTGCGTTTCACTCACAACATGCTCGCCACCCAGCACCGTGCGCCAGCGCTCGACCGACTCTTCCTTTCCTTGTTTGACAACAGTGCCGGCTTTTTCGTTCAAGAACCGGGAGCCGGAGGCCTCATCAAAATAACCGGCTTCAGCAAACAACTTGTGATCGCTCTCCGGCAGCCACTCCAGCCGGGTATTGAACTGGTTGCGATCGTATTCATCTCCTGGCCTCGCCCAGGTAGAGGGCTCCGGATCAATACCATTGGATTTCTGGTGCGATCCACTCAGACGAAGCCGCAGATGTTCACTGCCCATGTCGATATTGGCTCGTGCACCGTAGCGACCAAAATCAGCACGGTCGCCACTGGGGTTTTGCTCGCCATAACTGCCACCATCCAGGGTAACCTCACCCCGGACGCCCGGCTCAAGATCGCGGGTAATAACGTTGACGACACCGCCGATGGCCGCACTACCGTATTGTGCAGAGCCCGCGCCCTTCACCACTTCAATCCGCTTTACATCCAGCAGTGCCAGCTGGCTTACATCCACCGACGAGCCGGTTGTGGCCGTGAGTGGCAACCCGTCTACCAGCACCAGCACCCGATCAGCACCGACACCCTGAAGCCAGACTTCCTTCCCGGCCTTGCCATGAATGTTCCGCAGCTGCACTCCGGCAACGTTCTCGATCGCCTCTGCGACGTTTCTGGCGTGGGTTTTTTCCAATTCCCGGTCTGTTACAACTTCAGTCCGCACGGGGGTGTCACTGAGCATGCGGTTGGAGCGGGTACCGGTAACGACGATTTCATCCAGGTAGTAGGAGGATTGTGGCGCGGTGTCTGCTGCCGCCTGCCCGCAAACACTCAGAGTAAGTACAGCCATAGAGAACAAAGGCAGTGTCGAACGATTCTTCCCGCATGCAGCACTCACTCACTTCCACTCCTCTCAAGTGGGCAGGCCAACAACAGCCACCCAAACAATAACGAGAAGCATTCTTGTTTAGATTTTGATTTCTGTCAACAAAAAACAAGGACTTTTATGCAGGGAAGAAAAAAGGGGCCTGGCTATGGTATCTATCGGCGATCGCTGAGTTTGAACGCCACGGGAATGGACACGCTCAGGGTGTTCTGGTCGAGATCATCCGGAAAGGCCGGCAGGGGGGCCGCGTTTTCAAGCATACGGATGACCGCTTTATCCAGCTCAGGGTAACCGGACGGCGTGGTAATACTGGATTCCACAATGCGCCCTTGGCGATCAAGGGTGAAGCTGAGCCCGACTACCCCTTCCTGACGCCGCAGGCGGGAGGATCGTGGATAGCGTTTAGCACGGGCAAGCTTGGCTGCAACCACGGCCAGATAGGAACTTCGGACACCGGGGTTGCCTCCAGAGGCACTGGCGCTGCTTTCGCCACTGCCAGCCTTGCGCGCCGGAGCAGCGGCATCCTTGGTTGCTTCGGTGTCCGGCAACGTCTGACTAGACGTCGTTGTTATGGGAGGCTCCGGAACCACAGGCTTGGGTTCTGGTTCTGGTTCCGGCTCTGGTTCAGGCTCCGGCTCCGGCTCCGGTTCTGATTCTGGTTCTGGCTCAGGCTTTGGAGATTCTTCTACGCTCACCTCTGCTGTTTGCCTGGGCTGTTCC
The DNA here is from genome assembly GCF_016597775.1 of Marinobacter sp. 1-3A. Lineage (NCBI taxonomy): Bacteria > Pseudomonadati > Pseudomonadota > Gammaproteobacteria > Pseudomonadales > Marinobacteraceae > Marinobacter > Marinobacter sp. 1-3A. Next base: position 14,854 of record NZ_VCGZ01000002.1, read on the forward strand.
GGCTCGCTTACTACCGGCTCCGGTTTGGGAGGTGCCGGGATCGGTTTGGGTGGCTCGACAGGGGCTGGAGCGGCCTCCTGGGTTTCGGCCTCGACACCCAGATCACCCAACATACCGAGATCGACCTCAACACCCGCCTCCCCCGGAGACTCAGCCCCTTCCGGAAGGGTGGCTGTGCGCGCAAACGCCGCAAGCACCAACAAATGAAGTGCCAGCGTCAATACCGCTGCACCGAGCCAGTGACGCCTTGCAATCATTCAGCGTCACCTTGGCGGGTTAGCAGAGCCACCTTTAACAGCCCGGCCTTTTTGATGTGGTGCAGCACTTCCTGCAATACCTCAACCGGTAACATGGCATCGGCTTTAACCAATACAGAAACTCCATCAACGGTTTCCGCTTCATCCAGTAGGCTTCCGAGCTTTTCTACCAGGAGATCCGGAGACACCTCGGTGTTATCCAGGTACATAGAACCATCAGCCGCAACCAAAACCGTCGCTGAGTGCTCTTTTCCTTGAGCTGCTGTAAGAGATTCGGGAGCTTGAACCATCACCGCATCAGAGGCAGTGATTTGCCCGGCGACCATGAAGAAAATCAGCATCAAAAATACAATGTTGATCAATGGCACCAGGTTATCATCCGAAGCCAGATCCTTTTTCGGGGCGGTTGCCGAGAGCCTCACTTCGGCCCCTCTGCAAGCGACACGTGGGCAGCGCCAGCATTCTTCAAGCGATCCAGCAGGGTGATAAGCGCCTGCGTGTGAAGACCTGCATCAGCCTGAATAGCAAACACCGCATCGGGTTTAGCCGACACCAATTCAGCCAGCTCATCGCGACTGGGGTCCCTGTAGACCCGCCCCTCCAGCTCAAAATGACCCTGATTAGAGGTTAGGCGAATCAGCTGTATGTCTTTCGGTGGCGCGGAATTACTGTCGGCAGGCGATGCAACATCCAGCTGCCGCCAAGTAATAAACGTGGATGACAGCATAAAAAACAACAGCAGAATGAAGACCACATCAATCAACGGTGTCAGGCTGATGCCTTTGGCCCGCCTTACCGGTGAGGCATCAAGCTGCATTCCGCAGCGCCTCCGATGATGCCGCGGTCTCAAACGGCGGCAGCGTGGGCGAGCAGGTAAAAACCCTTGTGACCGCATCGCTCATAGTTGCAGATACCCGCTCAACCTTGCGCTCAAGCCAGGAGTGCACGGCAACAACAGGTATGGCTACCGAGAGGCCAACGGCGGTTGTCAGCAACGCTTGCCAGATACCACCAGAAAGCACGGAAGGATCTACCTGATTGCCAGCGGCTTCCATTTGCTGGAACGCCACGATCATTCCCATGACCGTACCGAGCAAGCCCAGCAGCGGGCTAAGTGAACCAATCATCTCAAGAGGGCGGAAGAAGCTACGCAGGTCGTTCAGGTACCCCGTCGCCACTCGCTCAACTTCTTCACGCAGGATGCCATCGTCAGTGGTGTTGAGCTGCCCTTGCATTGCCATAGCCACAACCGATGAAATGGGCCGCTGCACATTCAGGGCCTTCATTGCCTTCCTGCGGTCACCCTTTTTCCAAAGGCTTAGCGCAGCGTCCACATCAGCAGTACTCTCCGCACGCACCAGCATGAATTGCCACATTTTGACCAGAATTATGGTCATGGCAACTACAGAAAACACCGCCAGAATCCACACCACCGGGCCGCCAGTAACCAACAGCCCTTGTAGCTGTGCAAAAAACGGAACAGATATACCAGCGCCCACAACGCTCCCCCTCGAGTAAACATCAACAATATTCGTGAATGCTAATTGTTATCATTTGCCTTCGCAAGGGCACCGAGAGAACTTTGACTTTCAGGCAACAAAACCGGCTGTTTGATTTTTGTGCAGAAATAGCGTAACATGCTGATTATAGTTATTTTTTAAAAGGAACATTTTCTTAGTAAAACAAGGAGAATATTATCACTATTAATCAAGGCGATCGTATTTTTCACCCCGGTCATGGCATCGGAATCGTTGAATCCATTCTTAAAAAGAGTTTCTCTGGCGAGGACAAAACCAAGTTCGTAAAACTTTATTTCGAACGTGACGACCTCACCTGGCTGGTGCGCGCCAATGATCTCCCAAGCAACATTCGCTTCCCCATGAGTGCTCAGGAAGCGAAGAAGATCATCAAGCATGTGAAGAGCTGGCAAGGAAAGTTAAGCGAACAGTGGAAAACCCGGTCAACCGCTAACCAGGCCGCTATCGATAAAGGCGACCCCTACGGTTATGCCGAGATGGTTAAAGGCCTAAGCGTGATGCAAGAGGAAAACCCGCTGAGCATGACAGACCGCAGGCACCTGAACCTCGGCATAAAGTTTTTGAGTGAAGAACTCTCCAGTGCACTGGGCAAAACGCAAGAGCGGGTACAGCAGCTTATAGAAGAAGCTTCCAGGTCAAAGCCAACCACAGCCTGACCCACAGGCAGCACGAGCTCATAATCCAAAGTGTGTTCAGTATTTTAAAGGCCTTACGCGAGAGCGTAGGGCCTTTTTCGTTACAATATGAGTGTGAGCTTTCAGCGACCCATTACATGAGGACGTTTTTATGAAGAAATTTATTAATGCGAACATATACCGCAACAGCGATGCCACCGAAATCCTCGTGGAAAATGGCGTTATTCGAGCACTTGGAACCGACCTCCCCCCGGCTGAGGAAACAATCGACCTGAAAGGCCGCCTCGTTGTGCCTCCTTATGTAGATGCCCACCTTCACCTCGACTACGTCTACACCGGCGGCAGCAAGGGGGCCAAAAACAACACTGGCACGCTGTTCGAGGGCATAGCTCGCTGGCACGATGTGAAAAAGAACCAATCGTTCGAAGATGCAAAAGAACGTGCGCTAAAAGGCATCCAGGAAGAAGTCTCAAAAGGTGTGCAGTTCATCCGCACCCACATCGATGTATGCGACCCGAATCTCACCGGGCTAAAAGCCATGCTGGAGGTTCGTGAACAACTTAAGGATAACGTCACCATTCAGATCGTCGCCTTTCCCCAGGAAGGGATGTATGCCTACAAAGGCGGTGACGAATTGGTGGAAGAAGCGTTGAAGATGGGCGCCGACTGCGTAGGCAGCATTCCCCACTTCGAGTGGGCCCGTGAAATCGGCGAGAAATCCATTCACCGCACCGTTGAGCTGGCCATCAAATACGACAAGCTTATCGACGTACACTGCGACGAAACAGACGATGTGATGAGTCGTTTTGTTGAACTTCTGAACGCCCTGGCCATGACCGAAGACATAGGCACTCGTACCGCGGCCAGCCATACCTGCTCCTTCGGTTCGGCCGACAACGCCTACGCATTTCGCATGATGAGACTGTTCCAGAAATCAGGTCTGAACTTCATTGCCCTGCCCACTGAGAATGCCTACCTGCAAGGCAGGCAAGACACCTACCCGAAACGCCGAGGCATGACGCGAGTAAAAGAGTTCTGGGAGAGCAACATTAACGTCTGCTTCGGCCAGGATTCCATCAACGACCCCTGGTATCCGGTAGGCAACGGAAACCTGATGAACATTCTGGATAACGGCATTCACATGGCCCAAACCATGTCGATGGATCAACTCGATACCTGTCTGGACCTGATCACCTTCAACGGTGCAAAAACCCTGAACGTTGAAGACCAGTACGGCCTGGATGTGGGCAAACCGGCGAACTTTCTGGTGCTGGATGCCACCAGCTCGTTTGAAGCCGTTCGCCAGCGAGCGGATGTACTGGCATCCATCCGCAACGGGGAATACCTGTTTCGGAAATCAGAGCCCAGCTACGACATTGAACTGGATCTGTTCAGAAAAACCAGGTAACACCGACTGGCCAACACTGACAAAGGGGAGCGCAAAGGTGACGCTCCCCACATTTTTACACTTCTACAACAATCTGGCTGTTTGTAACAGTCGGTAAATTAAGCAGAATCCCCGCAATTAAGAAAAGTACACCACCAAAACCGCGATAAGGGATTCAGGATGTATTTCAGAGGTGCTGCAGCACTCGGGTTAACCGCCATTTTACTTTCAGGCTGCGGGGGAAGTTCCTCAAGCAAAACAATCACCGAATCCCGGCACTCAGTCAGCTTTCCTGATGCTATCTCTATGGTCAGTTATCAGTATCAGCCAAAACATGAGGCGCTACCGGGAAACGTACGATATAGCGGATACAACCTCCCGGACTGGGCGTCCGTTGATGCAAGAACCGGAATCATTTCCGGCACCCCCGGCCCGGAGCATGCATCGGCGCAGGTCGAGCTTTCAATCGCAGCATCCAATGACTCCCATCGCTTGATCCTCATGGACACCATCAAGGTGGAACACGCTGGCGCTTTTCTCAGCCCGCCCGCACTGGATTTCTACGCCAAGGATTTTGATGGCAACCCGCGAGAGCCAAGAAACGACCTTTCAGGGGGCGAACTAGAAGGCGAAGTTCAATTTGTACAGTCCCACTCTGTTGCGCCCGCCAATAATTTTGAACGCAACACGACCGATGAGACCAAAAGCAAATACATGCCCCGGTTAACGGCACTGCGGGATACCCTGCTCCTGTTTGTCCCCAATAACGGTATTGAGCCGATTACCATGCATGCCGAAGTAAGTGTGAATGGCCAACCCTTGCTGACGCTACCAATGGCACACCCTAACGACTTGCCGAAATCCGACGTTGCGGGCGCTCAACCCATTCAGTACTCCACTAAGGCATGGTCCGTGAACCTGCCCTGGGATACCGTAAAAAACGGTTTATCTCTTGAGTTTATAGTTGATAAAGACGTAGAAAGCAGAGTTTCCGGCTACTTACCTGCTGCTGATATCGACATTGGCGAAGCCTCCCGGATTGTTTTCCAGAGCATCCGTTTGGGCATGCTGACCGAACCCGGTCAAAGCAATGGGCACTACACACTTCGGGATCCTGTGCTGGCCGCTACAGATTATTTCCAGACCCTGCCTGTCTCGAAACTCGTTATGGGTAGCTACGCAGATGCCGTACTCAACCGCGTAATCATCCGCTCGGGTACCATATACGACAAAGACATTGATGGTAGCAGTCAGGTTGAAGGTAATGTTTACAGCGGTGACATGCGCGAGAACGTTGGTAAATCGCAGGTCAGCGTTGGCATAAACATGGCCAACTTCGGTTACACCAGCAATAACATGAATCAACAGCACCCTCATGTATTCAAACAGATAACCAATCACCATGCCTGGGGCATGTACACGAACGGGCGCGTTGGTCACGGCCTCAGTGGTGGTAACGGTATCGGAACGCTTTACGACTCCCGAGGCAACGAAGCCAGCCATGAGTGGGGCCACGCTTATGGCCTCGGCCACTATCCCGGCCGAGGTCTGACCGATGATGGGCGCTGGGCTGTCCACCATGCTGACAGCGGCTGGGGATACATTGCGCACCGCAACCGGATGCGCGCCAACCTGTTTGGCCTGAACGATGAAGGTGCGTACAACTACAAGCGGGACGCCATGTCAGGCGGCTCTGATGGTGGGCCTTTCTCTGTTTACACTCACTACACGGGCTATACCGCCAGAATCATTCAAAACGATCTGGCCAGTCTCCCCATTCCAGATACAAGCTACCCGGACGGCTACAAAAAATGGAATACAACCACCGGCCAATTTGAGAATCACGCCAGCTCACATCCTGCGCCTGTGGCCGTGGGTGTGGCGGTTGCGACTATTCTGGGCGGCTATGATCCTGATGGCACCAACGCCGTCATCTATCCGGTGTTCCACGGCAACTACGGGAACCTGTTCGACCTGCCAGAACCTGACCTCAATTCCTCAGCCAATCAGTGCTGGGTAGAGGTCAATAATCGCAAGGGCGAGCAAAAGCACATCAGCGTTGCTTCCTCTCGGCATAGTCAGAACAGCATCAACCAACTCCATTTCAATTTGCGAGCGGACTTCAAGCCAACCAGCGCCAGCCTTTATTGCCGGCGTAATGGCACCGATGAGAAACTCACGGAAACTTCTTTTAGCGGGGAAATACCTGAGCTCCCACCCGTAGCGATCGTTGGTCAGGAAGCAGGACATCACCAGTTGCGCACGAAGGAAATAGCCGAAATTGAAGATAAGCTGAACGCTATGGACCCTGCCAGCTTCAATACATTGAGCGGTGATCTTGCAGTCCAGGTAGCCAGTTACACTGAGCGGGAGTTAAAGGGTGGGCTGTCTGGCCCAGCATGGCGACTGCTTCAAAAGATCAAACGCGACCAGGAGCTGACCACTGAGATTGCGGTTATCATTGCCAAGGCACGGCTTGAAAACCTGTCTTCAGAGGAAACCAAATACCGATTGATGCAATCACTGACCGCCAGCGGATTGATTGAATCAATAGACGATTTACTGCTGACTGGCGACGTTATTCAAGGGAACAATGTGTATTTCGACACAAACCTTGTGGATGCCAAATATATTGCCGTGACCACTGTGCCGGCTGACATTGCCAATGCCAGCCACTGGGTTATGGATCTCAAAAATCGCATCCACCCTGTGGCAACGCCCTGGCAATGCCTGACCCCCTCAGGCGAACGTCTGGAGTTGGCACTCTGCCAGCAGGACAATGCTGCACAGCGGTGGACCTACACCCCTGACACTCAGCTTTTGCGTAACGAAGGCAATGGCAAGTGCGTCGACTATGCTCGTCACAACGGCACCCTGATCACTTATGGCTGCTCAGGCAACTGGAACCAGCAATGGGCAGGAGTCATCACTTCAGAAAACAAGCTGTTGTCACTGTTGGATGGCAACTTACTGGCCGAGGTTTACGGAGTGATTCTGGCTGACTGACCAGGGTGTCCCCATGCGGTTTATCATCCGATGGGGTCATGACACCTGCAAGGTTAATTTGAGTAGATCCAATGCCTTTCTGCTCTTCAAAAACCGCGTCATTTCTGCTGCCGGCAACGGCCGGCTTAGCAGGTAACCCTGTAGCTGGTCGCACCCTTCACTGGCAAGATAGGCCGCCTGTTCCGACGTTTCCACGCCCTCGGCGGTTGAACTCAGGCCAAGGCTTTTGGCAATAAAAAGTACTGCTGAGACGATGGCTGCGTCTTTCGGGTCCGCCAGCATATCCCGTACAAAGCTTTTATCGATCTTCAGCTTGCTGATGGGCAATTCCTGAAGGAGGCTCAAGGACGAGTACCCGGTACCAAAATCATCCAGCGAAATAGTCACACCTTTTTGGCGCATCTTATCCAGATAACCAATCACTTCTGGCCGGATCTTCATCAGTGCGGTTTCGGTGATTTCGAGCTCAAGCTGCCAGGGATTCAGTCCATTCTCTTCCAGCACATCATCAACAATCGCTACAAGATCCTGCCGTTGGAGCTGTATAGCAGATACGTTGACGGATACACAGGCATTGCTGAGTCCTGCGGCTTGCCAAACACTTAACTGGCGCCCGGCCTCACGTATAACCCACTCACCCAGAGGCAGAATCAAACCGCTATCCTCAGCGACCGGAATAAATCTGTCCGGGGCGATGGCACCTTCCCGGGGATCATTCCAGCGCAGCAAGGCTTCCAGTCCAACAACTTTACCGGTGCTGGCTTGTACCAGGGGCTGGTAATACAGCTCCAACTCGTCATTGCTCAACGCTCGCCTTAAACCGGCTTCCAGGGAGATATGTTCCAGCGCCGCACGGTTGTAGGTAGCGGAATAAAATTGAAAATTATTACGGCCCTGCTCCTTGGCCTGATACATAGCGGCATCAGCGCGTTTTATCAGATCGTCCACCCCGGTGCCGTCATCCGGAAACAGGGAGATTCCGATACTACTGCTACTGTAAATCTCCTCATGCCCAAAGTGGAACGGCGCTTTCAGGGCATCAAGGATACGTGAAGCAACCTTTGCCGCGTCCTGGGAGCTATCAACTTTGGGCAGCAGGATAACGAACTCGTCGCCACCCAGGCGGGCGAGGATGCCCGACGTGTTCTGGGGTACTTCCGGGTGTACCACATCTTCCATCCTAAGTACCGATGTGAGACGAGCGGCCGTTTCCTTGAGCAGTAGATCACCCACTTGATGGCCCAGGGAGTCGTTAACCCGCTTGAAGTTATCGAGATCCAGAAACAACACGGCCATTTTTCCGTCTTCCCGGCGGGCGAGGGAAATCATGCGGCGCAGCGTCTCGTGGGCTCGGAACCGGTTGGGCAAGCCCGTCAAACTGTCGTGATAGGCCAGCCGCTCGATTCTGGTGCGAGAGGTGTCCAGATTGCCAGCCATCTCCTGAAAGCTCTGCACCAGCTGGCCTAACTCGTCTCTGGAGGACAGCGCAATCTTTGGCGAGAGATTTCCATGGCCTATCTCGCGTATGGCTCTCATCAGGGTTTGCAATGGGCGAACCATAAGCAAATTCATGGATATAAACAGCCCGACAATCATCAACACCACGGTGCCAAGTATGATCCAGGCAACCGTTGTCCCCAGCTGCTGACTTTCTTTGAGCAATTCCCGCTCCGGCAGCACGCCAATCATCAGCAAGCCTTCGTGCAATCGCCGGGTTGCCAGAAGACTCGCTTCCTGCTGGTAGGACGCCGGCACAAGCTGCTCACTATTTTCCGTTCCGGAGATCCTGCTCAACAGGGACTCAGGTATTTTTTGACCCAAACGGGAGCGGTCCTGATGGAACAAAATCGTGCCATCGTCATTGATAATAAGGGTGTGGCCGTCTTCGCCAATCCTGCTGGCAGCCATTTGCTCCACCATGAAGCCCAGCCCCATGGTGACGACCAGATAACCGCGCAGTGTCGGCTTGCTGTTGAGCGGGTCCTGGGTGGTTGGGTCGATTAGCCGCATGGGCCGCGCAATTTGCAGAGATACCGCACTGCTACCAGGGGTAGGGGTAACCCACACAAACGTCTCACCCTCAAACTGGCTAAGTTTCTGAAAGAACGGTGTATCCCCCTCCTCTTCGCCAAAATTTGACGCCGACGCCAAGGCGACACGCGCATCTTCATAACCATCGGGCAGCAGGTATCGAATCTCCGTGTAATCGGGGTAAGCACGCAGATAACTGGAGAACAGTTTAAGCAGTGAAGGCAACATCAATGCATATCGTTCTTCCTCATCCTCCGTTAGCGCATAGGCCCGCATCAGCGAGGCATCGGCAAACAGTTTCACGTTGGCTTTGGCAACGTCTCTATGCACCTGAAAGTTGCGCGCCATTTGATCCATTAGTGTCGTCATCTGGCTTGAGCTACGTTCCACCGCCGTCGAGCGCAGCTGTTCGTAGGCCAGCCAGCCCAGAATCATTAGCGGAATTACCGCTAAGGGTACGACGACTAGCAGAACCTTGGCATGAAGACGCATAGGCGTATCTGAGTCTCAGTTGACGAGGCGCGAATAGATAACGGCACGGTTCTTTTTGGCACGAGGCGGTAGACGGCTATAGGCTTCCGAGTTGTCCAGCGCCTCCCCTGTTGGATAGATAACCTGGTCATCTCTGAAGCTCGCGGGAAGCAATGCTTCGGCAGCCTGATTCGGGGTTGCATAATAGACATACCGGGCCAGCCGCGCGGCAATCTCGGGCTCATTGAGGAAATTAATGAATCGCTTGGCATCTGCTTTTCTGGTAGACGCTCTGAGAACGCCTAAATAATCAGTCCAGATATTGCTGCCTTCCTCTGGGAGTACAAACGCAACATTGTCACTGTGCTCCTGCAACATACGAGTGTCGCCGTTGTACATCATACTCATGGCAATCTGGCCGGATAGCAGGGCAGAGTCTTCATTCAGGGAAATGTAACGATAGGTTTTGACCGCCGGTGCCTGTGCATGCAGAAGTGCCTCTGCCTCTTTCAGCTCTTGCCGGTCAGTGCTATTGAGCGAGTAGCCCAGCGCCTTGAGCGCTACGCCAATCATATCCGCGCTGTCGCCGATCATGGCGATTTTGCCCCGCAACTCTGCCACTGGCTGCAACAGGTCCATCCAGCTTGTCACTTCGAAGGGAACCAGATCTTTACGGTAGACAATGCCGAGTGTTCCCCAGAAATAAGGCACACCATACTCTTCGGCTTTTTCAAACGCGGAGCGCCAGCGTGGGTCCACATGCACCAGGTTGGGAATGCTGGATTCATCAAGAGGTTCGAGCCAGCCGCGCTTGGCCAGAATTCGGATTGACGCCCCATTAATGAGCACCACATCAAAGCCCTTGCCTTCCGTTTCAAGCAGCAGTTCGTCTCTGGAGGTATCGGAATCGAAATAGCTTTGCTTTACCGCGATGCCCGTGCGCTGCTCAAACTCCACAAGAATCTCAGGATCCATGTAATCCTGCCAGTTGAGGAACACCAACTCCCTTGACTCAGCCGCCTGGGCAAACACTGTAGTGACGAGCAAACAAAGTGTTAGCCATAGAGCTTTACTTGAGCGCATATTCTTTCCCACCGTCTACAGTCAACAACGCATACTGTCCGCCCTGTGCCACGAACCAACCTTCGACAATGCTACAGGATTCGTTGGCTTCCATCCCCTGCTATGGGCAACTTGCTTGCACACCCTCTACTTTCACGGTTCCACTCACGCCTTCCCAGGCTCCACCAGGGCTGGCGACACCTTTGGTTCTGAGGCGATAGCTGCCCGGAGCCAGATTACGGGGTAGTTTCCAGCTAACCGTGGCTTCCGGGGCTCCGGTGAAGGGCAAATCCAAAGGCATGGGCGGCAAATACTCGGGGTGCCATGTGTACAGCAGGTCCGGATGGCGATCGCTGGCAATCACCGCCCAGCGGCCATCGTCATCAAGCTTTTCAGCAAACGCGTAACTGTCGTTAAGCATCAAGTCGTTGCGGGGGTGGCTGGCCTGAAACCGGGCTTCGATCTGATCTCCTGGTGCCGCCGAGACGGGGACGTCTTCGATCACCGCGCCAAAACCCTGCGTGCCGGGGCGGTCACCCGCTACGTAGGGAAGCCTGCGCAACACCGGGGTGACCTCTGGATATGCCGGTCCTTCTGGCAGTGCCGTCCCTTCCGCCATCGAGGCAGTGAGCTTTCTCAATTCCTGAGTAACGGCGGCCAGACTCCAGGGACCAAATACCGTGGACGCGCCTTCGTATTGCTGGCTGGCGTATTCTTCCCGAGTGGTCAGGTAGTGGTTGTAACCATTCGACAGGCCGGCGATGACCACCGTGTTGACACCCACCGGCGCCAGCTCTTTCAGTACCATCGCCCGTATACGCCGGGCCGAGGTGGTAGTCAGTTCCCACGGCAGGCCCACCAACGCCAGATTACCAATACGGAACACCTGAAATGGCTGCACCGCAGGTTCCAGATTGAGGGTCAATCCGAACAGCTTACCCAGCGTGCCGGACAGCCCGCTGAATACCTCACCCGCATTCGTGAACATCAGCACCGGCTTTTCAGCGTGACAATCCAACTTCAGCCCTGGCAATTTCTGCGCTTTGCACATCAACAATTCACTGAGAATACTGAAAGGAAAAGTAGCGCTGGCGACATCAATCGTGCCGTTGGACGCTGTGGATGGCAAGGTGCTGCACGCAAGCCCTTCCCGGCTAAGGGGACCAGGCCCATCTTCAGCACCAGCGGGGAAAGACAGGCCGAGCGCTGCATTGCAGGTTTGCTTCACCGCTGTATCCAATTCAGGAGGATGCTGCAGGCTCGCCAGTACCTGCGGGTCTGTGACTGTCACTTCGTTCATCTGGACATGCATCAACCGGTAGTCCACACCACCTGTAAGCGGCTGACCTGACTGCCAAAGCTCCAAGGCTCTGGCCAGCTGCTTGGTGCCGGAGATTGCATTGGAGTCCATCGGCGTTTCACCGCCCCCACGGCGGGGGTCAGGGTGAGGAAATTCGTTGATGAAAATATTGGGGGAAACATCACCTTCATCGGCCTGGGCAAAGGCGGCCACAAAACTGTCGGCGGCCGGATCGCCCCTGTATTCCGTGGCCATGATTTCTTCAAAGCCCAAGGAGGCGAAGCCCTTCATATCGGAGCTGACATAAGGCACCTCGGGCCCCATCACCGTCGGATGCACACCAAACCAATTGATCACCCCAACCGAGTTGCCATTAGCGCGGCGCAAATTCAGCTGCACCATGGTTTTGTTTACATTAACCTCTTCGCCCTTTACGTTCAGGTACTGCCGCCGTTCCTGCTCGGGATTCATGGCATAGGCAGGCCGTGATCGGTTGATGCTGGTATTGAGCAGCTCGCCCTCAGCAATGGAAATAGGCGCGGGTTCTGGATTGGCTTCAATGTTGCGGTGGGCACGGGAGATGGCATCTGCAATCCCATTCACTATGGTGTTGTAAACCAGCGAATCGAAACCCAAGTGCAGCGAGTTCCCGGCTTCATGATGGGCATAGCCGGCAGGGCCATTGTGGGTGTGGGTGGCGGAAAGCATGAGGTTGTCGGCGGTATATATGCTCGCCAACTCCGGTCTCGCCGCCAAGGCATTGAGCACCCCAACCCGAATGCTTCCCCACATCAAGCCAATATCGGCCGACACGAACATTATCCGCTTGCCATTGCAGGGTGATTCCACCGCAAAAGCCCGAGCATATTGCCTTTGGTGCAGGCCATGCATAACCTGGCCTGTGTCCTCCCAGCCAGCACCGCTTTTCAGGGCCACGGGGCCGGTAATATCTGACAGGCCACTGCCAAAGCGGAACGCTCGATTATCACTACAAGGGGTGCTGCGGGATTCTGCAGGGACGACAACCGGATCTGGTTGACCTGGCGAGTGTGCGGAAGGCGCATCAAGGCCTGCACCAACCTCCCGTAACGGGCTTTCCATGACACACTGTGCCAGCTCAGGGTTCGCGAAGACGTCTGCCGCTGCTGAACAGGGCATCATAACCGAAGCGAAGGCCAGCCCGAATACTGCGTAAAACCTTATCTTGGCGGTGTGGATCACAACTGATTCCTGTCAATGGACAACGACCATGTTGATCCGCTCAAAATGACCATCTTTGTTCCAATTAATACCGGATTACCTCGTCGGCACAGCATAGCGCCAGATTACTGCAAGGCATTGACTGTGGTGACTCAGGCACCAAAAAAGTGGACTTGACATAGAGCAATTGGAAAATTGCGAAACTGCTTGCTGCGACGTATTCTAGCCCGCTTTTTGTGTATGGATGCACCATGGGAATCAAGAACGAAAGATTACGCTGGCAACTGGCTTCAGGTGTTTTACGCGCATTTCATCTGGAGCGCCTGGCAAGCCGGTATAGCCGAAGAACTGTGATGGCCGGCTTCAACCTTGTGAATGGTGGGGTGAGCATTGCCCTGGTATCATTTATTGCACTGGTTACCCAGGAAGCCTTTATCTTCCCTTCGTTGGGCGCTACTGCTTTTATTCTGTTTTATGTACCCATGGCGCAACCCGCCTCCCCCAGAAACACCCTGTGCGGACATTTAATTGGCGCTCTGATGGGGCTCCTGGCGCTGTATTTGTTCGGCTTACAGGATGCGCCTTCGGCCTTCGTTAGCCATGTGGATTTACCGCGGGTTGGTGCTGCAGCCGTGTCTCTCGGCTTAACCAGCTGCCTGATGGTTTTGCTGAAAGTCGCCCACCCGCCGGCAGGCGCCACGGCACTGATTGTGTCTTTGGGGCTTATGCCCAACCCTTCCCAGCTACCTGTATTAATGGCAGGTGTACTTGTGTTACTAATTCATGCATTTCTGATGAACCGCCTCTCAGGCATTCCTTACCCTCTCTGGTCGTCCGGCACAAGCGCGCCAGCACTATCTTTGAGCCCCGAACGGCCATAATATGGCGACCGCGCGCCAGCGTTCACTCACACAAAAACCAGCACCGAAACCCCTGGGTGACGATTTTTTGGCTCAAAAAGTAACCAATTAGCGCCATATTTTACACCATTTAACACGCTTGCTCGATAGGATTGCATCATCCAAATTCCCCCGGAGATGCAAAATGCCTTTCATTACAAGCACGCGATTGAGCCTCTTTACCATCGCTCTTAGTACGCTGCTGACAGCCTGTGGCGGCGGCGATTCATCTGCCCCGTTGTCTCAATCACCCGATGTGCCAGTGACCACACCTGGCGGTAGCCTTTCACCTGAAGAAGCCACTGAAACAAAATTTTGGGTAGAGGGATATGCAGTCAAAGGCGCTATTGATGGCGGCCGCGTCTCTATTTGGCATTACGAGCAGGGAACAATGGGGCGCGACTGGGTACAAATAAGCGAAACTACCCGAACAAACGAGCTCGGCGGATTCCGGATTTCGGTGCCTGAAATCTATGCTTCTCAGCCTCTGAAGGTGGTTTTACAGTCCGATACACAAACTCTCATGCGGTGTGATGTGCAGCCAACCTGCACTACCCCATTAGACAAAACCGTTGCCTTTGGCAGCTGGTTCCAGCCTGGCAACAATCTGGAATTGAAGTCACTTGTAGTTCCTTCAAGTGCCAGCCAAGGTGTTGCTTTAACACCACTGGTTACCCTGGCATTCGAAAAGTTCATCAAGTCGAAAGATATCAGTGCCTCCAGGTTCACGGAAATCCTCCACTCTCAGGAAGAGCGTTTTGGCCTTGCAAATGGCGCCCTGTCCATAAGGCCTATCGATCTCGCAGCACCTGATTTGAAGAGCGTCCAAGCTGCAGAGTTGAAAACAGCTTTGCTGAACACTGCCTTTTTAAGCCTGGTAGACGGCCAGGACTGGAATACGCTGGGTGATGTTCTCCATACAGCCAATGAAATCTCTGGAGCAAATGGCGACTTACCGCTGAACGCAGATAGCAATCCGGAATTGAACGTTGCGCTATTGGTGGGAGCAGGCCTTTTGCAGGCTGAACGCCTGAGCGACTATCTGCAAGATGCAGGTGTTCCGAAGGGCGTGCTGGCGCAAACGATTGTCAGCCTCGAAGAAACCTTGGCTTCCATAATGCCAGCTCCAGAACCGCAGCCGCAGCCAGAGCCTGATCCTCTGCCAGAACCAACACCTGAGCCAGAGCCGCAGCCAGAACCAGAGCCTCTGCCAGAGCCGACACCTGAACCAGAGCCGCAGCCAGAACCCGAGCCTGCTCCTCAGCCAGAACCAACACCTGAGCCAGAACCAGAACCAGAACCAGCTCCAACTCCAGACCCAGAGCCAACCCCTGAGCCGGAGCCTGTGATTGGTAATGCCAAGATGAGCTGGAATGCACCGGGAACCCGCGTGAACGGAGAGTCACTGGCCATGGGTGAAATTGACAGCTACATCGTCAAGTACGGTACTGAACAAAACGTTGAAGATCGGACCCACGAGATCGTTGTAGAAGACGGCCAAGCGATGGAGTATCAAGTCGCAGGTCTTACCGAAGGCACCTGGTACTTCGCAATCAAAACCGTAGATACCAACGGCCTTGAAAGCGACTGGTCTGTTTCTGTAAGCAAAACGATTTCCCGGTAATCCCGGGAAATAAATCTAACGCCGCAACTGCATCCTGGTTGCGGCTATTTTGCTGCGCCAGAAACACATGCCCCTCCGCAACTTGCCATAGCTGTTCCAAAAGCTGACTCGCGCTGGTTCGGCGCAGTGAGGGAGTGTGGTGCATTACAGGAGATTGAAAAGCGCCTGAACCCTTTCTACGGACTTCAGATAAAGCCGCAAAAGCCTGCGATCAAGGTTTTCCAGATCAATTTTCATGTGCACCGCCCGCTCTACCCGGCATGCAAGTGCGATAAGTTTTCCAAGCTCGTTCTCACCAAACACAACGGCGGCGTAAAGATCATCAGAAAGGTGCAGCTCGCTCAGGAACGCGCTCTTGTCCACACCAAAAAGTGCGTCTGATCCCGATAGCAGTCCCGCAAGAAACGCTCTGTCTGCGGGAATTCCTGAAACAGAGCGCCTGGCAAGCTCCTGACATACAAACGCCCGAGCCAATACAATTCGGGACGTCTGCCGGCTTGTCGCATTAATTGTACCGATAAGCGCTACCCATCGTTTAAGCTTCTCCAGCCCCAGCCTGACAACAACATCTTTTACTGTCGTAATTTTTTTGTGATGACCGATAAAGAGGACTGTTCACTACACGAATCAAACTGACCGCCATCTCGGGGTCCGCAGAAACGGTGGCTGTAATTTCATTGATATCTGGCTCCGCGGCATACAGCTGGAGTATTAGTTTTACCAGATGCACCGCAGCCGGGGGCAACCGCAGCCCGTAAATAATAATTGGCCGGGCGTGAAAGTAGCCCTGAAAGAGATCAAAGCCCATATCGAGAAATGTTCGATAGGTCGCTTCATCTTCAATACGCTCAGCAAGCCAGAGAACATCGTGTTTTTGCAGCGCCTCGCGCTGAGCCATGATTTCTGCTGCGCTGTAACTTGCAACATCAACCTTGATAAACGATGCAAGCTCAAGCAACGGGTCCCAGCTTTCCTTGAATTCGAAATCGTCCAGTGCAAACCGGTAACCTTCTGCCCGCCATTTCCTGACCGAATCAACAAGCTCCGGCGTGAGCTGAATACCCTCAACCAGCTCAATGACCACACGATCAGAAGAAATTGGCAGAAAGCGCTGCGATACAGCAGCTCTAACGCAAACAATTCACCGGATTGATTGTAGATTGGCTGGGAGGCAAGCAAGGTTGCTTGTTGAGTTTCTTTCATCGATTGGCTTTCGGTTATGGTTTCTGGCGCACCCGTATAACAGTGTCCTCAATTAAGACACACTAGCACTCATACAATCCAGCACCTTTGATACGACGCAAAAACCTGTGTTTGCCAGCAGAACATTGCGCACTACCTGACCAGGTTTTTGAAGCGGATTAGGTGATTTTAGTTTGCCGGAAGGCCGTTGGCGTATCGACCAGGCGGCTAGACGCCTCCGCGATGCGAAGATGGTTGATGTAATCACTGAAGTTGCGATACCCGAGTTTCTGATTAATCAGGCGGCGTACTCTGTACTCGGGAATACCCAAGGCATTTGCCAACTGTTTCAACGTCAGCTTTTCGTTCTTGTAGAACCCTCCTTTCATGAGTTCTTCCAGCTTGAGCACATCATCACAGTCCACTTGCCGCGGGGCATCAACTGAACCTGAAGCACAAGCTAGCGGCTCCGGTTGTTGCTCGCTTTCAGTTACCTGCTCGTTGGGTGTCAATTCCAGCAACACATCGCGGAAGGAGATAATACAGAACAGGATTGCCAGCGATGCCAGGCCAACAATCATGCCCCTGGTCGCTTCAGGGTAAATACCGAAATTCAGGCTGATGGTTGCGGTACCCACTGCGCTCCCCAGAATCAGCAGCAACGCCAAACGAAGTTTTCTGCGCGCTTCAACCAGATCGTTGCGCCAATGGCGAACCACATAGATAACACCATGCAGCACAACCACATACTCAAACCACTGCCCTAATTTCAGCCCCAGAAAAATACCCAAATCAGACCAGTGGCCACCCGCTATGAAGGGGCTGGAGAAAGCAGGGGCAGCAAAGCTGTACAGCGCCATTGCGCCCCACACGCTGATTAATCGTGGGCGCGACGCAAAGACAAGCTGGCAAAGTACCCAGAACAGCGCGGGCAGTGCAGTTTGAAGATCAGAGGTTAGCCAGCGCCAGTGAGCCGGAGCGAGCGGGTCCATAAGGTATGCAACTGATGCGAGGATGATCAGAAGAAAGACCTTTCCTACCCGCAAGTGTCGGAAGTCTCGCCAGGAAATCAGGAACAGAGCAGCCAGAGAACCAAAACCGAACCCAGTGAGCGCGAGCAAAGCGAACCCCTCGATTGTTGATGTTATTATTTTTTATCAAGTATAGGAGGAATTCAGGGGATTATGCGTCGACTGGTTTGCAGCCTTGAAAACGGTGACTGTAGAGGGAGGAACCGCCCGCTCGTCAATGATGACGAACAGGCGGCTATCAACTATTGAGGCAATGTCGCAATCCACTGCTGATTGCTACCACCATGGTGCTGCCAAATCACCAAAGCCTGGCCTGCTGCATCCATAGCGTAATGGCTGCTTTGTTTCAGCCGGAAGGATTTATCGGCATGCTGCTCGAACTGCTGAGCCGCACTGGCACTGCAAGCGGCGAGCACCAGCGGTGTGTTGTTGGTGGTCTGGACCAGGTTGGGATAGCCGTTGTTCCAGGGCGCACCATTGTTATCCAGGCAGAATGCATCGTCGCCTTCCTGGTTGGAGATCGTTCCCTGTGCGAGATCGAACAACCACCGCTGATCCCGGGCCAGAGGCTGGCAGGCGTAATGATCTACCCAGGCACCACTGGTTACGCCATCGTCGTTCCCCGGAATATCCATGCAGGTGTTGGTACCACGGTTATAGATAGTGACGTAGTTTGGCAACGGATTCACAAACTGGCGATTCGTGTTGCCGCGAGCCCGCTCCCACATCTGCAGATAGGCTTCTGCGGAGTTCATAACAGACTCGTATACGCGATTAGGCGCGCGCTCACGAATATCCTGAATGTGATCAGCAACCAGGCCGTAATGTGCCATGCCATCAGAGTTGAGATCGAAACTGCGATTGCCGGTAACCTGCCTGTCTACCGTAAACCCGAACTCCGTAGTGAATGGATACTCAAGTGGCGATACCGCAACACTTGCGCGGGGGCCGGGCTGGTTGCCGATTCCGCTCATGTCGGTAGAGAAGGTCACACCCGGCAGATAATCCGTGGCCTCGACCTTGTCCAGAAACCCGGAAATCGCGCCGCCAATCGTGTCCGCATCGCTGTTATAGGGCGCCAGAATGCCACCAAGTTCAGCAATTCGAACCGCATTCGGATGCACAGTCCCGTTCGTACCGGCATGCATGTGGCTGTGGCCGGAAATCAGCCCGGAGTACTGTCGCGCCTCGGCAATATCGAGCACGGCTTCGTGGCTATGCTGGGACATATGATCCACCTCGATGACCATGCCCATATCCATCAGGCGGTTCACCAGATAGATGCCAAGGTCGGTCAGCCCACGATTGTTGCACTGCCCCGTGGTTTCATCATAGTTGGTAGAGCCACTCACCCCCAGCAAGCCCTCAAGCCCGAACAGCCCCAAGTCGTTGATCATCATCTGACCTTCTGTTTCCTCAGCACAGGCACTGGTGGAGAAATACCGGCCGGTCGACAGGTTGTTGCCCACATTGATCAACCCGCCTTCAATTCTGGCGCCACCAAACTGGTTATCAAACCGGTGAATGGGGTAGACCACACGAACACCCAAATCGTGATATTTTTGCAGTTGAGCATCCACATAGGCTTGGGAACAGGTTTGATCTTTTAAGCCACAATTAAAGAGTTCAGATGCCTCGATGCCCAAAACAATCGCCATTTTGCCATCAGCGATAACCTGCCTGGCTTGTTCGGGGGAGCTTACCAACCGGAAGAATCCCTTGCCCGGGCCGCCAGCCTGAGCATCCACATAGGCCTGCATTTCGTGCAGGCGGAGAATCTGAAGATCGATGCTCTCCATGGTATTGCAGCTGTTGGTGCCGCCCCAGCTCTGTGGCAACAGGGTAGATTGAATATTACAAAGAACTTCGTTTTCCACCAGATGGGTCACCATCATGCGCTGCCCACCCAGGAAGGCCCGCTCGATCCAGCGATAGTAGTACCCGGTATGAGACAAGCTCTGGTGGTTAGGCCAGAAAGGAAAGTCTGGCCAGCCGGCGGTGTCGTAGCGGAAGTTGATATCGTTGAAGCCCATCAGGTTGCCGATCACATCCAGCGAGCCATTGGGGCCGTGAACATCGGAGCTGTCTGCCAGCGCTTTGGTTACACCAAAGGGATGAAAAGGATCACCGCCCATCATCGTGCCACCCATGAATTCGTAGGAGGTGATGTGGGTGTGGGCATCAATAGAACCGCGAACCGGTGCGTTAACACTTCCTTTAAGCTGATCCCGATCTCCCGCAATATTCAACTCAGCCTCAGGGAAATCTGCACAGTTTTCCGCGGGTACAAAGCGAAACCAGTCTTCACTGTTCCTGTTCCAGGGGTTCAGCAAATCAATAAAATAGATGCCCCAGCTATTCCAGTTATGCCGTAGCTGGCGCTTCAGGTACAGGCTGGTTAACTTGAATTGGTGCTCACCAGCCTCCACACGTTGGTCGATACGCCAATTGGCATGCTGGGCGGGATCGGTTCCCGCTGTGATTTCAGCCGGGAGCCTTGTATCCAGAAAGCGACCGGCCTGGTCGCGCATCAGCTAGGTACCAAACCCGCTGGGCTTGAAGTAAAAACTGGCTGCTTGCCCGGCATTCTCTGCCCTGAAGTCGAAGCTCCAGCCATTATTAATGGTGCCATTGGTCTTATAGCGGCGCATAAACCGGTCATTGTGTAATGATTGAACTGCATAACAACCCTGCGCAAGCCCAAACACTGCATCTGAATTTTCCTCAGATGCATGGGCTGTTGAACCAAGTAAGGTGGCGGCTCCGAAGAGCGCCAAGATGAATCGGGCCATGATCCTGTCCTTTTATTGTGTGTTATATCGGATTGACTGGGTGGATCCGTCACAAACAATAGGAGCAGGACCTGGCTGGCGCCACAGCAAGAGGTTTGCATAACATGAAAGAGCTGTGCAGTTTCTTGAATGCGTGTCAGTACGGGCCAGGTGGCAGGTTATGACATTCACCACCAACACTTGCGTCAAAATCGAAGGAACTTGGTTCTAACCCGCCTGACACGGGTACAATTTACCTACTATTCGCTGAGGAGAATCGATATGGCTTCCGCTCCATGGAATGACCTGCTGCTGCTGGATAAACAACTGGATGAAACCGAGCGTCAGGTTCGGGACAGCATTCGCAGCTTTTGCGACCAACGCCTTATGCCCGGCATTCTTGAAGCAAACCGCCATGAAAAGTTCGACCGCAGCATTTTCAATCAGATGGGCGAACTGGGCATGCTTGGCGCTACCCTGCCCGAGGAATACGGCGGCCCTGGCCTGAACCACGTTAGCTACGGCCTGATCGCCCGCGAGGTAGAGCGTGTTGATTCTGCCTACCGCTCGGCACTGAGCGTTCAGTCCTCACTGGTAATCCACCCGATTCATGCGTTCGGGCAAGAAGCGCTCAAGCAACGCCTTCTGCCCAAACTGGCCTCAGGCGAACTGGTTGGCTGCTTCGGCCTGACCGAGCCAAACCACGGATCTGACCCGGGCAGCATGGAAACCCGCGCCAAGAAAACAGACGGTGGCTACCTGCTGAGCGGTTCCAAAACCTGGATCACAAACTCACCTATCGCTGATATTTTCGTAGTCTGGGCCAAGCTGGACGGCAAGGTGAGCGGATTTGTTATCGAGCGCGACGGTGCCAAAGGCCTCGACACCCCGAAGATCGAAGGCAAGTTCTCACTGCGTGCATCCGACACTGGCTCTATCTTTATGGACGAGGTGTTTGTTCCGGAGGAAAACAAGCTGGAGGTAGAAGGTTTAAAAGGTCCGTTCAGTTGCCTGAACAAAGCCCGCTTTGGTATCAGCTGGGGCTCTTTAGGCGCTGCCGAGTTCTGCTGGCATGCAGCCCGTAGTTACACCCTTGAGCGAACGCAGTTCGGCCGACCACTGGCCGCCAACCAGTTGATCCAGAAAAAGCTGGTGGACATGCAAACCGAAATCACTCTGGGCCTTCAGGGGGCATTGCAACTGGGCCGAATGATGGATGCCGGTGATGCCACGCCCGATGCAATTTCCCTGCTAAAACGCAACAACTGCGGCAAGGCCCTGGACATTGCACGGGTTGCCCGCGACATGCATGGTGGGAACGGTATATCAGACGAATACCACGTGATCCGCCATGTCATGAATCTGGAGGCGGTGAACACCTATGAAGGCACCCACGATGTTCACGCCCTGATTCTGGGCCGCGGCCAGACAGGCATAGCAGCGTTTAGCTAGCATCACACTCTGCTAGCCCTTCGCCACACCAAACAGGCGGTCCGTAAATTTGACGTACCAAGCGGCCGCCTGCACCTGAACAATATAAGCCAGAGCTATCAACAGTGCGGCATCCGCGCCCTCCTCGCCAAATATACCCATGGCAATCGCCAGAGCTATGGACAGGTTCCGCATGACCGTGCCGTACACCAACGCAATCGCATCGCCCCGTGGGAACAGCGCCTTGCCAACA
Source organism: Marinobacter sp. 1-3A (assembly GCF_016597775.1). Classification (NCBI taxonomy): domain Bacteria; kingdom Pseudomonadati; phylum Pseudomonadota; class Gammaproteobacteria; order Pseudomonadales; family Marinobacteraceae; genus Marinobacter; species Marinobacter sp. 1-3A. The sequence goes on from NZ_VCGZ01000002.1 coordinate 36,932, forward strand.
AGTGTGCTGATTACAAAGTTCAGGGCGTAAATAAGCAACAGAGGTATCAGGTACGCCAGCAGCGACCCGGGGTTGTTCAGAATATCCTGCGATTTGAGCGCCATGGAAACAAACACCACCCCAAGAACACCAAGAGTGGAGAAGGGTGGAAACTTGGGTTTGATGTTCTTCTGAAACTCTTCCTGGCCATGCTTTGATATGAGCGCCCGCTGGGTGAAATAACCCAATGCCAATGGCAAAAACACAATCAGCGCGATCTGCATGAACACCTGTGAAACCGGAATCTCAATCACCGCGCCTAGCAGGCCTTTGAGATAGAGCGGCGCAAGCAGGGAGCCGGCAATCAGGCCCACTACCGTCATCCGCACCGCAGCAGGCACGTTGCCTTTGGCGAAGCCTGTCCAGGATATGGTCATGCCGGAGGTTGGAAGCAAGGACGTTAATAGGAGCGCCAGCCTGGCGAAAGGCTCATCCGGGAAGAAGAGCAAACCTGCGCCATAACCTATAGCAGGAACCAGAACAAAGTTGAGCAGCTGAGTTACCCACATCAACTTGCCACCCCCGGGCTGCAACAACTGGCGCAGATTCATGGTGACCATCATGGGGTAAACCATCAGGAAGGTGAGCGGGAGTATCGCCCAGCGCAACGGGCTTGGCTCCACAATCTGCCCGGTAAGAAAGCCGGCAATCATGGCGAGCGGAATACTCCAAACCAGATGCTTCTGCATCCAGAATAGTAATGGCCACATAGGTCTTCCTCCCCCGAACACAGGTTAACTGTTACGAAGCGCCAGTGCCCAGGCACGCATGGCTTCGTTGGCTGGTGCCTGCGGGGCATCCATAAAGCTCACCACAAAATGATCCCCCATATCGGCAATGCCAATGGAGCGGGGTCTTACCGCCAACACAAAGGGGTTCGGAAGTGCACGGCCAAAGCAGAACACCACGTTTATTGCGGCTTGAATATCAGGCGCGACGTCACCTTCGATCTCACGGCTGTGGGCCAGGTGATCAAACATGGTGATATAGGAGACTCTGGGAGCCTCTTCTATGCAGCGTTTAAAGTAATCCGCAATCTGCTCGGCAGATTCATATTGAGTTCCAGACTTTTTGATATCCAAAACGGTGATGGGGTACTTTTCCTGAAAGTTCAGTTGCTTCATGCCGGCCTCTATAGTTTGTCAGCGAAATGCGGATGTCGACCGCATTACTGAGCGACCCTGGCTTGATCTACGCTCAAGGTCTCCCAGCCTTTTCAACAAGGCTAGGCCAGAAACACACAAAGCACAGTGACAAAGTCACCAAGCAAGCTACGCAGTTTGTGAGCACCCCCCGGCACTAGCCAGTGCTGGACTATCCGCCAGCAGCAATTCCCTGACCGGCACAGACTCATCCGCAAACCGGTCCGGCTGAACAACCAGGTTTTGCGCGATGATTCGTTTACTCAACATGAACTCCTGTGGGCGATTTACACAGTCTGCAGCAATCAACCTCCCTTCTTTAAAATAGAAAGCCGCAAAGCTTCGACCGGTGAACCTGTCGCCGCGAATAACCAGCTGGTCATACCCCTGGCTCAGACCGGCAATCTGCAGTTTCAGGTTGTACTGGTCGGACCAGAACCAGGGCAGAAATTCTGAGGCCCTGCTTTTGCCACAAACAGACGCAGCAGCAATTTTGGCCTGTTCCGTAGCATTAGGAACAGACTCCAGGCGGATTCGGCAACCGTAGAGCTTGTTGAACTGATTGGCGCAATCCCCCGCAGCAACAATGTTCTGATCGCTGGTGCGGCAACCTTCGTCCACCACTATGCCGTTGTTCACGTTAAGCCCCGCCATCTCTGCAAGCTCCGTATTCGGCAATACACCAACACCTACTACAACCAAATCAGCGGGAAACTCGGCGCCGTCTGCACAAACCACCTTCTGCACGCGGCCGCTGCCGGAGAATCCTGCAACAGGCACATGGGTGTGAATGCACACACCACTTTCCGTGTGCACCCGATGGTAAAACTCGGATACCTCGGGCGCGGTTACCCGCCCCAGTATTCGCGGCCCTCTCTCCAGCAGGGTGACCTGCATGCCCAGTTGTCGTAGCGATGCTGCTGTTTCCAGGCCAACGTACCCGCCGCCAATGATCACGGCGTGCTGGCCTTCGGCAACACTCCGTTTAATGGATTCAGCGTCGGCCATATCGCGCAAATAATGTATTCCGCCCAGATCACTGCCGGGCAGTTCTACCTTCCGGACTCGCGCGCCAGTGCACAGCGCCAGCATGTGATAGCTCAGCTGTTCACCCTCACCATTGCTCTCTCCATCACCCCTTCCATCACCCCCAACCAAAGTCAGTGTCTGCTGTTCCCGGTTGATTGCAGTAACCCGTCCCTGGCGAAACTTTATATCGTTCTTTTGATAAAACGCAGCCGGGCGTATCGGCAAGCTTTCAGCCGTTTTCTCACCAGACAAAAACGCCTTAGACAGCGGGGGCCGGTGATAAGGCAAGTGGGGCTCATCACCAACCACCAGGATGTCACCCTCCCAGCCTTCCTGGCGAAGGCTGGTGGTCAGTTGCGCGGCGGCATGGCTGGCGCCGATGGCAATGCAGATGCGGTTCATAAGCTCATGCCTCCGTGGGTTTGGCGGTCAGCTTAACAATCATCTTTGAATAACCACGCACAAAGTTGGACTGGACGTATTCTGGCTCACCAATCACTTCAATATTGTCAAAGCGCGCCAGCAGCTCCTCCCACAGGATACGCAACTGCAACTCGGCCAAACGGTTGCCCATGCAGCGGTGCACACCAAAGCCGAAGGACAGGTGATTACGGGCATTTTTGCGATCAATAATGAACTTTTCTGGCTGGTCGATAGCGCGTTCGTCGCGATTGCCCGAGGCGTACCACATGACTACCTTGTCACCCTTCTTGATGACTTGGCCGTTCAGCTCCACATCTTGTGTTGCAACACGGCGCATGTGCGCGAGGGGCGTTTGCCAGCGGATAATTTCGGACACCATATTGGGAATCAGACTTGGGTCGCTCTTCAGCTTGGCGAACTCATCCGGGAACCGATTCAGCGCAAACACGCCACCGGTCATGGAGTTACGAGTCGTATCGTTGCCACCTACGATCAGCAACGCCAGATTGCCCAGAAACTCCAACGGCTGGTTGATCAAATCTCGGGTTTCGTCATTGCTTTGCAGCAGGGTAATCAAATCAAAGCCAGCTTCTTCCCCGGCTGCCGCTCTCGCCTTTTTGTCATACCACAGGCGTGAAAAATGCCGGGACATATCCACCATGCCGCGGAACAATTCGTGTGTATCATTCAAGCCACCGGTCGACTCAACACCGCCGCCCGCCAGGTCAGACCAGTAAACAAGTTTGCGGCGATTTTCGTAAGGGAAGTCGAGCAGGGTCGCCAACATTCTTGAGGTCAGCTCAATGGAAACCTCTTCCACCCAGTTGAAGGGCCTGTTCAGCGGAAGTTTATCCAGAACGTCCTGGGTGCGTTCACGAATCAACCCCTCCATCTCTTTCAGGTTCTTCGGCGCGACAGCACCCTGCACGGCAGCACGTTGAACATCGTGCTTGGGTGGATCCATGGCGATGAACATTTCCACCTCAAGCTCATCTGGCGCCTTACCAATAACGATAAAAGGCTCTGAGGAAAACAGCTTGTGGTTTTTGTCCACAAACAGTATGTCGTCATAGCGTGTAACCGACCAGAAGGGGCCGAATGCGCTGTTCTTCTGGTAGTGCACCGGGCATTCATCCCGCAAACGCTTGAAGTAAGACTCCCAACGATCTTGCCGGTACAAAAAGGGATTGCTGACATCAATATCTTCTATCGCCAGCGTTGATACATCCGGAATGGGCGCTTCCACAAATTCCGGAAACTCTTTGTATATGCCCAGTTTGGTTTTGGCCTTGTAAAGCACATGGGCAGCCTTGATTTGCAGGGGCATTGGGATAATGGCGGCGCCCTTCTCGGCAACCATATTAACGACATTCATAATGCGTCCATCCTTGCTTTTATTGTCTTTTTTGGGGGTGAGGGGTGACCAGCGCCTGTTACATCTGAAACTCAGGCAAACGCGCAACCAGGCCATCCATCGCATCCGTTACGATGATCTGGCAGGACAAACGGGAAGTAGCCGCTCTATCCGGCGTCATATCCAACATCTGCAACTCCTCATCGCTGGCCTTGCCTGTCTTCGCAACCCAATCGCCATCAACGATCACGTGGCAGGTACCACAGGCCGCTTCACCGCCGCAGTCTGCATCTATGCCAGGCACGCCGTTATTCATGGCTATCTGCATCAGGGATTTACCCGTTTCTATTTCAACAGCGTGTTCAGCACCGTCGTGTTCGATGAATGTAATACTGCCCATAAAGCGCTCCACAAAACCGGTTGACCGTATGGCCACCTGTATCGCAGGCGACGAGTAAAGACATACCTTCGTGTCCGACAACACCAGACTAGGCAATCAGAGCCCGGCAAAAGAGGTCATTTTTTGACATCACAGGGTCATTTAAAGACACTGTGATGTCGAGGCGCTTACTGGAAAGGCGAAATGAAATGGAGAACACACAGCCGGCCACAGGCCGAACGGTGGGAAACAACGCCTGCATACCCCCGAATTATTCTCGCCTGATCGCCCGGGTACTGGGCCTGCAAGCAAAGGAGCTGCCCACCCTGCTCGCGCAGACGGGTCTCTCGGTGGATCAGTTGATGCAGGATGACACACTGCTCACATCCACCCAGCAAATGCAGATACTGCAAAACGCCTTACGGATGACTGATGATGAACTTCTTGGGTTGCGCATTGGGCAATGCCTGACGCCGACCACCCATGGGGCCATGGGGTTTATGGCCAGCAGCAGCCCCAACCTGTTGATCGCGCTGAAGGCATTCGAGACCTACCTTCCCACCCGAGCCGACTTTTCCCACCTGGAGTTGAAGCGCAGCGGGTATTATTGGGAATGTTATTGCTACTTTGATATGGCGCTTGATGCGGATGTGCACCGCGTTATTTCAGAAGCCTACGCATCCATTCTCTTTCAGTGTGCAGAGTTCATTATCGGGCAACCGGTAGAAGGCGCGCGCACCTGCTTCTCCTTTCCGGAGCCTGATTACAGTCTTCGGTATGCTGAATATCTGCCCGGGGACATAGAGTTTTTCTCTCCGGAGTTGATACTGAAGATCCCCGCGTATCTTTGCGATATTCCCAACGCTGCGGCGAATAATGAAAACTACTCACTGGCACTGCGGCAGTGCCAATCAATGCTGCAGAAACTACCGCTCAAAACCAACAACTGGACCCACCGCCTACAAAAACTGATGCTGTCGCAGCCTCCGGGAGTGCTCAGCGAAGAAGAAGCGGCAGCCATGATGTTCATCAGCAAGCGCACCCTGGCCCGAAGGTTGGAGCTGGAAGGCCGAAGCTTCCGCAGTATTCGCGATGAAATACTGTCGCAGCAGGCCAGTAGCTATCTGCTCAACAGCACTATGTCGGTGGATGCGATTGCAGCTATCCTCAGCTACCATGACAGCTCCAATTTTCGGCGAGCCTTCAAACGCTGGTTTCAGCTAACGCCTGATCAGTATCGAAAGCAGGCAATCCGTCAAAGCTAAACCCCATCGCCTCGCACACCCAGCCTGTCCAGATAAACGTGCAGCTCTGCCTCACTCATATCAACGTATTCAAGCACCCGCCCATAAAGCATAACGGTTGGAACGTTCCGCCCATTCCGCTCTTTTTGGGTTTCATGTATCAGGTACAGGATGAGCCTTTCTGTACGTGTCAGGCCATCACGCACGTCCGGAATCACTTCCAGAACCTGCTGCCATTCTTCAGGGCTCATAAGCTTCCTTTATTAGACACCGATACAGTTTCACGTCCAGCCTCCTAACTGTTTGTCTTACTAGTAGTTCCCAGAGTCCTCAGCTAACCTGAGTCTTGGTACTCAAACTCACCGTTTAACAGATAAGTATATGGGAAAGACTAGGGGCGCCGCAGCTCAGATAACCAAACTGCATTGGATAGTGATCTGCCTTTCCTTTTTGCTGACTGTTGCAGCCTGGCAGATCTCGTCACAGATCGCCGATGCCAGGGCTGAAGACCACTTTGATCAACGGGTTGAGCAGCTCAACGAACTGTTAATGGACCGGATGCAAAAGTACGAGTTTGCGTTGATTTCCGGAGCAGGTGCCATCCGTGCAAACAACAACGACCTCTCACTCACCCAGTGGCGGCAATTTGCAGAAGTTCTTGCCGTGCAAGACCGGTTGCCCGGGGTTCGCGGTATTGGCGTTATCAAAAGGGTGCCGGAGAGAAACCTTGAAGCCTATCTGGCAGAAGAGCGGAAAGAGCGACCTGGTTTTCGTGTTCACCCGCCTCACACAGGTTCGGATTTTTGGCCCATCACCTACCTTGAACCTCTCGCCGGAAACGAAGCCGCTATTGGCCTTGATATGGCACACGAATCGAACCGTTTCACTGCAGCTCAGAAAGCCATGCGCACAGGCCAAACACAAATTACCGGCCCCATAGCGCTGGTTCAGGACGATGAAAAGAAGCCCGGCTTTCTGTTTTTCCACCCCTTCTATCGCACCCTCGAAGCACAGCATAACGATAACAGGGAAGCTGACTTCCTCGGCCTTGTGTACGCGCCTTTTCTTGTGTCCCGGCTAATGGAAGGCACCCTGGCCAACACCAACCGGCTGCTGCACTTTCAAATCAGTGATGGCGAACACCAGCTTTACAGCGAGTTCACTGAAACAGGGGAGAATAACTACGACACCTCACCCATGTTCCAGACTTCCTACTCTCTCGATATCTATGGGCGGGAGTGGCAATTTGACGTTCAGACAACCCGGCTTTTCGACAAATACAACGCCAGCCGGCAACCCGCAGCCATTCTGGTGAGTGGTCTGATCATCAACGGCCTTATCCTGCTTGCATTCCTTCTCCTCTCCAACGGCAAACGGCGGGCCGAGCAGGAAGTTATCGAGAAGACAGCAGAACTGAACATGCAGAAGCTCGAAGCCGAATCTGCTGTTAAGGTGAAAACGGCATTCCTGGCCAACATGAGCCACGAAATCCGTACGCCAATGAACGCCATTATCGGCATGTTGGTGCTTTTGAAAGAAGCTCACCTCAATGACTACTCCCGACGTCTGGTGAGCAAAGCATTTTTAGCCTCCGAGGTATTGTTGCAGCTTCTGAATGACATTCTGGACCTGTCCAGAATTGAAGCAGATCATATCGAGCTTGATTATCAGCCGTTTGAGATCGAAGCGCTGGTTCAACGCAGCGTTGAATTATTCGCCATCACGGCCGAAGAGAAAGGGCTGAAACTGCGAGTAAACATTGCGCCGTCCACACCCAGGTGTGTCACTGGCGACCTCATGCGAATTTCCCAGATATGCACCAACCTGGTGGGCAATGCAATCAAGTTCACCCAGAGAGGCAGCGTAACGGTAAGCATTGGTTTTAGCAGCACTGACAAAACCCACGGGGTTTTGGAGATTACGGTGAAAGATACCGGCATCGGGATCAGAGAAGAGGATCAACAGCGGGTTTTTGAGAACTTCCGTCAAGCCGATGAATCCACCAGTCGCGTATATGGAGGTTCAGGCCTGGGCCTGTCAATCAGCAGCCACCTTGCCAAGCTCATGGGCGCGACACTCACCCTGGAAAGCGCGGAAAACCAGGGCGCCACGTTCACCCTTATGCTTCCCGTGACTCTGCCCGAAAACGAAGAAAGCATCGGCAGCCGGCATGTTACACGCCCCACTTGCGTCTATGGGCACCTGACGCCTTCTCCCCAACCCTTGTTCAACAATTTGAGAGTCTTGATCGTTGATGATGTGCAACTCAATTGTGAAATTGTTACAAGCTACCTTAGCTCGTTTGGTGTGCAATCCGAGTCTGTCCACAACGGCGCCGATGCCATGCGGCGCCTGGAAAGCCGCCCATTCGATCTTGTTCTGATGGATCTCCATCTGGATGGTGAAACGGGACAGGACATTGCCAGCCAGATTCGACGGCACCAAGGCATCAGCCAACCCATCATCGCTGCGCTTTCGGCTTCAATATCTGAACATGATCGCAGCAGTGCATACAGCGCAGGTATGAACGACTACCTGACCAAGCCTGTTCTTCCCGGAGACATCCAAAGGTTGCTGCAAGCCTTTTTCAAAGAGCATGTTGCCAGCGGCCAACAGTCTCCTCCGGCTCAGCCGGTAAGCACACTGGAACCAGGCTCTGATGCTGAACTGCCCGATTTTATATCCCGGCCTGCGTTCCAAACCCTGTTCGGAGCCGACCCCGAGCTGTTCAAACGTTGCCGGCGCAGTTTTCTGGCCAGCTCCACAGAGATGATCGCTGCCCTGGAACACTGCTTGCTGCATAACGATTCGGTAGCAATCAAAGCCATTGCTCACAAGATAAAAGGGGCAGCGGCCAATATCGCCAATACTGAACTGGCCGGTGTTGCAGATAAGGTTGAAAAAGCTGCCGAGTCGGGCCAGTCGACAACCGGACCGGAAACGCTTCTGGCAATCCTGGTGGACCATACTCAGCAGCTATCGGAAATGGACAGCGATGCGGAACCCCCGGCTCTGGCCAATCACAAGACAAGCGAACCTGTGAACAGGGTCATTGAACGGATGATGCAGCGACTGGGTGGTAACCGAATTGCGAGTGACGATGATATTGATCAGGTGCTCGGATTTCTGAGCGAGAATGGCGAAACCATCCTGGCGTCCCGCCTGCGCCGGGCATTCGAGACCTACAAATTCAGCGAGGCTATCGATCTGCTTTCGAAGATCAAACCTGAAAGCCGGGGCAGTTAACCTGATGGATATAAATAAAGCACCAACGGTGCTGATCGTAGAAGACGAGCCAGTAGGCATTGCCAGCCTCGTCGGCATTCTGGGGGACGCCTGCGAGCTGATTATCAGCCAAAACCTGTCTGAAGCGAGAGAACTTCTGTCTGGGGAGATCGATTTAGTCCTTCTCGATCTGTACCTGCCCGATGGGTCCGGGCTCGATTTTCTGAACGAGCTGAGAGCTTCAGAGCCTTATCTGGACGTGCCCGTCATCTGCGTTTCTGCTTCGGACAACACACAGGATATTGAGGAAGCTTTCCGGCATGGCGCCACAGACTATGTACTGAAGCCGTTCAACAAAACCATCCTGAGCGCCAAAGTATCCACGTTTATTGACCTGAAGCGCAAAACTGACATGCTGGCAGAAGCAGCACTTCTTGACCCCTTAACCGGGATTGGCAACAGGCGATTGTTCTATCAACAGCTCGATCTGGAATGGCGACGAGCTTCACGCCAGGACAATACCCTTGGACTGGTGCTGGTTGATCTGGATCACTTCAAACAGATCAATGATCAGCACGGTCACGCCCAGGGCGATTTGTGCCTGCAAAAGCTGGCAGCTACCATGAATACCAGCTTCGCACGTGCTGGCGAAGTGGTTGCACGCCTCGGAGGTGACGAGTTTGTCGCGCTTTTACCCGGGGCTGATCAACGAAGCACAGTGCTGGCAGCCAACAACCTGATGAGGTCCATACAGGCAGAATGTCAGAGCTGCCCCAAATTTGCGAAAACCTGCACGCCTTTCACTGTATCGGTAGGTTGCTCGGCAATTCAGCCGTCATCTTTGTCAACTGCCGAAGAGTTGGTCGAAGCCGCAGACAAGCATCTTTATGAAGCCAAGGAAGATGGAGGTCGCAACTGTGTCAGACCCTTACTATGAACTAGCTACGCAAGATGGGTCAGAGCTGCTCAGGTTAAGTGGCAAACCAAAGATTCTGGTTGTTGACGATGAGCCTACCAATATTCTTGTCCTGACAGATGCCCTCAGTGAGGACTACGATCTGGTGGTTGCATCCAGTGCCGAGGAAGCCATGAGTATTCTTGGGCAAGGCGACAAACCCCACCTCATTCTGCTGGACATTATGATGCCTGGTACCGATGGTTTTCAGATGTGCCGTGATCTGAAAGCCAGACGCGATTTGCAGCATATACCGGTTATATTTATCACAGCCCTGAGCGACTCGAAATCAGAAGAGAAAGGATATAAAGCAGGCGCCGTTGACTATATCCACAAGCCAATCCGCTTGCCTGCGGTGAGGGCCCGAGTGCGCACGCACATTTCCCTCAGCGGTATGCTCGAACACATCACGGCTCTCAATAAGCAACTCAAAGAACAGATAGAAAAGCTGAGCAACACCGCACAGCCCAACAACAACCTGTTCGAAAGGGTCTTCATGGCAACCTCGGAAGGTATCATCGTCCTGGACGCCAACGACACCATCGTTGCAGTGAACTCTGCATTTTCCCGCATTACCGGGTACTCCGAAAAAGAGGTGCTCAACGGAAGCTACGCGAATCTGAGTGAGGATATTGATACTCAAACAAGTCTGGACAGCATCTGCAAGCATCTGACGGAGCATGACCATTGGTCGGGCGAGCTTCATAGCCGGCGCAAATCCGGCGAGTTCTACCCGGAACTCCGAACCATCAGCACCATTCGCTCCAACAACAATAACGTCACGCACTACGTAGTCGTGTTTAATGACATATCCAACGTAAAAGAGACAGAGCAGCGGCTGGAAGAACTGAAGTGGCGCGATCCGGTTACCGGCCTGTCAAACCGCGCCCTGTTCCTGAATCAGCTCGGTACCGTATTAAAGTTCTGTACTCGCGGCAGTGTATCTACCGCTGTCCTCGTAGTTGATATCAATAACTTCCGCTATATCAACGAAACCTTCGGTTTTAAATGCGGTGATCTGGTGATCAGGGAGTTCGCGAAACGCCTGCGCAGGGCTGTGTTTACCGACGATTCCATAGCCAGACTTTCTGGCGACGAGTTTGGTATTGTTCTGGCGCCTAAGCAGTGGGCCATTGATGATGCGTATCGGGTTGTGCTGGGGTTATACGATCGTATCCAGAATAGCCTGACCGAACCCATTCAAAATGGCGACAACCCCGCTCTCCACCTTGAAGTCACAGTTGGTGCCGCCTTATACCCTACCGACAGCTCAGACTCACCAACATCCGCCCTTCAACACGCGGAAACGGCACATCGCAGTGCCAAAGCGGCTAATCGGCCAATCGCTATTTTTGAAGATTCCATGAGTGATCAAATTCGCCACCAGCTACAGATTGAATCGGAGCTGAAGCGGGCGCTAGAGCGCGATGAACTGGTGCTGTACGCACAGCCCCAATTGTCTCCAGAGAGGGTTCTCTACGGGCTTGAGATTCTGGTTCGCTGGGATCACCCCGAACGCGGTCTTCTGGGCCCGGGCGAGTTCATCCCTCTTGCGGAAAATACCCGGCAAATTGTGAAGGTTGAACGCTGGATTCTGCGCAAATCCATGGAGAAGATGGTAAAAGTTCACAAAACTCATCCCGAGCTTCGCTGCGCCATTAACATATCGATTAAGCACTTCGTAGAAGATGATTTTGTAGCGGCCGTGGAAAACCTGGTAGCCGCGTCCGAGTTTCCCGCTGAGCTGCTTACCCTGGAACTCACAGAAAGCGTTTCAGCTGACAATCTGGAAACCGTTATCCAAAAGATGGAGGCCTTGCGCAGCCTGGGGTGCACCTTCTCACTCGATGATTTTGGAACCGGCTATTCGTCGCTATCCCGCTTGCAACGCCTGCCTATATCCGAGGTCAAAATTGACCGCAGCTTCGTGCTTTTAGCCCCCAATGAGCCTATGAACGCCAACATCGTTGAAATGGTTGTAAGGATTGGCGACACCATGGGCGCTCGCGTCGTTGCGGAGGGTGTCGAAACCCAGGTTCATGCAGATTTTCTCGCAACCCTGCATCCTCACGTGTGCCTGCAGGGTTACTTCTTCGGGGTTCCACAGCCTATTGAGACGTTTATGGACCCGGAAGCGCCAGCGTTGAACTGACTCTTCCGGGCTTCATTTAGCCTGCGGGGCGTCCTTGATCCGGCTGGCTGTAGTCGCAAACACCATCAGGGAAGATTTCATTCAACCTCGTAATCTCAGGTTCCGTGAATGAAACGGTTCCGTAGGTGTCGTCGTTCAATGCTGTTTCAACCGACTTTAGCGCGCACTTGAAAATACTACCCTCGATAGGGCCACCCGCTACTATCCGAGACGTAGTGTAGGTTTCGAACTCGGCAGTACAAGCGCCATCAGGCTGCGCATCGAGAATGCCGTTCCAGACATTGTCTCCTTTGGCGATAAGAGAACCGTCCGCTTTATAGCAGCTATCTACCGCTGCCGCCGGCTTGTTGTCGGCGATACTCAGCTCGGGATTCTCACGCATATTCATTAGCCAGTCGTGCAGCACACCCAGCGCATCCATGGTTGGGTCTGAGCTTTTATCCGGCCTCGGTCTGTTTCCATCCGAAGTGTCGGTTGGCCTGCCGTCGGTAAACCAGATTACCTGGTTACCTGAGTCTCCCACCTTGTTGATGATGCGCTGGCGCACTGAGAAGGACTGGTGACTGTTGTGCATATCCAGCACTTCCTCCAAGTAGTGCCTCCAATCTATAACCGGAATATTGAGCTGGCCGTCGAAGACCATCCCAACGTCATAGGCCGCCTGAATCGCTAACAAATCACCCTCAGTGCGAGGTGCTGGCGCCGTACCATCGGCACTCAGGTTCATGTTGCGGGAGCTCCAGGGGTCGAACTTGGTTGGATCAGCAAAGACGTCTGCTTCCGTACCAATAAACGGAAAGCCCTCCTGCACCATTTCGGACGGATGTTTCCATCCGCCAACCTGCGCGTTCAGTTTGAGAAACTCGGTTTTGGTGATTTTGCCATCAACCAATGCTCCGAGGCCGTACTGTACGCCAACGTTGTCGTACAAGGTGCGCGGGTCGCCGTTCTCATCAACGCCGTAGATATTTCTCAAATCGTCATAATGAGACCATTCCACGGTACCCATCACGCCGGCTGGCTCCATAAGTTCTTGATTATCCGCATACCCAAACGCAGGGTTCATAACCAAAGGCGTGAGCCCGCGCCATGCCGGGATGCACTCAGTCATTCCCGGAGCGGTGCTAAGCTGCAACATTTGCTTTGCATCCGCAAACGGGTCGGGGTACTCGTCGGTGGCATTTAACCCCACCAACCAGGAGCGGTTTTTGGTGATCTGCCACTTGGCATTGCCTTTATCGGTAACGTCCATGTAGTACTCCAACAGCTCACAGTCACCGATGTGAATGGTCTGGGTGACCATGTCGGGATAGGAGTACTGGGGCATACCTGCATCCAGCAAGCCGGGATGATTCTGAGAATAAACGTACTGTTGGATAGCGCCACCAGAGCCGCCGACGGACACTGTGTACTCAGGCACACCGAAGCGCTTGATGAAGTGCTCCTTCACCATCAATGCCGTTTCGCCACCCACCCGTAGGTTGTAGTGGGTGTCTGCTTTGGTACCGGTGGAATAGATAATGGCATAACCCTTCGCAAGGGCATCTGGGCGCAACGCTCGGCTGTTGCTAACACGGCCCTGTGAATGCCCTATGGCAACGCCGCCCTGAAAGTGGAACAACAGCCGGCCATTCCAGTTTGCAGCCGATGTGTCATCCGGCTCATCCCCGATACTGGCAAGTGTGGCAAAACTGTAGATAAACCGATTGATAGTGCCCCGCTCCTGTCGAACCACAAAATCAACAGTGCGACCATCGGTCAGTTCAGTGGTGGCCATATCTGCAGGCCGGGAACCATCGTCAGGCAACGCAGCCCAGCTAGCGCCTGTTGTGCGATAGACAAACTCCACATAAGAATCGATCGAACAGTCCTTGCTCAAACCTATCTTGTTAGCATCGCTATCCATAACCGGGAAGCCGGCATCGCCTTGGGTATCCACCAAAGGCTGTTTTCCCAGCTCGGTTGTAACGGTACATACGAACGGATATTGCTGAGGGCCAGAGAATATTGGCCCACTCACTGGGTGAACGGTCAAAGTGAGATCACTCAAGGGGCCGGATTCACTATGGTGCAGCTCCAGCCGGTTTTCCCCCTCCACGAGCCCGGCCACCAGAATCTCGGGGCCATTCCGACCAGTCCTTACTTCCGGGCTGACCATCGTGCCGTTGAGCCAGAATTTGAGGCTGTTCATTTCTCTGGAGACTGTTGTTGCATCACCCTCCAGACCAACCAGCACCGTATCGCCGCTGACTTGGTTTGGCGCACTGGAAAGACTGACGAGATCAAGATCTGGCGGGCTTGAGGAACTGCTACTGGAGCCACCAAAACAACCACTAAGCAGAAACACAGATATTCCTGCAATCGTTAAGGATTGCGCTATCAGGCGAGTAAGCATCGAAAATACCCTCTTGGCGTTATTATTGTCACCGAGCGTTTTATCGAAGCTGGAAGCTGGCACTACACGAAAAGCTGTGTTTTTTTCTTTTCAATCCTAGTCCACCTTTCACCGCAGGTACAGGGCGCCACCGGTAAAGCGTAAACCTTCACGCTGCCGCCCAGACTTGATTTAGAACAACGACAACTATCGTCCGATCTGGCTTGTCGCGTTACTGTATTGCGACTCTTCGTTATCTTCCAAACGAATACACATACCGCTTTGAAAGTCCGCCTTCCCAAGATTCGGAGTGGCGGCTCCCACAAAGAGGTATTTGTAATGCATCAACAGGACAGTCTATGACGCCCACCATCGCCATTCTCCTGATCATTACCTTCGTGCTCTCCACGGTAGGTTTGCTGCTTCTGATCTGGTCTATTGCCAACAATCAGTTCAGTCACGGTCAGGCAGCGGCACGCACTATTTTCTCTCCGGGGGAGGAAGGCCACAGTGAGGACCCTGCGCGCCCTTCAGACCCGACGTTTACCGGCAACACCAGTGAGCAGGCCGCGGCCATAGAGGCACGCTGGACAGCTGATCAATCCTCAAGAACAGCGGTCCTCACCTGGCTGAGTTCGTCGGTTTTCTGGCTGCTTCTGGGCTCGTTTTTCGGGCTGGCTTCTTCCATGAAAATGCACCTTCCGGACTTTTTGACGGCCAGTGAGTTCCTTACCTTCGGCCGGATTCGCCCCGTACACCTGAACGCCGTTACCTACGGCTGGGCCTCCATGGCCGGTATTGGCGTTGCGCTGTTCCTGATACCACGATTGTTTAAAACCTCTCTGGCTGGCGGAAAATACGCTGTTCTTGGCGGCTTTATCTGGAACATTGGTCTGGTTCTCGGGCTGAGCGCCATCACGCTGGGCCTATCCGATGGCGAGGAGTGGCTGGAGTTTCCCTGGCAAATCGACATTTTGTTTGTGATAGGAGGCGCTCTGTGTGCTATTCCCTTGCTGCTCACTGCTGCCAACCGCAAGGTGGAGCACCTGTATGTAACCAGCTGGTACCTGATGGCGGCGCTGGTTTGGTTTCCTTTCCTGTTCCTTATTGCCAATCTGCCTTTTGCCTTTCCCGGTGCCTCTGGCGCCACAGTTAACTGGTGGTTCGCTCACAACGTACTTGGGCTCTGGGTAACGCCCATCGGCATTGGTATTGCTTACTACATGATCCCGAAAATTCTCGGCAAGCCGATTATTTCCTATCAGCTATCGCTCATTGGCTTCTGGTCATTGGCGCTGTTTTACAGTCAGGTGGGTATCCATCACCTGATTGGCGGCCCCATTCCAACCTGGCTGGTCACACTCTCGATTGTGCACAGTGTGATGATGTCGATTCCGGTGATTACCGTAGCCATCAACCATCACGGCACCATGATGGGCAGTTTCGGGCGCCTGAAAGACTCGCCAACCCTGCGCTTTGTATGGATTGGTGCGCTCATGTACACCGTGGCTTCGCTTCAAGGCTCCATGGAAGCACTGCGCAGCATTAACGTAATTACTCACTTCACCCACTACACCGTGGCTCATGCGCACCTCGGCATGTATGCCTTCCTGAGCTTCATTCTGTTTGGTGCCGTGTATTTCATTATGCCTCGCCTCACGAACTGGGAATGGCCATGGCGCAAGCTGATCAGCCTGCATTTCTGGCTGGTGAGCATCGGCATTCTGATTTACGTGGTGTCGCTGACCATCGCAGGCTGGAAGCAAGGCGTTGCATTGCTTGATGCCGCCATGCCGTTCATGGACATAGTGAAAATGACACTGCCCGCACTTCAGGCCCGCACCGTCGGTGGTGCTCTGATGACGCTGGGGCACCTGGTGTTCGCATTCCACTTCATCGCCATGCTGATGCGCCGCGGTGCTGCCACTGAGCAACCGACTCTCTTCCGCCCAGCCACCAAGGAGAACGCCCAATGAAACGTGCTCTCGCAATCATGGTCGGCGCAGCGCTCATTCTGTTGCTGGCCACGCTTACCCTGGTGGTTATGCCTTATCTGCAAATGTCTGCAGAACAGGTACCGCCCGATCTCAAGCCCTACACGGAACAGCAGCAACGTGGCCGCCAGGTCTATATCGCCAATGGCTGCGTTTACTGCCACAGCCAACAGCCGAGGGACCCAAGCTTTGCGCCAGGCGATAAAGCGCGGGGCTGGGGCCGGCCATCGGTGCCTGGAGACTACGCCTACGATGAGCCACATTTGCTGGGCACCATGCGTACCGGCCCGGACCTGTTCAACATTGGCGCTCGCCAGCCCAGTATCGATTGGCAGTTGATGCACCTGTACAACCCGAGGGCGATCATTAAAGGCAGCATTATGCCGTCTTACCCCTTCCTGTTCCGTCATGTGAATGAACCGGCAGAAGGCGACAAAGTGGTGAACATTCCGCCACCTTACGGTCCAGAAACCGGAAAAATCGTTGCCACTGAGGACGCTTTAGCCCTGGCTGAGTACATGCTCGCCCTTGACCACACTTATCCGGCACCGACTTTGCCAAAAGCCCAGCCAAAATCCGATGAGCCCAAGGAGAACCGTGCGCCATGAACCAGCATGATCATCGCGCTCAATACCGTGAAGCGCCCGAACCGGAAGAAGGCACACGCGCCACGCCAAAAATTGTGCTGGCCTGGATCGCAATACTGATTGTATGGGGCGTGGGCTATTACACCTGGCAGATTGGTAAGCCCATGCTGGGTGGCGACAGCCGCTCAGCGGTGGCGGCTGTGCAGCAGGAACCCGGGCCTGCGGATGATGCTGACGCCAGCGGTTCTGCATCCTCAGAAAGCCCCGACTCTGGTGGCGGCACGGCAGCCGCCAAGGCGGATGGGGCAGCGATTTACAGCGCCCAATGCAGCGCATGCCATCAGGCAAATGGGCAGGGTGTGCCTGGTGCCTTTCCTCCGTTGGCGAGCAGTGAGTGGTTGCTAGCGGACGCGGCCATCCCGGTGGCCATCGTACACGACGGCCTGCAAGGCGAAATCCAGGTTGCTGGCAACACCTTCCAGGGCGTTATGCCCAAGTTTGGCGGCACACTCTCCGATGCCGAACTGGCCGCAGTTCTGAGTTATGCCCGCAGCGAATGGGGCAATAGCGCAGGTGAGATCGACCCGGCGACAGTAACAGAGCACAAAGAGCGCTTTGGCGATCGTGGGGACTGGTCTGCGGAGGAACTGAAGGAGGTTTTCGGGGAACCCTGAGATGGCCGCCAACAACAGAAGCACAGCGCAGGAACAACAGAATCAGGACATCCTGATGATTGAGGGGATGCGCTGTGGCAGTTGTGCGATTGCCGTTGAAGCGCTGCTGAAGAAACAACCGGGGGTCAGCGACGCTGCAGTGAACTTTGCAGCAGATGTGGCAATGATTTGCTGGGACAAGGAGAAGCCCCCGCTGGCGAACCTTCAGCAAGCTGTTGCCCGCCTGGGTTACCGCTTGCACAGCTCGGTTGATCCTGACCGCAGCAAGCTCCAGGCCGAGTCGGTGCGCAAGCACTTACAACGGCGACTGGCGGTGGCTGTAGTCTTTGGCATGTGGAGCATGATGCCGGCCCTGTTAATCTATCTGGCACCCTTTGGTGCGGTAGAGGCGGAAGTCTTATGGCCACTGGCCGTCGCCAGCGGTTTGTTCGCCGCTCCGGTCGTGCTCTATTCTGGCTCTCACTTCTATCGGGTGGGCTGGCGCACGCTGATTGCAGGCGCACCGGGCCTCGATAGCCTTATTTTTCTCGCAGTCTTCGCGGCCTGCATAATCTCTATATGGCAGCTTATCTCTGGCAGCTACCATGTGTACTTCGACGCCGCGGTTATGCTGATCACCTTCCAGCTGATCGCAAGATTGCTGGATACCAGCGTGCGCCGGCGCGCCTCGGAGATCATTCGTCGCTACCTGCAGCACGTGCCGGATCAGGTAACCCTCAAAACGCCTGAGGGCAAACTCGAAACCCGCCAAGCCAGCGACATTAAGGCCGGCGAACACATCGTGCTCAGGGCTGGAGAACAGCTGGCTCTGGATGGCCAGATTGTGCAAGGGCACGGCCAAGCCGATCTCTCCATGCTGACTGGCGAACATATGCCTCAGGCGCTCGGGCCAGGTGCAGAACTGCTTGCAGGCTGCCAGTTGGTGGAAGGTGAACTGGAACTGGTCGTAACCGCCAGCACCGGCCAGCGCCGTATCGACCAATTATCCCGCTCCATCAGCGCTTTGCTTAGCCGTAAAACCACCCTTCAACGCCTGACTGATCGCATTGCACGCATTCTGCTACCCGTTATTCTGATTGCAGCCACAGCGGCCGTGGGCCTTGCCCTTGTTCAAGGCGTTCCGATTCCAGAGGCTGCGGCACGCGGGCTGGCCGTTATGATCATCAGCTGCCCCTGCGCTCTTAGCCTGGCCATCCCTCTGGTGATCACCATGGGGCATGCCAACATGATCAATCGCGGCATCGTATTGCAAGATCCTGCCGCCCTTGAGGCAGCGGCTGAAGTGGGTGCGATTGTCTTCGATAAAACCGGCACATTGACTACGGGCGAACCCAGCGTAAATAGCATCACGCCTGCCAAGCAATGGACGGAAAGCGGCCTGCTGCAACTGGCGCAGGATACGCTCCTGGAGTCACCACACCCGGTTGCCCGGGGCCTGATGGCGAATAGGCATTCAGTGCCTGAGCCAGCACCTGAAGGAACACGGGAGAGTTTTTCCGGGTTTGGAACACGCTGGGTAAACGGGGAGACGGTCGCGCTGGTCGGGCGCGCCAGCTGGCTGAGGGAACAGGGCATCGACGTTCCGCCCACCGAAGATACGGGAATGAGTGTTCATCTGGCCTGCAACGGGCTTTATGCCGGCAAGATCGGTTTTCAGGAGACTCTCAGGCAGGAATCGGCAGCCACGATCCGCCAGCTGGTGCAGCAGGGCTACGTAATCTATTTACTCAGCGGCGACACTCGCAAGGCCTGTCTGGATCTGGCCAAACGCCTTGGTATTACTCCGGAACATGTGCTCTCAGAGTATTCCCCCGAGCAGAAACACAGCTTTATCGCAAACCTGGAACAACAGACTCCCACCGTATTTGTAGGCGACGGCCTCAATGATGGCTTGGCTTTGGCCGGCGCAAGACTGGGTATCGCCGTGGGCAATGCGGCATCCGCCACTGGCGCAGCAGCAGCTGTTTATCTCACGGAAAGCATCGCCAAGGTACCCACCACCCTGCAGTTGGCACAACGGGCACGTAAGCTGATGTATCAGAATCTGTTTTGGGCAGTGGGTTACAACGCCTTGGTAATTCCACTGGCGGTTACAGGCTGGATTCAGCCGGTAATCGCAGCCGTTGCCATGTCACTCAGCAGTCTATGCGTGCTGCTAAACAGCCTGCGCATGCAGAGCCAGATCGAATGTGACTCAGCAGTTTCTTCCTGCAAACTCAGCTCCTCCCTTCAGCCCCTTACATAGACTTTAGTACCCTTACCCTCCGCACCCTTGCCTTTAAATCCAAAGGTGCTATGGTGCCGGCAACCTCAGTGAAGGAGCTCTCCATGGTTTCTTTATTTCCCCTTTCGATTACTTTCCATTAGTCGGCGAGCCCCGCCATACGGTGCTCGCGAGCTTCCTGATACTTTTAAAAAACATAAACGTCTAAACGTTTGTGGCACCAGTAACAAAACGAATATTTTTAGTAGGCAGAGATACTGACATGATGATGAATGTAGGTTTTAACCTGGGTTCACGTGATATCGCAACGCTTAATGCAAAACTGGGAAGGCTCTACAGAAACCCCGTTATCCCCCCCGAAAATACGGCTATGATTGGCAGCACTGTAACGCTGATCAACTGCCTCGACTCATCGGAACTCACCTTCCGATTAACAGATTCCGGATCCTGCCCTGAAGCCGAAAAAGATGATGTTTGTATAGGCTCACCGTTCGGCCTCGCGCTGCTTGGCACCAAGCCAGGGAGTGTTGTTAAACTGGGGTCGGGTAACGAAGAAGGGCATGCTGTTGTTCTGAACGTCTCAAGCTGAAGTAACCTCGCCAAAAACGCCTCCTCCCTCTTCGACGCATAGTCTCTCAGCCGTGCCACTTCGTGTCGCATTGCTGGTCGTAATTGACACCGGCACGCCTGAGTGACATGTTTGCAAGCGTTTAGCGCAAACAACAATAAACAGCGTCGAGTATTTCAAGCATGCTGATTTTGACCGGCTTTGGCCTGGCTTGCCTGGTTATCCTCCTGATCACCACAACCCGAGAGCTACAACATTCATCCGCTGCACGGGTGTTCGCGGTTTTTCTAATCGCCAGCTCCGGGTTCTTACTCCACCCACTTGCGCCACCCCACTGGCAATGGCTTACGCTGAATCTGGAAGTAATGCTTCCAGCCCTGTTCTGGTTGCTGTGTCAGACCACCTTCCGCCAGCGTTTAAAGCTATTTTCGGCATGGAGCGCTATGGCGCTCTACAGTGTAATCGCGCCCTGTACAGCAAGGCTATTTTCAGATCACCAGAGTGCGCAGGGGCTCCTGCTCTTTTTCGGTTGGGAACTTGGAGAAGTATTTGAATTTTTGATCATTGCAAACGGCCTTTGGACAGTTCTTGCAGACTGGTCCTCTGACCTGGTGGAACCGCGCCGAAAGCTTCGGGCGCTCGTTCTGGTTGTTGCAGGCACCACTGTGTTTCTTGTGGCCCTGGCCTTCAATCTGGATGCTGCCTACGCAGTTAACCGAGCACTGGTAGTCTCCATTGCGGGCGTAGCCATAGCCACCTTCCTTTTGAAGGGCAGATTCAGCGATCTCTCGTTCCGCAGCGGCCCTGCCCCCGAAGTTGAAGCTATGCCATCAGTGCAGGCATCCGAAACCAGTAACCAGCCAGGTGTCCAGGATGAGCACATTGCTCGCCTTGCGAGCGTGATGGAAGAAAAATATTACCGCACAGAACATCTGACCTTGAAAATGCTGGCGAGAAAACTCGAGCTTCCGGAATATCGCACTCGTGCACTGATCAACAAGCAATTAGGCTACCGCAACTTCAACGACTACATTAACCAACTCAGAATCGCCGAAGCCGCGGAGCGCCTGATTGCCGAACCGGATACGCCCGTTCTCAATATTGCACTGGACATTGGATACAGAACCTTGAGCTCATTCAACCGTGCGTTCCGGGAAATCCAACAGTGCACACCTACTGAATTTCGCCAGAACAACGAGGCTCACTAGGGTTCCTACCTGATCACTTTCTGCAATTTCAACAATTTGCTCAGACCACAGAAACTCCCCTCTGGCCATTGTGACAGAAGGGCTTGGAGTTTTTGCACACAGGCTGCCGTATTCTGCGCAGCGGTTTTGCTCGTGATATTCGTCAATCCTGCATAGTTTGCTATCCAGCCGTGCTGTTCTTCTACTCGGTGCTGCTCGGCTCGCCATAAATAAACAACAACAATATCTCATGCATCTGGAGTTGGTATGCAGGCTACAAACAATCACATCAGCATCAACAAAAACCCCCTTTTACTCGTGGGCATTGTCCCCGCACTGCTGCTGGCAGGTTGCGGCGGCAGCGGCAGCAATAATGAATCACCGCCAGCCGTTACGTTCCCGGAGGGGGCAATCATGCTTCCGGCCGATGACACCCTGACTACCGCAGCCAAGAATGCCTTTATCAACGCCAAATCCGGCGATGTCATCGTGTTCCCGCAAGGAACCTTTTCGATCAAAGGCACGCTCACGTTTGATGCAGACTCCGACGGCGATGGCATTCCAGTTGAAAATATCACCATCGTCGGTTACGGAATGGGGAAAACCATTCTGAACTTTGAGAATTCTACCGGTGGTGACGGGCTGTTTGTTCAGAATGGCAAAGACGTCACCATAAAAGATCTCGGAGTTTACGAGGCTGCAGCCAACGCCATTAAATTCAAAAATACCGACGGCATTATTCTCAAGTCAGTTGCGACTGTGTGGGAAGGTGAACTGAACGACCAGAACGGTGCCTATGGCCTATACCCGGTTGAATCCAAAAACATACTGATTGAAGACTCATACGTGCGCGGGTCGGCAGACGCGGGCATTTATGTTGGCCAGTCAGAAAACATTGTAGTGCGTCGGAATATTGCCGAGGAAAACGTGGCAGGTATTGAGATCGAGAACTCAATCAACGCCGACGTATACGACAACATCGCCCGCAAGAATACAGGTGGCATTCTGATATTCGATCTGCCCATTGGTAACGATATTTACGGCACCAACGTGCGAGTATTTGACAACGAAGTGCTAAACAACAACGAGGTAAACTTTGCGAAAGTAGGCGATTTTGAAGGTGGGGTTCACATTGTACCGCCAGGGACCGGCATCATTGTGCTGTCTACAAACGATGTTGAGATCTATAAAAACCGCATCACGGACCATAAAACCACGTCAATTGTCACTACCAGTTACTACATTGCAGACGAGAACCTCGGCTACGTAAACCCCAAATATACCACTGTCATTGATGACGGCTGGGAAGCAGTGCCCCGCAACATTTCGATCCATGATAACGAGATCCAGAATTCAAGCTATGCACCTACCGGCTATTTGATTACCGATATCATCACGGGCTTCAACGCCTTCCATCAGGCATTCCCGGCCATTTTGTATGACGGACTAGGCGAACTGGTAGCTTATGTCGGGGCGGATGCAACAACAGCAGGGGCTCCTTTCAGCCAAGGGGATTACATCTGTTCCGCAAACAACGGCAACGTAAGCCATGGCGTTGTGTTCGATCCTGAGGGTGATGGCAGCAAGCTCGTAGATGGCGCAATGCCAGACTTCCTGTTCGAAGCCAGCCAGACCAACCTGATGGCATGCGCCACTATGCCTGCGGCACTCAGCCCATCAAAAGCAACCATCAATGGCACCAGCTACGGTTGTGGCGAAGACGACGCAAGCGACCCAAGCTCCGCGTCCTGCGCACTGTAAAACCACGAGGCCCACACCTTCGTGGTGGGCCTCGCTTCCCCTTTTTTGAAAACAGGCTTTCGGATATATCCGGAAGCCTGCAGGAGTGGCTCTATGAATCTGAAAAAAACCAACCATCTGCTGACGGGATTATCACTGGCCGGAGCCTTGTTGCTAACAGCGTGTGGCGGCGGAGGTGATGGCGACACTATTGGCAATATCACATCACCCACTGAGTCTGGTGTGTGTGGAGAGGCCGGCGACGATGTCAACATTGATGCTCTTATGACCGCCAACTGCAAATATCTGAGCAGTTACCGGCTGTTTGAAGACCCAACCAATCCCACAGCCAACCCAACCGGTAACGGCACACCTTACGACCTGACAACGGCGCTTTTCACAGACTACACCAGCAAATATCGATTCGTTTTCATTCCGGATGGCAAAGCGGCCAGGTTCTCGGAAAATGAAACCATGGAGTTCCCGGTTGGCACCGTGATCACCAAAACCTTTGCACTGCCGGCCGACACAGCATTCCGCGGCATCGAAGATGAAACACTGCTGGAAACCCGGCTGCTGATTCACCGCGAAAGTGGATGGACTGCGCTGCCCTATGTTTGGAACGCTAACGCAACAATCGCCGAATTTAAAAGCGCCGGCGCATTCTTGCCTGTCTCATTGGTTCACAACGGAAAACAGCAGGATTTCACCTACGAAGTACCCGATACCAACATGTGTAAGCAGTGTCACCAGTTCGATGTCGCCGGTACCAGCAAGTTCATGCCGATCGGACCCAAAGCTCGATTACTGAATAGATCCTATGACTACGCCGAAGGCCCAGAGAACCAACTTACTCATTGGCAAACAGCAGGCTTTTTGACAGGTCTTCCCGCGGACTTGTCGACGATCGACACGATAACTGCTTATACAGACGCAGATGCCCAGCTACTGCCGACTAAATCCAGTGCCGAACTCATGGATCTGGCAAAAGGATACCTTGATATTAACTGCGCTCATTGCCATCGGCCCGAGGGAGGCGCCAGTAACACGGGGCTGAACCTTGAGTATTGGCGTTCGTATATTGACCATAAGCCCCAACATGGCTACTGCAAAACACCTGTGGCCTACCGCGGCAGTGACGGACGCAATTATGATTTGGTGCCGGGCGACGCAGAGAACTCGATTCTGCACTACCGAATGAGTACCGCGCAGCCCAGGCATCGCATGCCTGAAATAGGGCGTGCCCTCGTACATGAGGAGGGCGTAGCACTGATTGCTTCATGGATTGACAGCTTACCCGGTGGCTCTTGCGACCCTTAAACTTGCGGCCCCACAGTGCAGGGATGCCCGGGGCCACTATTTTCCCCCTCAACCACTTTCAACTATAGTGACTGAAACCCTTTAAAGAATGCCGTGAACATGCCCAATGTTGGCCACCCCCTCCGTGGGACACAGGTCTTGATCGTCGTAATCTCAGGCCTCTGCGCTTTTTGCGTATACGCGATGATCACTCTGTTTGTGGCCATTCAGGGCGCTTTGGTGTCCCAATCGGTAGAGCTAGACGCTTTGATGTCTGAAGCCGAGAAAATCGCATTGGAGAGCCGTTCCGTTATTGACCGGTTGAATGCGCAAGGCTTTGACCAATGCAACGACACCTTGCTTGCGGTCATGCGACGGGAGCTTTTTCATACCTACCGTGTAAGGGATATTGGCTTTCTGCGGGACAACACAGTGTTGTGTACCACTGGCCAGGGGATTTTGAAAACACCGATAAAACAGGACTCGTGGGATTTTATCAGCGACGACGGTTTCAGCTACTGGCCTGCCGCCCGCCTTGCGCTCTTTGACGGTGAGATTGTTGCCCCTATCGTGGGGAAAGGTCTGTTCAATGTGGTACTTGATACCCGCTGGCTGGAACAGCTTGCCATTGCAAACAGCCGCTGGGAGTTGGTGTATCGCAACAGCCTTTCCCAGACCCAGCATGCCTTCGGAGACCCGGGCGTGTTCCGAAGCTTGAGCAAACAATCCGGGCAGGACATTACGCTCACAACCATTTATTCGGAAACCTGCAGCGACATTATTCCCTACTGCGCGAGCGCAGAAATAAAACACACCGACGTTTTAAGGCGTAGCCAGTCACTTGCAGTTTTCCTGGCAGTAACAGGGCTGGTTTTAGGCTCCGGATCAGGCCTGGTGAGCTGGCTTGTTCTGAAAAGGCGGCTGAGCACAACCCAACGGATAATCCGGGGCATGAGGCATGATGCCTATTTCCCACTGTACCAGCCGATTGTAGACCTCAAGAGCGGGAGCATTATCGGGTGTGAGGTTCTGGCCCGATTTCGTGATACCTATGGTGCCCTTTACCCGGATGAATTCATTCCGGTGTTGGCCAATATCGGTAAGGGCTGGCAATTTACCCAACTGATCATGCAGAAGACTCTGGACGACCTGAACACCAGAGCCGGGCTACCGGACGGCTTCAAGGTAAACATCAACCTTTTCCCCTCTGATATCGCCCAGAGCAGAATGAAAGATGCCGACATTTCACTGGCACTTGCAGCATCGCGGTTTAATATTGCTTTCGAGATTACCGAAGACGAGCATCTTGATACGGCTACCGCCAAAGACTGTATACAGTGGATCAAGGCCAACGGCTTTGAGCTGGCAGTCGACGACTTTGGTACCGGTTATTCCAACCTCGCAAAGGTGCGGGATCTGGGCTGCAACACACTGAAAATTGACCGCAGCTTCGTATTCGATATAGATACCGGCGGTTTGGGCGCAGCGCTTGTTCCGCTAATGGTCAGTATTGCAAAAGAACTGGGCATGGAGGTTGTTGCGGAGGGTGTCGAAACAAGCATCCAGGCCACTATTGTTTCAAACATGGGCGTCAGGTTTGCGCAGGGCTGGGCATTTGGCAGGCCCATGCCGGCAAGCAGGCTGGAGGAACTCGTGCGCCAAACATCATAGCCCTGCTTGCGCACTTGATCGGATTTCCTGTTCATCTCTCTCAAAATGCTTCGTTTGATCTAATTCGCCCGAGCATCTAGATTTAACGCCAGCTATACAATCGCCGGCTTCGGGCCGGCACTCATATCCACTCAGGACACTGTTCATGGCGCTTAAACTGAATGTAGTAATCTGCAGCACTCGCCCAGGTCGTATTGGCCCATCTATCGCAACCTGGTTTCACGAATTTGCGGCAAGCAACTCCAGTTTCGATTGCACGTTAGTCGACCTGGCGGATTTTGACCTGCCGGTATACAACGAAGCCAACCACCCACGCTCGGGTATTTATGAACACGAACACACCAAGCGCTGGTCTGAAAGCGTTAACTCAGCCGATGCCTTTGTGTTCGTAACGCCAGAATACAACTACTGCCCACCACCAGCTTTTGTGAACGCTCTGAATTACGTTTACACAGAATGGAACTACAAGCCCTGCGGCTTTGTAAGCTATGGCGGCGCTGCGGGTGGTATTCGTGCGGCAACACTGGCTCGCCAGCTGGTGACTACTCTGAAAATGATGCCGATGGTAGAAGGTGTGATGGTGCCCATGGCGTGGAACCACCTGGATGATAACAAAGTATTCAGCTCCAACGAGCCCATCGACCATTCTGCGACAGCTATGCTGACTGAAATGGAGAAGTGGGCAACAGCCCTGAAAACAGCTCGTTAAAACGCGCTGAGCAATACAGCTTGAACAACGGAGCCCGTTGAGGGCTCCGTGTCAGGGCGATCAGAACAGACTGGCGTTGAGCCACATGTGAGTTGCGATGGAAGCGGCGTACCCAAGTGCGATGACCGGCGTCCAGCGCAGGTGCGACATGAGAGTGTAATAGCCCCTTGCCTGCCCCATCAGTGCAACGCCGGCAGCGGAGCCGATTGACAGCATGGAGCCGCCAACACCTGCAGTAAGCGTCACCAGCAGCCACTGCCCGTGGGACATGTCAGGTTCCATCGAAAGCA
Organism: Marinobacter sp. 1-3A; assembly: GCF_016597775.1. Lineage (NCBI taxonomy): Bacteria > Pseudomonadati > Pseudomonadota > Gammaproteobacteria > Pseudomonadales > Marinobacteraceae > Marinobacter > Marinobacter sp. 1-3A. Next base: position 64,191 of record NZ_VCGZ01000002.1, read on the forward strand.
CGGCGAACATCACCGGAATGTTATCTACGATGGCCGACATAACGCCCACCGCAATGTTGGCCCCCGTGGCGTTCCAGTCGCTATATAGGATTTGCGATACCTCGGCCAGGTAGCCGATGTAACCAAGCCCGCCCACACAAAGCACCACACCGTAGAAAAACAGCAGCGTATCCCATTCTGTGCGTGCCATCGGATTAAAAATATCGAAAGGCACCGCTTTATCGAGCCGCTCAAGCAGGCGGGTATTCTTGTGATTTTCAGCCCACACCCGTTCACGGGCCACTCCACGCTTGAAGCTCCGTTGCAGGTAATACCCCAGGAACTGCAGGTAAGCCAGGCCCATCATCATGCCGACCACAGCCGGCAGGTGCAGGAAGTTATGGCCCAATACAGCGGTAGTAATGGTGAGCAGGAAAAGCACAACTGTGCGGCGGGCACCGCGCTTCATGATCACTGGGTCTGACGCATCCTTCGGTGGCTCACTCGGAACCGCAAAGCTCATAATCACAGCTGGCACAAGGAAGTTAACTGCTGCAGGAATGAACAACCTGAAAAACTCGGTAAACTCGACTACACCTTTCTGCCAGACCATCAGCGTTGTAATGTCGCCAAAAGGAGAGAAGGCGCCCCCCGCATTTGCCGCAATAACGATATTGATACATCCAAGGGCGATAAATTTGGGACTGTCTTCACCCACCTTCATCAGAACAGCACACATCAGCAGAGCTGTGGTGAGGTTATCGGCAATGGGTGAGATAAAGAATGCCAGCAACCCGGTAATCCAGAACAGACTGAGATAGCTGAAGCCCTTGCTTACCAGCCAGCCACGCAGGGCATCAAAAAGCTGTCGCTCTTCCATGGCGTTTATATAGGTCATAGCGACCAGCAGAAACAGCAGAAGCTCGGAGTATTCCAGCAAATTATGCTTCAAGGCCGCATTGGCGCTTTCGGTATCGCCGCTCATAGCAGCCGCACCGGCCACCAGGAACCAGATCAGGCCAGCTGCCAGCAACACCGGTTTGGACTTGCGCAGGTGCAGCTTTTCTTCAAGCATCACGAATGCATAAGCAATCACAAAGATGATGACAGCAATGTACCCAACAGGATGATGGGTCAGGCTTTGAGCGCCGGATTCAGCGGCGCTGGCAATCGAACTGAAGCCAAGAGTAAACACCGCTAAAATTGCCAGGGCTACTCTTGCGAATACGCTGTCAGGGGTGAGAATACGTTTGGAGCAACGCCGGAAAGGTAGCTTTTCAGAACTACTGATTTCATTCATGGTAGTAGGCTCAAAAGTTTGGGGGGCACATTATCAATCAAAGTGCACTTTGCGCACCATAGCTTCCGTCAAGTCAAAGTGATCTAAGTCGTTCGTAAGCTATTATATTTTTCGCCCGCCCGGCACCTGTACTTTCGAGCCTTTCCAAAGGCACTCATACGACTATGCCGGCCTGTTTTTCTCCCAAATTGTCAGTTCGGAAAAGCTGTGCTGGAACTTGTTGCGCGTCTCACGGATCACAAATGGCAGGCTTCGGGTCTCCATTAACAAGGTGAAGTGGGGCGCCAGCATATCGCGCAGGCCGTCAAACGTGCTGTAGTCCTCACCACCTTTCTTGAACCCGCCCACCCACTTGTCCCTGGGTGTGTACTCTTCCAGCCAGGTGTAAGGAGAGGCAATCAGCAGGAGCCCGTTATCATTCATGCGCTCGTGAATGCGCGTTAAAAAGAGGGAGGGGTCGTATAGCCGATCAATCAGATTGCCCGCCAGCACCAGATCGTATCCGGTGAACTCAGGTTTGAGGTCGCAAGCATCCCCTTGATGGAAGGCCACCCGCTCAGCAGCCTCTTCAAGGTCCAAGGACGCAAGAGTGCGTTCCTGAAAGCTCACCAGTGAGCCTTCCTCCGGCCGGGCATAGCGAACCACTTTGTCCCTGGCCATTACCTGACACTGCTCCACAAACTTGTTGGAGAAATCGATTCCATCTACATGTGCAAACGCCTGGGCCAACTCAAAGCTGGTGCGGCCACAGGCACAGCCAATGTCCAGCGCTCTCCCCAAGGTGCGCCCATCCATGGCATCAATGGCTACCCTTGCCAGTCCCCTGGGGAAGTTGGCTTCGCCATGCCACTGCTCACCAAAATGAAACTCCAGGTATTGGGCCAGTGTGGTGTCGTCTTCATAATAGGCACTTTGCTGCACAATGGATTCCTTCTGGGTAGTGGATCTCTGCGCGACCCGGCATTATCAAACCGCCTGGGGCAGTACGACCTTCAAGTGCTATCCTAGCACTATGAACCTATTACCTGACTACTCACTACTCGAACTTGCTTCGGTCCGCGAAGGCGATTCCGTGGGCAATACACTCGCAAACAGTGTGGCCTATGCCCAGCATGCCGAAAATCTCGGATTCAAGCGATTCTGGCTGGCTGAACACCATAATATGGAGGGCATCAGCAGCTCGGCAACCTCCGTACTGATTGGGCATATTGCTGGCAAAACCCACTCCATTCGAGTTGGCTCCGGCGGTGTAATGCTGCCCAACCACCCACCATTGGTTATCGCAGAGCAATTTGGAACCCTCGAAAGCCTCTACCCCGGCCGCATTGACCTTGGCCTTGGCCGGGCGCCAGGCACTGATCAAATAACAGCCCGAGCCCTTCGCCGCGACGGCCTGGGCGCAGAGCAGTTCCCGGAAGATGTTGCACAACTCCAGTCACTGCTTGGCCCCCTCCGGCCTGGTCAGGCCGTGAAGGCGATTCCGGGCGCGGGCACCAAGGTGCCGATATGGTTACTTGGCTCCAGCCTCTACAGCGCCCAACTGGCAGCTATGCGCGGCCTACCCTATGCCTTCGCAGGGCATTTTGCTCCACGCCTGTACCGTGAAGCTCTGAAACTGTACCAGGACAACTTCCAGCCTTCTGAACAACTGCAGAAGCCTTACAGCATGCTGGCAGTTCCCGCGGTGCCTGCTGCAAGCACCGGGGAAGCAAAGTACCTTGCGACTACCAGTTACCAGCGAATTCTGGCACTTTTCCGGGGACAGCCCCTTTGGATGAAAGAGCCGGTGAAATCGATGGACGGCCTTTGGAACCCTGCCGAGCAAGCAACGGTTAAGGATTTCCTTGGATTGCAGTTGCTTGGAGATGCTGCTGCCATCAGAGCCCAGATTAATGAACTACTGGCCAGTGTAGATGTGGATGAGCTTATGTTTACTGTGGATATCTATGATCCGGCAAAACGGCGGCATGCCCTCGACATACTGAACGAAACCCGGGGGACTGATGCACCATGAATAACAGCACCGTGCACGTTTTTCTCTCCCATGGCCTGGAGAGCGGCCCGGGCGGCACCAAAATCCAGGCTCTGAAAGCCATGGCGGAGTCTTTTGAGAAGGTGCAAGCCCACGCCATTGACCACAGAAGCACCAAAGATCCAGCGGTTCGTTTGGCCCAAATGCAAGATGCCATAGCTGCCAGCGGCGCAGACCCCCGCAACATCATCCTTGCGGGCTCCAGCATGGGCGGCTGGGTTTGCGCACAAACCAGTGCGCTGACTCCGGTTCTGGGCTGCTTCCTTCTGGCTCCAGCCTTGGCTCTGAAGGACTACCCGCAATCCAGCCCACGCATCCAGGCCGAACATGTGCAAATCATTCACGGCTGGGATGACGACATAGTGCCCCCAATGCCCGTTATTGAACTCGCCCGAAAACAGGCACTACCGATACTGATTCTCCCTGATGACCATCGCCTTTCAAACAGTCTTGAACGAGTCACTGAAGAGTTCCGGGCACTACTGGCAAGAGCAGGCCTCAAGTAATCGAGCACAATTTGGCCAATATGGAGCCAAATAGGTCAAATTCTTGCGAAAGTCAGTAAGTTTTGCCAGTCTCTACCAATGTAACAATAAATGTCTGAAGAAAAATGAACGGAGAAAACCCGATGAGCAGCATGAGTAAACTCAAGAAACTGGCCGGAATTTCAGCGTTCGCATTTGCGGCAATGACCGCAGCAAACTCTGTGAACGCAGCAAACTGGCGCTACGCTCACGAAGAGTATGAGGGCGACGTACAGGACGTATACGCATACAAATTCAAGGAATATATCGAAGAAAACTCCGACCACACTCTCCAGGTGTATCGCTTTGGTGAACTGGGTGAGTCTGACGACATCATGGAGCAAACCCAGGCTGGCATTCTGAACTTTGTTAACCAGTCGCCTGGCTTTACCGGTGCCCTGATTCCTGAAGCACAGATTTTCTTCATCCCCTACCTGATGCCCACAGACATAAGCACGGTTATCGATTTTTTCCGTGAGAGTAAGGCCATCAACGAAGACTTCCCGAAGCTTTATGCCGACAAGGGCCTCGAGCTTCTGCAAATGTACCCGGAAGGCGAGTTTGTTATCACACTGGATGAGCCAGTTACTACGCCCGAAGGCATGAAGAACAAGAAAATCCGGGTTATGACCAACCCCCTGTTGTCTGAAACCTACTCTGCATTCGGTGCAACACCAACGCCGCTGCCCTGGGGTGAGGTGTACGGCGCACTGCAGACCAACATGATCAACGGCCAGGAAAACCCGATTTTCTGGATCGAGTCAGGCGGACTGTATGAAGTGTCACCTAACCTGATCTACACCGGTCATGGCTGGTTCACGACTGCTGCAATGGCCAACAAGGATTTCTACGACGGCCTGAAAGATGAAGACAAGAAGCTCATTCAGGATGCCGCAGACTATGCCTTTGAGAAGATCATCACCCACATCGATGGCTTGGCGGATGAAGCACTCGCAAAAATCCAGGCAGCCAGCGACAAGGTGACTGTAACGCGTTTGAATGAAGAGCAAATCAAAGCGTTCAAGGCACGCGCTCCTCAGGTTGAGAAAAAGTTTATTGAGATGACTGGCAAGGGCGGCGAACAGCTGCTAAACCAGTTCAAGAAAGACCTGAAAGACGTGCAGAAGTAACAACCCTGCAGTGCTCCTGTGTCCGCCGGCACCAGCCGGCGGACACTCCATTGAACTAACCCGCCCCACCAAGCATCAATGTCCGGTCGGGAGCGACATGAACTGGAGCAAATCCCATGTCGGAGAACACCCCGGAGATAGACGACGATACCGGTACTTTTGAGTCCGGTCTGCCCGGGATTCTGGGAACCATAGACGGATGGATTGCCAACGCAGAAGCCGTAATACTGGCCGCGGGCATTATCCTCATGGCCATAAACACCGTCGTAAACGTTATTGCGCGATTTGTGTTTGGAGAGGGCTTTTTCTTCTCCGGCGAAATAAATCGCATCCTGATTATTCTGGTTACCTTTGCCGGCATCGGCTACGCAGCACGCTACGGTCGTCACATACGAATGTCCGCAGTTTACGATGCGCTACCATCCAAAGGCCGCAAGGTACTGATGATTTTCATCGCCCTGTTTACTTCTGCGGTGATGTTCTTTCTGTGCTACCACTCCTACGGATACATCGAGACCCTTTACAGCCGTGGCCGCATTTTGCCGGCGTTGGGTTTTGAGATCTGGTGGATTTATATCTGGGTGCCTGTGGGCTTTGCCGTGACTGGCATTCAGTATTTCCTCACAGCAATCAAGAACTTCACCACTGAGGATGTTTATCTCTCCACCGGAGTGATCGACGGATACGCTGATTCAGAATCGGAAGTCTGATCCGGTTTTACACCGGGCACGATAAAAAAGGGCACACCTATGGCGACTATTCTAATGATCATCATGATCGGGCTGCTGCTGCTCGGTTTCCCGATGATGATCCCACTGACGACCGCCGCCGTCGTCGGCTTTGTAATGATGTTCGATGGCTTCGGCCAAATGGGCACCTTCATTCAGCAGATGATGGGGGGTATTCGACCCGCTTCATTGATTGCCGTACCCATGTTCATTCTCGCTGCAGACATAATGACCCGTGGCCAGTCTGCGGACAGATTGATCAACATGGTTATGGCCTTTATCGGCCATATTAAGGGCGGCTTGGCGATCAGTACCGCAACTTCCTGCACCCTCTTCGGCGCGGTTTCCGGCTCCACCCAGGCGACCGTTGTGGCGGTTGGCTCACCATTACGTCCCAAAATGCTTAAGGCTGGCTATTCCGATTCGTTTACTCTGGCCTTGATCATTAACGCCAGTGACATTGCCTTCCTGATTCCTCCCAGCATCGGCATGATTATCTATGGAGTTATCTCCCAAACCTCCATTGCAGAGCTGTTCATTGCGGGGGTCGGCCCGGGCATCCTGATCCTGTTCATGTTCTCGCTTTACTGCCTGTTCTACGCCTACAAAAACAACGTACCCACGGAGCCCAAGGCAAGCTGGCGCCAGCGTGCACTTTCGGTTCGTGATGCCAGTTGGCCATTGTTTTTCCCGGTTATCATTGTGGGTGGTATCTATGGCGGTATTTTCAGCCCTACAGAGGCTGCAGCGGTGTGCGTACTCTATGCATTCCTGTTGGAATTCATCATATTCCGCTCCCTGAAGATTGGTGAAGTTTACAAGATTGCCAAATCTACCGGCCTGATCACCGCCGTGGTCTTTATTCTGGTGGCCGTAGGTAACGGTTTCTCCTGGATCATTTCCTTTGCCCAGATCCCCCAGGCAATCCTGGAGTCTGTGGGTGTAAACGAAGCCGGACCGGTGGGCGTGTTGATCGCTATCTGCGTCGCCTTCTTTATCGCCTGTATGTTTGTCGACCCCATTGTTGTGATTCTGGTACTGACCCCGATTTTTGCACCAGCCATTCAGGCAACAGGGCTGGACCCGGTATTGGTGGGCGTACTCATTACACTGCAGGTTGCAATTGGTTCGGCAACACCGCCGTTTGGCTGTGACATTTTCACAGCCATCGCGATCTTCAAACGGCCTTACCTTGAAGTTATCCGGGGCACACCTCCGTTTATTTTCATGCTGATCCTGGCGGCTGGTTTGATCATTGCCTTCCCCCAGATCGCCCTGTTCCTGCGTGATCTTGCCTTCGCAGACTAGCGCGCACCCGGTGGATATATAAGGAGACAAGCATGTTCAAACGGATTCTGGTGGCGGTTGATGGCTCCAAAACCTCGCTCAAGGCTCTGGATAAGGCTATCGGCTTTCAAAAGCTGATGCCTGAAACCGAAATTTTTATCCTATGTGTATACAAGCACCACAGCCTGTTTGAAGCGTCTCTCTCCATTGGGCGGCCTGCGGACATGGATATTCCAGACAAGGTGCTTTCTGATTACGCTAAAGAAGTGGTCAAACATGCCAAGGATATGGCTATCGACCATGGAGCAACGAAGGTTCGAGGTTTTGTGAAATCCGGGCGCCCCTCAAAGGTTATTGTGAAATTCGCCCAAGACAAAGAAGCGGATCTGATCGTGGTAGGAACTCGAGGTACTCATAGCGATAAGGACGGCATGCTCCTCGGCAGCGTTTCGCACCGGGTGGCCTCTCATGCCAAGTGCCCGGTTCTGGTGGTCTGAACCCCATAGTCCTGGCCGGCCCTGCGTCGGCCAGCTAGCGCTCCGGGAACGCTTCAACCCTGTTTCGCCCACCTGCTTTAGCCTTGTAAAGCATTTCATCTGCAAGCTTCAACAACTTCTCGGGTTTGTTGGTACTGCCCGGCCATGACGCAACACCAATGGATATGGTCAGGAAGCCAAGATCCTTGTCCTCAAACACAACCGTCTCTTTTCGCACCGCTTCACGCAATTGCTCAGCACGTTCCCTCGCACCGACTATATCCGAGGCCGGAAGAATCACCACAAACTCTTCGCCACCGTAGCGGCAGACAACATCACTGCCACGAAAACGCGATTCCAGTATTGCAGCAAACGCTTTCAGCGCGGCATCACCTGCCTCATGCCCATGAGTATCGTTAAACTGTTTGAAGTGGTCTATATCAACCAATAGCAGAGATAACGGCAGTTCTTTGCGCAGAGCTACGCTAGCTTCGTGTTCAAATAGCTGGTCAAAATACCGGCGATTCTTGAGCCCCGTGAGGGCGTCTTCATAGGAGAATCGGTGCAGATCTTCCTTGAGTGACAGGCCAGAAAGTGTCACCCCTATTCGCTCGACTACCAGGTTGATCGAGGACATTAACCTTGCTGCGCCATCTTCAGTGTGCCCGGAGTTGCTTATGCCCTCCGCGTCCAGCAACAACAGGCTTTCCGGTGCGGGGCCGTAGTTCATAAACTCCACATTGATAGAGAAGCACACCAATCCCTGACAGTTTCTGCAAGCCGCCTCAGCCTCCTCAACGGAACCGGCAAGAAGGCGCACCGGGGGCGGCATATGCTCGAGTGTCTCAATAACCGGGTGCAAGTCAGGAAGCGCGCTGCCATAACCCCAGAGCGCAAGGCGCTCATATCCACCGCAAGCCATTCGCCGATAGATCATGCCCTTGATAGGGCTGCACAGTCTGGGCATTGCTTCGGTGAGCACCTGGAATGCCTGATCAAGGTTAGCGCAGGCCTGTAATTCAGCCACAACCTCTGCAAACTCTCGGCTTTTCTCATTCTCAAACGCCAGCACCTTCGCCCGGGCCTTCTCTCGCTGCAAAAGCCTCTCTGTCTTTTCGGTTCGCTCAGCCACCTGCTGCTCAAGCGTGACAGTTAGCTCCTGCAGGGCTCTCTGGGTCATTCCGTAATGTCTTAACGAGATTATTACAACGGCCAGTATAAATACGAGCAGACCCAGACCAACGGGTACCTGGACCCATTGCATGAAACCATGCGCCACTGCCATATCTGCAACCAATAAAGCACTGAACACGCCGCACGCCAGCACAAGAACTTGCTGCTCTTTGGTCATTAAACGAATACGGGGAACCGTTATCAGCCCCATCAAAAAGAGGGATAATAAAAGCAGAGCATCGAATGGAGGGAAGGTAAACGAAAGGCCGATAACACCAGTCAATGCCAGGCCCAGTGCTCCAAGCATGTAAACAAGATGCAGTTTCCAGATCACTGAAATTGCCCGGGGTGGACGCGTGCCACCCAGCCACTGGTCGAGCATAAGCCAAAGACCAACAGGCAGCAGAAAGTAACTTCCCGCGGCCAGGTAATCCCACATCAAGGCATCGGGCACAATCAGTTGGCTGGCAGAGCTTTCGGAGAGGAGCATCACTGATGAAGCCAGAGAAAAAAGAGCAATGCTGGTAAAGGTTTTCCTGCCGCCCTGCAGCAGGGAAAGTATCAGTGCGAGCAACGCCACCAGCAGAGAAAACCCTGCAACAAGAAGGGCCTCCAGAGAGTTGTTAAGGATATGCAGAATTAATTCTGAGTGATCCATGAGGCTCACTTCACCCCAAAGACCTATGTCCGTGTAATCAGAAAACACGCGGAAATACAGCGTTTTATTCTCGTAACCCTCTGGCAGAGTTATTTTGTGCCAGGGCCAGCCTTCGAATTTGCCCCGACCATCTTTGTCGAAGGTGCCGTATTGGTAGATGTTTTCACCATCCAGCCACACCTGAACAATCAAATCGATACTCAGGATATAAAGCACGGGATCCTGCCAGTCACCCGCGGGCAGAGTTACCCGATACCACACCTGATCCTGGCCATTTCGGCCTGGGGGGTTAGAAGGAAAATCAATGGCGTGCCACTGTTCTGGCTGCTGTGCAAGGGACCAGTCAGGTGTACCTTCCGCGGTGAAAGGTATGTCGCCCCAGCGGTACTCCCAGCCTTCCGTTAGAGGCTGTGGTGCAGCCAGAGATGCGACAGGTACAAGCCCGCACAGGGCTCCAAACAGAATAATGAGGGCTTTCAGAATGTGTGCAGATATAGACACGGATATTCGGCCATTAGGAGCTATACCGGCCAGTATAGAGCACCCTCGCCTCGACGTGTACAAAATCCGGACACCAGAATATATTAAAACGTGAGGGTTGCAGGGCCAGGAGAGGGCCCTGCAATGTCACACTCTGAGGCCAGGATTTACAGCCCTGATTTCAGCTTTTCCCAGTATTTGGCATAGACCTGCAAGGCTTCATCCCCTATGTCGGTCTGAAACTCGGCATTCACCATATCTTCAGCTGTTGGATAGCTGGCGCGATCTCCGGCAACCTCGTCACCCAACAACTCCCGGGCAGATAGAACTGGCGTGGCGTAGCCAATATCTTCGCTGATCAGCGCTGCGATTTCCGGTTTCAGCACGAAGCTGATGAACTGGTGGGCCGCTTCAGGGTTCTTGGCATTCTTGGGAATTACGAAGCTGTCCAGCCAGGCAATAACGCCCTCTTCCGGATACACATACTCCAGCGCTTCCATGCTCTCCTTGCCCATAACGGCTTCGCCGTTCCAGATCATGCCTACGTCCGCTTCACCTTCAAGGAAGGGCATACGGGGTGCATCCGAATTAAACGTACGCACGGAGGGCATGAGTTCCGTCAGCTTTTCATAGGCCTCCTCGATTTGCTGAGGATCAGTGCTGTTGCCGGGATAACCCAGTACCCGCAGGCTCATGTGAAAGACTTCACGCATATCATTGGTCAGGTTCACCTTGCCTTTGAAGCGCTCATCCCAAAGGTCTGCCCATGCTGTCACCGGCTCACCAGTAACATCAGCGGTATCCACACCAATGCCGGTGGTACCCCAAAGATAAGGCACGCTGTACTGGTTGCTCGGGTCGATATCCAGGCCAGTGAGCTCCGGATCAAGCTGGTCAAAGCCGCTGATCTTGCTTTGGTCGATGGGCAGCAACAGTCCTTCATTGCGCATTTTGCTGACGTAGTAAGTTGAAGGCACAGCTAGATCGTAGGCAGCACTATCATCCAGCAACTTGAGTCGGGCATACATGGCTTCGTTGCTGTCGTAGGTGGTGTACACCACTTTGATGCCGGTCTCGTCTTCGAAGCGGGTCAGCACTTCCTGAGGCATGTATTCAGACCAGTTGTACAGATTCAGTACCTGCGGGTCATCGGAACTGCAGCCAGTCAGGCCAAGGGCCAGCATGCCGGCCAGTGCGAGTTTTTTCATTGTTTGCTCCTTGAAAGAATCCATTGCGACAACATCAACATCACTAGTGAGAACACTAGCAGCAGCGTGCCAAGTGCGTTTACTTCAGGTTTAAGCCCCACGCGCACCATGGAGTAGATGCGTAAAGGGAGAATTTCATAACTTGGGCCGCTCACAAAGGTGCTCACCACCACATCGTCCATGGAGAGGGTGAAACCGAGCAACCAGCCTGCCATTAACGCCGGCATGATAACCGGAATCAAAACGGTGCGGGTCATGGTGAAATCACTCGCGCCCAAATCCCGGGCCGCTTCTGGCAGGCGTTCATCAAAACCACTAAGCCGCGCCATAACCGTAATCACCACAAACGGCAGGCAGAATGTCACGTGCGCAAGCAGCAGTGATACATAACCAAGCTTCAAGCCCAGCAACAGGAACAGCCCGAGTAACGAAATGGCCAGCACAATTTCAGGTGACATCATCACCACAAAGAGCATGCCGTTCAGAACTCTTTTGCCACGAAAGCGGTAGCGATGCAGGGCCAGTGCGGTGAGGGCGCCGATTACCGTCGATACCGTAGCAGCGGTAAGTGCCAGCCACAAAGAATTCCACATGGCCTGCACCATGGCGTGGTTATTAAACAGGGATTCGTACCAGCGCAGGCTCAATCCACCCCAGCTGTATCCCGTTCGGGAGTCGTTAAAGGAAAACACCACCAGCACCACAATTGGCACATACAGCAGCAAGTACACCAGCGCGAGGTAACTGCGGGATAACCAGCGCATCACGCACCCTCCTCGCCCAAACGGCGTTTACTGAGGCGATGAGCAAACATAAGCAACGCCATGGTAAGCGAGAGTACTATGCTGGCAGCGGCGCCAAACGGCCAGTTACGGGCATCCAGAAACTGGTTCTTGATCACATTACCCACCAGCAAGTTGCGCGAACCGCCCAGAATGTCCGGCACAAAGAACAAGCCCATGGCGGGCAGCAATACCAGCATCACACCGGCCAGCACGCCCGGCAGCGTCAAAGGCACCACTACGTTTTTAAAGGTAGCCAGGCGACCCGCACCCAAATCGTGAGAGGCCAGCAGAACATCCTGTCGCAAATCTTCAAACACCGAGTACAGTGGCAGGATCATAAAGGGCAGCAACAAATACACCAGGCCGACAATCACGGCACCTTCTGTGTACAAAAGCTGCGCGGGTTCATCAATCACACCCAAAGACATTAGCGCACTGTTCAAAAGGCCGTTGGTCGCGAGGATGAGTTTCAACGCGTAGGTGCGCACCAGAGAGTTTGTCCAGAAAGGCACAATCAACAGGAAAATCAGTAGCATTTGCCGGTTTTTTTCCACCCGCGACAAGGCCCAGGCAAAAGGATAGCCGATCAGCAGGCAAATCAGAGTCGTTAGTGCTGCCATGTAAAGGGAGTGCAGAAACACGTCCAGATACAAGGGGTTAAACAGTTGCCGGTAGGCTTCCAGATTCAACGGCAAAGAGATAAAGGTAGATGGGTTCCGCGTCATCACGCTGGCACCCACCACAAGCATATTCGGCGCAAGTACGAGGAACAGCAGCCACCCCCAAACCAGCACCAGTACAGCCGCTCTGAACGGCTGCTGCTTAATGCTCCGCATCATCGGCTGCCAGCTCCTCTTCATCGGTGAGTGGCTCATCGCCCTCTTCCGCCAGCAACCATTCCCAGCCATCTACCCAGCTCACGCGCACCCGCTCACCAATGCTGTAATCGAATGTGGGGTCGTCTTCATCAAAGAATTCGCTGGCCATCACATGGCTGCCATCTTCCAGTTCAATCACCGAGTCCAGAGTGCTGCCTTTGTAGTTCCGCTCTACAATCTTGCCAGCCACACCTTCGGTATCATCCGGCGCGAGCACGCGGATATCTTCCGGGCGCAGCAAAACGTGCAGTGACTGGTTCATGGCTACACGGAACGACGGCTTGCTCAGGTCCCGGTTCAAGCCAAACACATCCACGCTGATGCGCTCGCCTTCGATTTTGGTTACGCGGCCAGGGAAGAAGTTGGTCTGGCCAACAAAGCGTGCGGTGAACACATTTGCCGGGCGTTCGTAGACCTCACGGGGCGTACCGAGTTGCTGAATATAACCGTCTTTGAGCACCACAATGCGATCAGACATCGACAAGGCTTCTTCCTGATCGTGGGTAACAAACACGAAGGTTATACCCAGCTCACGCTGCAGGCGTTTGAGTTCCACCTGCATGGTGCGGCGCAATTTGTAGTCCAGTGCAGACAAGGGCTCATCCAGTAGCAGCATTTTGGGCCGCTTGACGACTGCCCGGGCAATCGCAACCCGCTGCTGCTGGCCGCCGGAAAGCTGGTGCGGCTTGCGCCTGGCAAAGTCCTCCAGCTGAACCATCGCCAGGGCCTCTTCAACTCGCTCGGCTATTTCAGCTTTCGGTCGCTTTTCCATTTTCAGGCCATAGGCCACATTGTCAAAAACCGACATGTGTGGGAACAGCGCATAATTCTGGAACACGGTATTAAGCGGGCGGTGTTCAGGCGAAGTCTGAGTGATATCAACACCAGACAGGGTAACGGTTCCCTCATCCGGGTGCTCAAAACCCGCCATCATGCGCAACAAGGTGGTTTTACCACATCCGGAGGGCCCCAGAAGGGTAATGAACTCGCCATCGTCAATGGTAAGGCTGAGTTCATCCAGCACGGTTTTGCCATCGAATTGCTTGCTGATACCGCTTAGCGATAAGAGTGTTTTAGTCATCAACCCTGCCCAAAAATAAGAGAGCTTCTGAAAAAGCCCCTGCTGCGGCGTATTTTTCCAGAAAGGAGGCTACATAAAAAGCATTGTGCAGGATTTACGCACTGCATTCATGGGGATTGTTCTGCAATGAGAGCACCCTGTCTACCTCAGTAGCCAGGGTGCAGTGTAGCGGGTCAGTCAGTAGCAATACTGTTCAGGTAGGCTTTGTCAGAAATATTGGTCCACTGTCGAACCTGTTTCAGATAGTCACGCTGGGAATTGATGATCTCTTTTGCAAGATCGTCCTTCTCAGCCGCTTCAGCCAGCAGCTTGTTTGTTGCATCGCGCATGGCGTTAATGACTTCCGGCGGAAACGTCTTGTGGGTCACATTCGGATAGTCTTCTTTCATGCGATCCCAGGCTACGCCGCTTTCGTGGGTAGTCTGAATGTACATGTCGTAAGCCGCAGTGCGCATGGCGATGCGAAGGATTGCCTGCAAATCTTTCGGCAACTTGTTCCAGGCTTTATCGTTAATCAGGAACTGCACTTCCGCGCCAGGCTCTTGCCAGCCTGAATAGTAGTATTTAGCAATCTGGTGAAAGCCCATGGGGAAGTCCAGTGCCGGACCAACCCATTCAACAGCATCCACGGTGCCGCGCTCAAGTGCGGTGTATAGCTCACCGGGAGGCAGATTGGTAACGGCAACACCCAACTCCGCCATCACTTCGCCGGCAAACCCTGGCGTGCGCATTTTCAGGCCTTTGAGATCCGCAACCGAATTGATTTCCTTGTTGAACCATCCGCCCATCTGGTTGCCGGTATTGCCGCCCGGGAACGACTGCAAACCAAAGGGCTCATATACCTTCTGCATCAGCTCCATGCCCTGATCGTGGTAGAACCAGGCATACATTTCCGGGGCAATCATGCCAAAGGGCACAGTGGTGAAGTACATGGCATTGGGAATGGTGCCCTTATAGTAATAAGAGGCAGTGTGACCCATGTCGTACTGGCCATTACGCACCAGATCAAAAATACCAAAGGGCGCTTTGTGTTTGTTGGCGCTGTCGATGCGGATTTTCAGACGGCCACCAGACACTTCTTCGGCCATCTTGGCCATGTTCAGGGTGGTTTCACCAAGAATCGGGGAATTCGGGCCCCAGGTTTGCGCCAGTCGTAACGTATGTTTATCTGCGGCTACGCCCAGTGAACTGACAGAAAACAACAGCATCACCGCTGCCATCCTGAACAGACGAGTCATCATTGTTAGCACCATTTATCGTTTTGTTTGATCGCGTTGTTATTACTCAGAGGGTTGCAATACTAGCCCGTCGCTCGCCCCGGAGCCAAGGGTTGCCAACAGCGCTTTATGCATCGGGAGGTGCCCCCTCGTCACACTTGCGGCAGTTGAGCTCAAAGCCCAGCATGGAACGCCGGCCTTCTTCGGTGATTACCCAGGGCCGGTTTACCCAGGGCGGCGTGTGGCGCACATGCTGATTATGGCCACAGGCCAGCCGGGCAACCCAATGGTCTTCTTCGTCTGTGTGGTAGGCGGTTATCGGTTGTTTCATACCGCCCAAGTTAACTGACCAGGCTGCGGATGAAAATCGCCGGGCGTACCGGAAGGTCCGACAAATGTTTCACCAGACTCCGCTTCAAGCGCTCAGAGCGCCCCGGCCAGTTGGCTGGAAGGCTGATTTCCATCATCAGGTTAGGGCCAACCTTGGCCATTTTCACCTGATCCGGATCCAGCCCAACAGAACTCAAGGCCTCATGAACCTCTTCTGCAAATTCCGCCGGAGGCGCTGCCAGCAACAACTCACGCACGGCACCAACGGTCATTTTCACAGGCACAATGATGAAGTAGGCGGAAATAGCGATCATCATCACCGGGTCGGCATACACAGCCCATGCGGACCAGGCGCTCTGCTCCAACCACCAGGCTATTCCAAACCCCATCAGCACGGCTGCGCTGAGTACAGAGTCCATAAACCACTGACCCTGCTCTGCAACCAGCAAGCCCGAAGACTGGCGACGCTCGGCCCACTTCAGGTACACCCACACCGCCGCACAACCCAAAACACTCACGCCGGCAAACACCAGCGCCTTGTCGGCACTGACAGCGCGACCGCCTTCAAGCATGGCAGCAATGGCAGAAGCCAAAGACAACACACACACCAGCGTTATCACCAGGCCTTTGATAGCGATCACCAATGGCTCAACCGCACCGCGGCCGAACGGGTATTCCTTACTGGCCGGGCGGCGAATAATCCGCGCAGCGTATAGCGACAACAGCGACAGCAACAGGCTGACCAGTGAATAGGCGCCGTCAAACAGAATAACCAGCGAATCAATCCACAAACCCCAAGTAATACCGGCCAGAGCAAACAAACCAGCAGCTACCGCAGACAAACTCAGCGCCATGTTTTCCCGCGCTATAAACTTAAACATTTTGATCTCCCGTGAATTACCAGCATATTATCGCCACATAGCTGACAGTGTGAGTCGGTCACCGACGGAAAAACCGGCGGAACAGGAGATTGCTTTTGAAAACATCGCAAATACAGGTTTTTCTGGCTGTGGTTCGCAATGGCACCATCGCTGCTGCGGCCCGGGAGCTTAGCCGAAGCCGCACCACAGTAAGCACCGCCCTCGCGGCGCTGGAAGACGAACTGGGCGTGGAGTTGTTTGAGCGCAGCGGCAACCAGTTGCAACTGACCACCATCGGCCAGGCCATAGTGACCGATTGCCGCCGATTTGATCAGGTCGCCGGGCAGATTTTTGCGCGCTGCCAGCACCACCTCAGCGGTGCCGAGTCGGTTTTGCGCATAGCCCGGGATGATTCAATTCCAGAGCCTGTGTGGCGCGATCTTCTGCGCCGGCTCAAGATCCGCTTTCCGCAGACCAGTCTTTCGGTTTATCTGGCCACACCCCGGGAGCTGCCGCCTCTGGTCAAAAGCCAGTCAGTGGATGTGGCCTACGGGCTTATGCCTGCGCTGGCAAGCGAGGGCTATCAATGGTTTCGTGAGCTTGCCGATGTGCGAATGCTCACGGTAGCGGCACCGGATCATCCACTGAGTCAGCTGAAGCGGGTAACCCAGGACGATCTCATCAGCTTTACCGAAGTCACACTGGCCTTTATGGAAAACGATCGGTTGGAGGCAGAATCCCCGGAAACCGCGAACTATCTGGCCTTCACCATGTACGAACTGATCCGGGACGCGGTGATTGATGGTGCAGGATGGGCAGATCTCCCCCTGCCCCTGATTGCAGATGCCCTGAAACAGGAAACCCTCAAGATTGTTCATCACCGCAGCGCGCGCTGGTGGAAAGCATTCAGTGCACTGGAGTCCGAACAGGCACAGGGCGGTGCGGTTGTGGGCTGGCTGGCGGAAGAACTGGAGCAATACCTCGAAACAATGGAATAGGCTCTGCTACGCAACTGACCGGCTGCGCCCTGCCCAGGCCGACCATGAATACATTGCCAGTGCTATCCAGATCATCACAAAACTTGTTAGTTTTTCGGGGCTAAGGGGTTCGCTGAACACCAGTAGCGCGATCAAAAACTGGATGGTCGGGTTGATGTACATAAGGAAGCCAACGGTGGAAAGCCGCAGTCTTCTGGCGGCACCGGCAAAGGCAAGTAGAGGAACTGCGGTCACTATGCCGCTGGAGAGCAATAAAAGTGTAGTTGCGGTACTGCTACCGAAGTGCGAAACCCCGGCGTAACTGAGGGTCGCAAGAGCAAGCATGCCAACAGGCAACAGTAGAAGCGTTTCGACAAACAGACCGGAAAGCCCGTCGAGAGCTACCTGTTTGCGGAGCAGGCCATAGGTTCCAAAACTGAACGCCAGCACCAGTGTTATCCAGGGCACGACTCCAAGCAGGAATAATTGATACAAGATCGCAATGGTTGCCAGCACCACCGCCACTATCTGAAGCCGGGTAATACTCTCCTTCAGCACCAGCATACCCAACCCGACATTCACCAGAGGCGTGAGAAAATAGCCAAGACTGGCCTGTAGTACCTGTCGGCTCTCCACTGCGTAAATGTAAACGCCCCAGTTGACCGCAATCAGAACCGCACAACCAAGCACGTACCCAAGTTTCGAAGGCCGTGCCAAAGCAGCTTTCACGGGCTGCCAACGCTTCAGGAAGGTAACAATCACCGCCAGAAACACACAGGACCAGAGCACCCGGTGAATAACCACCTCCCAAGCTGGTACACCGTCAAATAACGCAAAATACAGCGGGAAGCAGCCCCACATAATGTATGCAGACAGACCGTATGCAACGCCCTTACTGGTTTCCGACAGAGCCATTAAATAGCTTCCTCACTATGCTTTACTGATGAATTTAACATACCTGAGGGGTTACGCACCTTGGTAATATGTCTTAGTCTGAATACACATTCATAGGGTAGAGAGAAGCTGTTATGAAAACCGCACAGGACTTGGTTGCAGAAGCAAAGCAGCAGATTGAGGAAATATCGCTGGAACAGGCAGAAAGCGCAATTCAGGCTGCGGATCTGCTACTGGATGTTCGCGATGGCGACGAGTACCGGCAAAGCCACATCCCCCACGCCACACACGTATCCCGAGGCACTCTGGAGTTCAAGTTCAGCAGCGACCCCGCACTTGCCAATCGGGATATGAAGATTGTGCTTTATTGCAAAACTTCAGGCCGATCAGCGCTGAGCGCGAAAGCTCTGAAGGATATGGGTTACCTGCATGTGCAATCGATTGAAGGCGGGTTTGATGCCTGGCAGGAAGCAGGAAAACCCATTACCAAACGGGAACTGCCATCCTTCGATTGATCGTTGCTATACTGCGCTCAAAATCGCCATGAACTGACGCTGATGACTACCCATAAACCCAGCCACAGGATTCCTGCCCAGGAGGTTGACGCCGATCCTCCAGCTCCTGTGGCTGTTTCAGGGATTGCTGCCAATGCAGCCCTCCCGACGATTCTTGATAACCTCGATGCCCTGGTGTACGTCGCGGATTTCGAGACCCACGAAATGTTGTACATGAACGCCTATTGGCAAAACAACAACCTGGGCGATTACTGGGCCGGCAAGAAGTGCTGGCAAGTCCTGCAGAACGCCGATGGCCCTTGCAGTTTCTGCACAAACCACCTGTTGATTGACAGCTCGGGCAACGCCACAGGCATCCACGTTTGGGAGTTTCAGAACAAGGTAGACAAGCGCTGGTACCAGTGCAGAGACCAAGCTATCAGGTGGACAGACGGCCGCCTGGTTCGCCTGGAAATTGCCACCGACATTACCGAACGGAAAAATATGGAAGTGGCCCTGCAGGCTGCCCAACAGGCTGCAGAAAAAGCATCTCTGCAGGACGAACTGACGCTACTGAACAATCGTCGGGCTTTATTCCAGTTTGGGGAGCAAATCATTAAACAGGCAAGACGAAGCCAGACACCGGTTGCCGCCATCATGTTTGACCTGGACCACTTCAAGCATATCAACGACACCTATGGCCATGAGGCCGGGGATGCGGTTCTCAGGGAAGTAGGTACCATGCTTCGGAGCAGGGTGAGGGGGTCTGATGTAGCTGCACGCATCGGGGGTGAAGAGTTTGCACTGCTGGTGCCAGACACCCAACAGAATCAGGCCCTGGAATTGGCGGAACTTCTGCGCCAAGCACTCCATGCACTGAAGATTCCTCACAAACACACAGAGCTAAGGCCGACCGCCAGCTTCGGTATTGCCATGCTGGCTGATGATGACGGTCGCCTTGAGGCATTGCTGTCACGGGCCGATGAAGCCATGTACTTGTCCAAGACCAAGGGCCGGGACAATGTCAGCCTGTACCCACAATTTTGAACGACCGCCTATGGGCGCTTTGTAACAGCCATAGTCAGGCGTGAAATACAGGTGGTCTTACCTTCTTCATTCGACATGCGAATTTCCCATACCTGGGTTGTACTGCCAATATGAAGAGCCCTTGCTGTTCCGTATACCCAACCCTTGGTCACGGGGCGTATATGGTTGGCATTGATTTCCAGCCCCACCGCCACAGTTCCGGGATCTTTCAGGCAGTAATTGGCGGCCATACTTCCCAGGGTTTCCGCCAGCACTACCGATGAACCGCCATGAAGAATGCCGAACGGCTGAACCGTGCGCTCGTCAACCGGAATACGACCGGTTACGTAATCATCTCCAACTTCGGTGTACTCAATGCCCATGTGGCTAACTGCGGTATTCGCACTGGCCTTGGCCAAATGCTCAAGATCCGGTGTACGGGTCCAGATTGCCATACTGATAAAACTCTCTGACTGGGTTGGTGAATTGTCCCTTGAGCACTAAGGCTGAAGAAACATGTAACGGGCCGTGTACTCGCTGACAAGCTCGTCCAGGCGGCCTTCATTGATCAGTGTATACAGACGATCAGCAATGCGCTCACGGAATTCGAACGTATTGCATCTTGAATTCTTGGAAAAAGTAAAGAACAGTCCCTCGGTACTGACAGGCACATCCAAAGCCACAAACTCATCCGCCAATCCCAGGCGCTGTAACTTCACCTGCCCCTGCAAGCGCTCATACAAAACGTAATCTATGCGCCCTGCAATAGCCATTTCAAAAGACTGCTCTATGGTTCTCACACCAACAATCTGCAAGTTCTCTTCTGCATAGCGATCGAAACCCTGACCAAAGCTATTGTTGATCAAAGTGCTTCCGCGCTTGCCTTGCAAGTCTGGCCAGTGGCGATACTCGAAAACCTTGTCTTTGGGCACCCAGATAGACGCAGCCAGGTTGGTAAAGGGCGGCAGCAGATAGTCCATATACTGGATGCGCTCAGATGTGATAAAAGCACCGGCAATCATATCCAGCTCGCCAATCCTGGCAAGGCGCTGAACCCGCGCCCAGGATCCAAGATTCTGAACCTCAAGCTTGACCCCAAGAGACTCAAGAATTTCCCCCAAAAGCGCGGTGACTGCTCCCGTTAGCTGCTCTGGCGCAACCGGATCTTCCCACAGCAACGGAGGGTACTCCGGGTTGCCGCTCGCAGTTAAAGTTTTGCAGTTGGAATTTTCCGCAGCTCCGGCTGTACAAAAAAACGTAAGCGCTAACAGAAAAGTAAAAATTCTGGCAAAAACGGAAAGCATCTTCTTTTTAAGGGCTAACACGTAAATGACCATCCTGCTCCTGGGCATCAAGCCACCTGAACTGGCCGGGGCAATATCAATACCCGGCAGGCTATCTAATATTACTGAGCGTACTGATCCATGTACTTTAGTACCAGCTCTTCATATATACCCTCTGCCTCTATCAATTTGAGCGCAGCTCTTATGTCATCCGAATACTCCAGTACCGGCGACGTATTGGCAACTGCTATCCAGGACCGCTCCCCAGGCATAAAAAACGGAGACACCTTCACCGGCATTCCGAGTTTCCCGAGTGTGTAGATGCCAATCAGTTCGGGCACTACAACCACGTCTACCCGCTCTTTTTCCATCATCAGCATCAAATTCTCATAACGGGGTCCAGACTCTTTACGCAACTGCTCATCGTTATCAAAACGCCTGAAGTAAGTAGAGCCCTCAAGCACACCAATCGTTTTGCCGTAGAGATCCGAATAACGCTCTATGCGATTCGCCTCATCAAAATACAGAAACAGCCGGCGATCTGCTGGAAAAGCCGGAGCTACGAAAGTCATATAAGCCTCTCTTTCCGGTGTTTCCCGAGCACCCAACATCACGTCCACCTCGCCCTTCTGTAACAGATTCAGCACTCTGCGAAAGGGCACTTCCCTGTAGTGCGTCTTCCACCCGAGCCGATCCGTGATCTCCTTGAAAATCTCCACATAAAGGCCTGAGGGCTCGCCGCCCTGAACAATCCGGTACGGCGGCGCATGGTTTGCACCCACTGTAACCGTGAGGGCACGAACGGTCTCAGTGCCTTGCTGGGCTGCAGCAGAAAACGTTATCGCTACCAGCAAAGCAGCAATCAGTAATCGCATTGTTTGTTGTCTCCTGAACACCTTTGCAAATCACGACTGGCAGTGAAATGTATACAGAGTATAGACGCTCTCAGATCTGCACAGGGTCTGGTTGCGTAAAAAGGCACAGGTCACTGCGGTTGAATTATCAGGCCAGCAGCACAAGACACGGTAACACGTCTGGTAAAACAGGTGACTCTCACTTTACGAAAGAAAGGAAAGGCACTATGAAGATCCTTATGGTACTTACGTCACACAGCCAAATGGGCGACACCGGGCATAAAACCGGCTTTTGGCTGGAAGAATTCACCGCACCCTACTATGTGTTCCGCGATGCAGGCGCAGACATCACCATCGCCTCTCCAAAAGGTGGCAAGCCACCGGTTGACCCCAATAGCGAAGCGGATGATGCCTTGACCGAATCCACCCGCCGCTTCCAGAAGGACGCCCACGCCAGGGAAGCCCTCGCAAGCACAAAGGTGCTGAGCAATGTAGACATGAACGAATTTGATGCCATCTTCTACCCGGGTGGTCACGGCCCTTTGTGGGATCTGGTGAACGACACGGCATCCATCGCCCTGATCAAAGCCGCTTACGAGCAGGACAAGGTGATTGGCGCGGTATGCCACGCACCAGCGGTGTTCAAGCATGTTGAAATCAAGCCCGGCCAGAACCTGGTTGGCGGCCGCCAGGTAACGGGCTTCAGCAACAGTGAAGAGGAGGCAGTTGGTCTCACGAACATCGTACCTTTCCTGCTGGAAGACATGCTGAAAGAAAACACTGCAACCTACTCCAAAGGTGACGACTGGGCTCCGCACATCGTTGTGGATGGCAAGTTAATCACCGGCCAGAATCCGGCGTCATCCGAGGGTGCGGCCAAGGCAATGGTGCAGACGCTTCAGCAAGACTGATACCGGTAACGCGTGCTCCGGCTTGGCGCCACGCCTGGCCGGGGCACTGTTACCACCATGATGTCCCGCAATTAACCATCAAGATTCGCCAGTCTGTGCTAACTTTTGAGGAACATCTCAAAAGGCTGGCTTCTTTCATGAGTAATCCAAAACACACCCTTTTCTGGATGACCTTTTTTCTGGCAGTTGTTACCGCGGTTGGCGTGTTGGTTCACAAACCTCTGGCCACCGCGTTTATGGCGAACTGGGTCTTCAACCTGCTGATCGTGTGCGTTCTGATTGTCGGCATCGGCCTCACTTACCGTCAAGTATTCGTTTTATTCCCCGAACTGCGCTGGATCGCCCAGTTCCGCACCGGCCATTCCGGCCTTTCGGTGCTGGAAGAACCCCGGCTACTCAAGCCCCTGGCACGGCAGCTTGGCGAAGATGCCAAACGTGATCGTTTCACCCTTTCAACCATGTCATTAAGAACAGTTCTGGATGGCATCCATTCAAGAATGGATGAACAGCGTGAAATTACACGCTACTTCATCAACCTGCTGGTGTTTCTTGGTCTGCTCGGAACCTTCTGGGGGTTGCTTGGCACCATCAATGCTGTTGGTGAGGTCATTACCAACCTGGATATGGGCCAGGGTGACTTCGGCAAGGTATTTGCGGATCTTCAGACAGGATTATTGACACCCCTGCAAGGCATGGGCACGGCATTCAGCTCGTCTCTACTCGGCCTTGGTGGTTCGCTGATACTGGGCTTCCTCGACATTCAGGCAGGCCATGCCCAGAACCGGTTTTACGACGGCCTCGAAGAATGGCTGACCGGCGTGACCAACCTGCTGGACCCATTCACCAGCAATGAACGCCAGCCATGATCGGATCCAGGCGTCGCAGCCGAAGCACCACGAACGTATGGCCGGGGTACGTAGATGCTCTGTCGGCTTTGCTGATGCTGGTTATATTCATGCTGTTGATTTACGTGGTCAGCCAGCTTTTCCTGTCTCAGACACTGTCTGACCGCAACTCCGAACTCGCCCGGCTGAACCAGCGCCTGAACGAAATCTCGCAACTGCTGGGTCTGGAACAAAGCAAAACAGACGCTCTGGAGCAACAAATACTCACTGTTCAGAGCAACTTCAGCGACAGCCAGGCTGAGAACCAGGAACTGCAAGAGCGGCTGGAAGCTTCCCGCAATCAGCTTATGCAGCAAACAGCCGACGCTGAAGCTCGCGCAGAAAGGCTGGCGAACATGAATCAGGAACTGGATAACAAAGACGAGCTCTCCGTCAGCCAGCAAAACATGATTTTGCAGTTATCGAATCAGATTGCTTCGCTGCAGAACCAGTTACGACAGATTACCGCTGCGCTCAAATTGCAAAAAGAAATGACTGCAGACAAGGACGGCGAGCTGGAGAACGTCAGCCGACGCCTGAATACCTTGTTGGCAGAACGCGTTAACCAGCTGGAACAATACCAGTCTGAATTTTTCTCCCGCCTGCGGAACATTCTGGCGGCCAATGAAAACATTCGGGTGGTCGGCGACCGTTTTTTACTGCCATCCGAGTTATTGTTCGCTTCCGGCTCAGCCCAATTGGGCGATGAAGGCAAACAGGAACTCAATAAACTGGCGGGGGTATTGCTCGAAGTGGTCAAGACCATCCCGGCCGATCTCGACTGGATTCTGCGCATTGACGGCCATACGGATCTGATACCCATCAACACGCTGCAATTCCCGTCCAACTGGGAGCTCTCCACCGCCCGCGCCGTAGCCGTGGTTCGCTACCTGGCGAATCAGGGCGTGCCACAAAACCGCATGGTGGCAGCAGGCTTTGGCGAGTTCTTCCCGGTTGCGGAAGGTGTCACGCAGGAAGCCTTGCAGAAGAACCGGCGCATCGAGGTAAAGCTGACGGACCGCTAATCAGAATGGCGCTCCAAAGGCATCCAAGCTCGCCCAGCTCCGGGCAATCCTTATACGCAAGAGACTCGTAAAATCATGGGTGACATCCATGAATCGTCTGGAATACGGAATCAATAAATTGCGCACCTTATACTGGTTTACCAAGGATCTCCGCCTGCACGACAACGCAGCTCTGCTGGCAGCTTCCAAGACAGACATGCTGCTTTGCGTTTACGTGGTCGACCCGCGCTGGTTCACCCCCGGGCCACTGCAATCCAGAGCCATGGGCTCACACCGTTGGCGTTTTTTATGGCAAAGCCTGATGGCACTTGAGCGCAACTTGCGGACACAAGGTCAGCGATTGCACATTGCCTTTGGCAAACCCGAAGAAGCAATTCCGTCATTGGCGCTGAGCCACAAGGTGGATTGCGTGATTCGATCGCGCCAACCAGGAACGCAAGAGGCCGATCAATGGAAAGCGATCCAGAACAAACTTCCGGGCATAAGGCTTCAGGAATTCGAAACACTCAGTTTGTATACCGAACGCTCGCTCCCCATGAGCTTGCACGAACTCCCGGATACGTTCTCCCAGTTTCGCAAGCAGGTAGAACAGAGCGGCGAGCGTGGTCCTTCAGGACTTCGAATTTCAACCATTACCGCACTGCCGCCCGCTCCGGGATTCCCGCAGGATAACCGTGGGGAATGCCCTCCGGTTAACAGCCCATGGCACCCACACCCATTCGCCGGCGGAGAGCAAGCGGGTCTTACACGGCTTCAGGAATACCTGTTTGGCACCAACGCAATCAATGAATACAAGAAGACCCGAAATGCCCTCGATGCGCTGCATGAGTGGGATGCATCCTCCAAGCTTTCACCCTGGCTGGCCAACGGAGCACTCTCTGCAAGGGAAGTTGCAGAAACCATTGCAGAATACGAGCGTACTGAAACCCGAAACGAATCTACCTATTGGCTATGGTTTGAGCTGCTATGGCGAGAATATTTCTACTGGTACGCATTGAGACACGGCAAGGCCCTGTTCAGCCGTGACGGTGTGCAACAGAAACGCAGGCCGGTGACCTTCTACGGGCACCGCTTCAAAGCATGGTGCGAGGGAAACACGCAATACCCAGTAGTGAATGCCGCCATGAACCAGCTTAGGGAAACCGGTTATCTGGGCAACAGGGGCAGGCAACTGGTAGCCAGTTGCTTTGTGAACGAACTGGAACTGGATTGGCGTTACGGTGCGGCATGGTTTGAGGAGCAATTGATCGATTATGATGTGGCGAGCAACTATGGTAACTGGCAATACCTGGCCGGTGTAGGTGCTGATCCCCGCGGCCTCCGCCGGTTCAATCTGGAAAAGCAGGCGCAGCAATACGACCCGACCGGCACGTTTATCAACAGGTGGAACGGCCACGCCGAACAACCCGTCGGGCTACACACCGTGGATGCGGCAGACTGGCCAATTTCGTGACATCATACAGGCCGGTCATCTACTATTTTTCCAACAGAGGACACATGTTCATGGCCCTGTTCAGCCAGAAGAACGCCCGCAAACAATTAGATGCAGAAGCCGAGAAGGTAAACCGTGCTGATCTGGAAACGCTACTGGAGCGGCAGAAGGCTATTGAGAAAAAGGTCAAAGGCAGTGGAAAGCTCAAACGCTTCCGTGCCGATATCAAGCTGATGTTTTCCATGATAAGGGATTACTGGAACGGCAGTTATCGCGACGTACCATGGAAGAGCATAGCTGCCATGGCCGGAGCGCTTCTTTACGTAATGAACCCTCTGGATTTCATTCCCGATATTATCGTTGGCATCGGTTTTCTGGACGATGTCGGGGTGGTTGCACTATGTTTGAAGCTGGTCGAGTCTGATTTACACAAGTACGCAGCCTGGAAAGAGGTTAAAGAAGAATCAAGGCAATCGGTACATGCTGATTGATTGAATAATGAACTATAGGTAACCTGAGCTAATTCCCCATTTAAACCGTCAAATCCCCTGGAGATCACGTGGATTTAGCCACCCTGATTGGCCTTCTTGGTGCCATATTACTTATCGTAACGGCTGTTGTTCTCGGTGCGGCCCCCGGTGTTTTCCTCAACGGTGCATCACTGCTTATCGTTCTTGGTGGAACTTTGCTGGTGGTTCTCGCAAAATTCAGCATTCCGCAGTTTCTTGGTGCCTTCAAGGCGGCTGCCCGGGCGTTCAAGTTTAAACTCCCGGAAACCCAAACCAGTATTGAAGAGCTGGTAGAAGTTGCAAACATAGCCCGCAAAGAAGGCCCCTTGGGGCTTGAAGGCCGTGAGGTCAGCTCGCCATTCCTCGGTAGTGGCATCCAGATGCTGGTGGATGGCCAAACCGATGACACCATCAAGCAACTTCTGGACAAAGAACGCCTGATGACTCTGGATTACAATCGCTCCGGCTCCAAAGTATTTATGGCCATGGCAGATGTTGCACCCGCCATGGGCATGATCGGCACCCTGATTGGCCTGGTTCAGATGCTCTCCAACATGGAAGACCCGAAATCCATCGGCCCGGCCATGGCGGTAGCTCTGCTGACCACCCTTTATGGCGCAATGATTGCCACCATGATCGCCACCCCCATTGCCGACAAACTCTCTTTGCGGATGACGGAAGAGGCCCGCATGCAAATGCTGTATACCGATGCGCTGGTCGCCATTCAGCAAGGCATCAACCCGCGGGTTATTGAGCAGATGCTGTCCAGCTACCTGACTCCAAAAGAGCGCGGCAAGGCGCCTGAGGCGGAGGCCGCCAGCGGATAAGCCACATGGATGAACTCCCAGAAGAGGAAAAACCGGGTATCCCGGCCTGGGTTGTAACCTTTGCCGACCTGATGTCGCTTTTGATGTGCTTCTTTGTACTTCTGTTGTCTTTTTCTGAAATCGACGCCATGAAGTTCAAGCAGATTGCTGGTGAGCTATCCAAAGCCTTCGGTGTGCAACGGGATATACCGGCACTGGAAATCCCCATGGGTACCAGCCCCATCTTCGACAAGTTCTCGCCGGCGCCACCAGAGCCAACGCTGGTTAATGAAGTAAAACAGACAACAACCGATCAACAACCTGAACTGCAAACCCTGAAAAGCCCCACCGAAGACGCGCTGGAAGCGGCGGCAAACGAATCGCTGGAAGCCAGTACATCCAGCATTCAGGAAGTGCTTGAGGACGCTATTGACGAGGGGCGAATTACGGTAGAAGCCGATCTGGACAAACACAGAATTGTTATCCGGGTTGAAGAAAAGGGCTCGTTTCCTTCAGGCTCTGCAGAGTTGACCTGGGAATTCGAAGGTCTGCTTCTGGAAATGGCAAAGGTGCTGGCAGATATGCCTGGCGAACTCACAGTAGAAGGGCACACCGACGACGTTCCCATTCGGACAGCCCGTTTTTACAGCAACTGGGATCTGTCTGCCGCTCGTGCAGCGGCGGTTGCCAATGCCCTGCTGGCCACCGGCGGTGTTGAGGCAACGCGCCTTGCGGTTAAAGGCCTGGCTGACACCGAGCCACGGGTGGAAAACAGCAGCTCGGAAAACCGGGCAAAAAACCGGCGCGTCGAGATCATCATCGACATGTCCGAGCCCCTGGAAGAGCAACGTTTGCGGCTTCGGGAGTTAATTGAAAAAGACACAGCCGAACGCGAGGCCATCATCGATATCCGCCCTGTCAGCCCGGATTCGGATTCAGGCACCATTACCTGGTAGCTCACGCTCAATCGGCATACCCGGTGAGCTCCATATAGCCCACTCCGGAATGGCTTCCTGACACTTTCACCGGGCTCTCCCAATAGGGATAGAGCCCGGCATTCAGGTAGTTGCCCCTTGGCGCACTCAACTCCAGATTCACCTGATAAGCCGGAACGCTGAGCTTCCAGCGCACAGGCACGCCCTTACGCCGCTCCAGTGCTTTTACGCTAATCTCTTCAGAACTCAAGGCAATGGGACCACCTTCTGCAGGAAGCCAAGTGCCAGATAGAAAACTGCCGCTGTCGTCCCGTAGCTGGAATGCCATCAGCTTGTCGCCGGTATCCAGATGCAGCGCAAACCAGTCCCATCCTTTTTGTCCGGTTTTCAGAAGCTGGCTGCTCCATTCCCGATCAAACCAGCCTTTACCTGATACCTCCAATGTCTTGCCTTCCAGCACCACCTCGCCGGTTATGGCAATGTCTACCAGGCTGAAGTACATGGAACCCTCACCACCCGCGGATTTGGCGCTGAAGCCCTTATTCCCATGGCCCACTGGCTCGCCCTGAATAGCGAGCATCAGGTCGTAACTCCAGCCTTCGCCTGCCGCTTGCAGTTGCCAGCGATCGTTATTGGCATCGCCCTGCAGCCGCCAGTTATCCAGCCAAACCTGAAAGGGAACGGCCGTTGCCCCCGCATTCCCCATATCGCCACGGGCCAGCTTTTCCGTAAAGTAGTGCTTCCCCTTCCAACTCACTGCGCCGTGGGCCATCCATGCCGCTTGTAATGGCCAATCGGTTGAATCCGGCGCTGGCTTGGAGGCAACTCTGGGCTGGAGTGCCTGCCTAAACTGTGTCCACTGAACACCCAAGGGTTCACCCGTAGCTGTTTCAAGGTTTGCGGTGAGATACCACCACTCTATGCGATGCTGAGGATGCGGCCCGAAATCAGCGGGGAACGCCAACCGATCTCCGGGGCCGGGCTGCAAATAGGGCGTTTCTCCTGCAGCACTTTGCTCAAGCCCCGCCAAACCTGCAAAGCCTTGCTCGCTGGCATCGCCAGAGCAGCCAGCCAATAGCAGTAGCCCCAATGAAAATCCCAGATACCGATTCATCGCTCGCCTCCCGTCAAGGCGCTGGCAGATACAGGTGCAACGGAGGGCTTGCCAAGTTGCCTGCGCATCAGCACAGCAATGCTCAAGCCAATGGCCAGGCTAAGAGCGCCAAGTTCCAGCCAAAATGTCGGGTACACGGCCATGGGCAGCGACCAGCCAAATGCGAGGGGGTTGATCCGGTGCACCAGCACCCAGGTGAGCCAGACACCCAGTGGCAGGGCCAGCAAGGCAATACCGCCAGTCAGCGCCAATGCCAACCGCAGCAACTGGCCTGCAACTTCCTGCTGAGACATACCCCACACCACCAGAAGCCGGAAGTACCAGGCTCGAGTGGTGAAAAACACCCAGCCCATCATCAACAACGCAGACGCTGCCAGAATCAGGGTAAGCAGAGTCATGGCGCGAGTTAACGCAAAGGTCTGATCAAACACGCCGGTCGCCAGCTCGCGAATGGTGCTGTTGTCTCTCATGGATAGGGTTTCAATACTCCAGATTCGCTTTAATCCATCGGTAACAGGCGTAATCCCCAACTCACCCGGCGTTATGGAGAAGCTCTCGGAACGGGCAATGAAATTCTCGGGCAGAGCTTCTGCGTACATCAACACTTCACCCACCGGGCGGCCATAGTCCGGGTAAACCCCGAGAATCCGCATGTCCCGAGTCTGCTCGTCGAGAACTAATTGCAGGGTATCCCCAGCCCCAAGCGTTTGCCTGCGGGCCAGTTGCTCGTTGATCATTACGCCCTTATTGCCAGCCAACGCCTCCCAGGGGTGATCTTCCGCTTCCAACAGTCCCCACCCGGTTATCAGAGAGCTTATGGGCGCAAGCGCGTAAATATCCACCTGCTGGCTGCTTGCAGCAGCCTTGTCTGCCATCCGGGTGCTGCCCCGAATTACCTGATGCCACTGCATGCCCGGATTACTTGCCTTGTGGCCGATGAGCCAATCAGATGCTTTTCGGCTGTCCGCCCCAGCGGGCACTTCAATGTAATAGGCTGCTTCCAGTCGCTGCCCCAGCCAGCGATCAAAGGTATCTTCAAAGGTGGTGACCAAAGCCTGAATGGCCAGCACCATGGCGAGGGCAAACTGCAAGGCGACCAATGGCAATGTCAGGCGGCGCGCCAGCACAGCGAGTTCCCTGTAGCGCCACTGGGCAAGCGGAGCTTTCGATTGACCTGCGCGCCAATTGGCAAAGTGAGTGACCGTGGCCGGTGTCAGCCAGGCAGCACCGGCGAAAACCAGAGCCACCGCAACAAACACCCAGGGCAGCGAAGGCGCCAACCAGGCCATAACCACTCCAGCCAAAAACAAAGCCGTCGCCAATCTGCCCTGACTGGGCACCGACAAAGACAAGCGCTCCCGGAATCTGAGCAACAGCAGATCCCCCAAACAGGCAATCACAACCACGGCCAACATAACCAAAACTGGCATTATCCAACCCTGCCCATGCCCGGCATAGAGAGGTATATCGAACAACCCATCAAGAGCTTGGCCAAAGCCACCGCCCAGCCCGGCGGCCAGCCATCGACCAAGCCATACGCCGGGCACCACACAGATCAGCGCCAACGCAATAATTTCCAATACAAGCCAGCGCTGAACCTGCCCGGGCGAAACCCCAAACCGGTGCAACAAGGCAAAGCTGTCCCGGCGTTGCGCCAGCCCCAGCAGGTATACGCTACGCAACAGCAGAGCCGTAATGAGCAGAACCAGAACGCCCAAGGCTTCAAGATTAAGCAAAAAGCTGTCACTGAGCTCACCTGTTTCCGGGCCGGTTGTGAAGGTTTTCAGGTGGTAGGCAGCCGGTAGATCAGAGTCTTGGATAGAGTCAGGTGTCAGCAAATACAAATGAGCTTCACTAGCGCTGGCTGCGGTGCTCATATCCACAAAGGGTTTGCCATCCAGTGGTTGATCGACCCCTCGAGTTGCACCAGACCCAAAACAGTGGGCCGCCAAGGGATCGATCCCGATAATGCGGTTTCCCGATGCCGGGGTTACCTCCAGCCAGGGCATTACACACACACCAGCAATGCGAAGGGATACAAAGTCTTCAACCATTAAAGGCTGGCCATCATCCCTGACCACTTGCTGGCGCTCTGCCACCGCTTGTTCGCTCTGCTCAAGGCTCGCTCGCGCCTGGCTGGTGAGTTGATTCACCCCCGTCCACAACATGGTGGCGAGAACGATCATGGCCGCCAAGGCGAGTAGCTGCAGAGGGTGACGGCGGTAATGGCTGAGCAGGGCCCGCGGTATGGGCAATGACGATAAGAAAGAAATGCGCCGCTTCATACGGCGCTCAGGTGGCAAAGATCCAGAAGCTGCTGACAACCGGCGGCAAGGTCGGCATCGTGGGTTGCCAGTATCAGGCCGCAGCGGTAACGGGCCTGAAGATCGAACAATACCTGGGTAACCTCTGCGGCTGTCTGTCGATCGAGACTGCCGGTGGGTTCGTCTGCCAGAATCAGTGCGGGCTCCATGGCGAACACCATAGCCAGTGCCGCACGCTGGCGCTGGCCGCCGGATACCTGATCCGGAAAACGCCGGGCCAGATCACCTATATCCAGACGTGTCAGCCAGTCTTCACTGTTTGCGGGGTCACGACCTGCCAGTTGGGCGCGAAACCGGACATTCTCCAGTAGCGTCAGGGCGGGCATCAGGTTGGCTTCCTGAAACACCACGCCAATCTGCTGCCGGCGCAAGCTGGCCCATGCCGCAGCCTTTTCCCGTGTCGCTGCGCTGCCCGCATCAAAAACCTGCCCCTGCATAACAATGGTGCCCGCATCGGGCGACTCTAGGCCGCACAACAGGTTCAGCAGCGTACTTTTACCGGAGCCGGAACGACCCACCAAAGCCAATGACAGGCCTTGGTCGAGGGTGAACGTCAGCTTTTCAATCACCGAGACCGTTTCATTGCCACTGACGAAATGCTTGCACAAGCCCCGAACAGCTAGCAGAGACTCTGTCATATCGGCGACCCTCCTTGCCTCCATTCACGAAACTGTTCCAACAAGGATAGCAGGGCCGGAATAATCACCAGCACCAGAACCGTAGCCAAGCCCAGCCCAAACGCAATAGAGGTGGCCATAGGAATCAGGAACTGCGCTTGCAGTGAGGTTTCAAACAGCAGGGGTAACAGCCCACCGATGGTGGTCAGCGAGGTCAGCAATACAGCACGCACCCGCTGCACGGCCGCCTCGTTCAGTGCTTCGTTAATGCCCAATCCTTTCTCACGCTGGTGGTTATAAAAAGACACCAGAATGATCGCGTTATTCACCACAATGCCTGCCAGCCCAAACAAACCGAACAGCGATAGCACCGTGAGCTGAATCCCCATCACCCAGTGGCCCAGCAAGGCACCCACCAGGGCGAACGGGATAATCGCCATCACGATCAACGGCAAGCTCCAGGAGGCGAATACCCAGGCCAGGATCACATACATCAGGGCGATACCGACCACTAGGCCGGTTTTCATATCCGCAATGGTTTCCCGCTGATCCGCCGACCGGCCTTCAAAGCTGTAGCGCACGCCAAAGCGGCTGGCAATGTCCGGCAGGGCGTCGGCCTCCAGGCTTTCAATAATCTGGTCAGTGGTGCTTACCCGCGTGTTCAAGGCGGAGGTTACCTCTACGGCCAGCTTGCCACCGGCATGGCGCAGTGCCTCGAAACCCTGGCGGTGATCCAGATTCATTACCTGCCCGAGCGGCACGAAACGCCCATCCGGTATGCGCACTGTCACGCGAGAGAGTGTGGATAAACGCTCACGCTGATCCTGGGGCAGCTGCACCCGCACTTCCATCTCATCACGCCCATCCTGATAGATCTGGGCAACCCTGCCATCAAATGCTGCCCGCAACTGGCTACCCAAATCGGTCGTGGTGAGGCCCAGCGCCTCGCCATAAGCACTGGCCTGATAAATCAACTGCTCACGCCCCCAGGGCATGTCATCTTCTACATCCAGCACGCCGGGCAATGTTGATAACGCTTGCGCCAGCTCTTCTGCGGCAGACTTCAGGTTCTGTGCATTCTCTCCGGTAAGCCGCACATTCACATCGCGGCCCGGCGGCCCGGCCTGGCGTTCGGTGATGGACAGGTTATCCAGCCCGGCTGGCAGGTTCAGGCGATTACGCCATTCATTGATAAATTCCGGATTGCGCACCTCACGCTGGTCCGAAGGCGCCAGCTCAATCATTATGGAGCCCAGCTCATCACCGGCGCGGGAGCTTCCACCTCCGCCCAGGGTGGCGCCCTCTGTGGTCACTGCATGCAATATGAGATTGCCGCCCAGCGCCGATTCCGTCTCGTTCAGTGCTTTTTGCATATCCGCCATAAACCGGTCTACGGTTTGGCTGTCGGTGCCCGCAACAAAGCTGGCGTTGGCGTAAAGCACAGATGGCTCGGGAGTGGGGAAGAAGTTGAATCCGAGGCGACCACCGGCCAGCAGCCCAACGGTAACCAGCGCCAGGGCCAGAACACAGGCCATGGTAACGCCACGGTTCTCCAGGCTGCGCTGGGAAAACCGGCGGAAGGGGCCTTCGCGAAAACGATCAAACCGGCGTTCGAAACGATTGCGAAAGCGTGCAATGGGATTACGGCTGGGCCCGGCAGGTTCCGGAGTACTCGTGTTAGCATTCCGAGGCTTGAAAGCGTGCTGCAAGTGCGCCGGCAGAACAATGAAACACTCAAGCAGCGACGCAATAAGCACGCAGATCATAATGACCGGAATATCACCAAGGATATTGCCGATCACACCACCCACAACCAGCAGCGGCATAAAGGCAGCGACGGTGGTCAACGACGACGCCAATACTGGCCACACCATGCGCTTGGCCGCGCCTTCCGAGGCGTAAATGGAGGCCTCACCCATGCGGGCATGGGCGTCTGCGTCTTCCCCCACCACAATGGCATCGTCCACAATAACCCCCAGCGCCATGATCAGTGCAAACAGGGACATCATGTTGATGGAGCCGCCAATCAGCCAGAACACACCAAGTGCTGCAAGAAAAGCGGTTGGAATCCCCACGGCCACCCACAGCGCAACGCGCCCTGGAAGGAACAGGTACAGCAGGCACACCACCAGTATCAGGCCGCTGAGGCCGTTGCTGGTGAGGAGGGAAATACGGTCGTTCAGCAGTTGCCAGGTTTCATCGTAAACCTCCAGCTGTATCGTAGGCGGCAAGGTGGCACGGGTATCATCAAGCCACTGTTCGAGAACCTTGGCTGCTGCCAGGGAGTTACCGTTTTCAGATCGCTGCAGTTGTAATTCAATGGCCGGAAAACCATTACGGGTGAGTGCCACCTGGCTTTCGCGGTCTTCCTGACGAACATCGGCAATGTCCCCCAGCCGCAACTGAACACGCTCACCGCTGAGCACTGGCAAGGATTCAAACGCCTGCGGGCTGCGCCGCTGTTCTATGGATCGCAGCTCACGGGCCGCATCCTGCTGTGCCATGATTCCGGCGGGCAAATCCCGCGAAACCGACGCTACTCTGTCAGCAATCTGCCCGAGCGTAAGCCCAAGCGTCTCCAACCTTTCCACCGGAAAATCAATACTGATTTGCTGCTCCGGCAGGCCCCGGAAAGACACCCGGTCTATGCCCCGCTGCAGGAGTTCGTCTTCATAGCGGTAAGCCAGCGCCCGCAGTTCACTGCGATTCATATCACCGAACACCAGCAATCGGGCGACGGGCTCGTAGCGCTCAATTCGGGCGACCCGGGGTTCCTCGGCGTCTGTGGGCAGGTTGTTGAATTCATCCACTTGCTGGCGCACATCATCCAGAGCTGTGATCGGGTTGGTGCCCTCCTGAAACTCCAGAGTGATCGACGCAATGCTCTGGGCGGAGGTGGATGTCATCTTCTTGAGGCCATTCACACTGCGCAGCCGCTGCTCCAGCGGATTGGTAATGCCCTGCTCCACATCTTCCGCAGAGGCACCGCTCCAGACCACGCGCACACTGACCACGTCCAGCGCGAATGTGGGGAAGAACTGGACGTTCATACGGGTAAGGCCCAGGGTACCGGCAAGCAGCATCATCAACATCACCAGGTTGCCAGCAACCTTGTGATGGACAAAAAAACCGATGACGCCTTTTCTGCGCCTCATTGAACCGGGCTCCCTTCGCTGGCCACGTCTACTTTAAGGCCAGTGAGGGCATTGGGAAGATGGGTAATGATGAGCTGGCTGCCCGGCTTGAGCGCCTCACCGGCAACCAGAAGACGCCGCTCACCCTTGGCGGAGAGCGCTTCGCCTACCCGCTCAACAGACACGCGCTGCATGCGGCTATCATCTGCCATAAGGTATACGTTGTTGGCGCCATACAAGGCACTGAACGGAATGGCCACTGTCTGGCTGCGCTCTGGCCGCTCGAGGGTGACGGGCAACAGAGCTCCAGGCCGCAAGCCCGCTGAATCTCCAGCCAGTGCGAGGATTGCCTCGGTTCCTGCAGGGTCGCTGATTCCGGCAAAACGCTTGAGCCGGAAGCGAATCTCACGCTGGTCGCTGTAGGCAAACAGGTCTTTGCCCTGCGCCAATGCGCCCATCAGTTCTGCCCGATACAGGTCAGGCACCCGGGCCCGGAGCTCCAGACCCTCTATCGCATACACGGAGAGCAGCTTCTGGTTTTTCGATACCTGATCGCCCAGAGCCACCTGAACATCCGTGACAACCCCATCAAACGGCGCGACAACCCGGGAGCGGTCGGCATCCCGCTGCGTTGTCGCAAGTGCGGCTTCTGCTTGCGCCAGCCTGGCCTCCAGGCTTTGCAGCCGTGCCGGGTGTTCGTCAATGGCGCGCTGGCGAATGCTTGCGGTTAACTCAGCTCTGGCAGCGCCATCCGTTACGCTTTCCAGGCTCTCACGGGAGGCAAGGTTTCGGTCCACCAGAGAACGCGTGCGCTCCAGCTGCCGGTGAGCATTGGCCAGGATGGCCTGCTCGCTTTTGAGCGCAGCCTGATCATTCCGGTGGCGTACCTGTTCTGAGCGGATCTGCGCTTCAAGATCAGCCACCTGGGCTTTCGCCTGGGCCAACACTGGCTCAACATCCTGGGCATCCAGAGCCACCAACAGATCACCGGCACTCACCCGCTGCCCTTCTGCCACGGGCCGCTCTGATATACGGCCAGCCATAGCAGCAACCACCAACATCTGCTCGGGGGCCACCACTTCGCCGTACAAAGGCAGCACGGGCGTGTGCACGGCTGGTTCAACCACTTGAACCTGCACCCGCCAGCTTCGCTCAGTTGCAGAAACCTGGGCCGGCTCCGGGCGGGTCATTTTCAGAAACAGGAAGCCCAAAATTCCGGCGGCGAGAATAATTACGGGTATAAATCGTTTGGACATAGCGTGTGGGCCAGCTAAGGTAAATAAAGCTCCGCCACAAGACGGGAACGAGTAGCGAGATGCCTCTGAAAGACACCTCCGGATTGCTATAAAAAAGTACCTTCAGGAGTACTATACGTTTGTTCTCAGAAGATTATGCCAACCTGTTCAGTGCCACAATCATCAACTCCTTCATTGTGGTGATTGTTGTGCTTATGCATCGCGAGGCGCTTGTTCGCCTGAGCGCTTTACTGAAAATAATGCATTCTCGCCATCACCTGCGCCTGGTCACTGCCGTTCTTGGTGTGCTGCTTGCCCACACAGCACAGGTGTGGGTATTTGCAGCGGCCTATTTTTTCATGCACCACGCCGATGCATGGGGCACGCTGGAAGGCAACTTCAACGGCAGTTTTCTCGACTGCGTGTACTTTTCTTTCAGCACCTTCACCACCGTTGGCTATGGTGATATCGAGCCCTTGGGCGCGCTGCGTTTTCTGACCGGAATCGAAGGGCTCACAGGGTTAGTATTGATCACCTGGAGCGCTTCCTTCCTGTTCATGAAAATGCAGCGCTACTGGACGGGCAGCTAAATCCATTTACATCTCGCCAGCGTGTAGTAAAGCAAGGGCACTACCACAACGGTCAGCAAGGTAGAGAGCGCAAGCCCGAACACCAGCGAGATTGCCAGCCCGTTGAAAATCGGGTCATTCAGGATGAAGTAAGCGCCCACCATCGCCGATACAGCCGTCAGGGCTATGGGTTTGATGCGCACCGCCCCCGCCAGAACCACAGCTTTCTCAAGTTCAATCCCTTCTTCCAGGAGTTGCTGGATAAACACCACCAACAAAATGGAGTTGCGCACGATAATGCCCGCCAGCGCTATCATCCCGATCATACTGGTTGCCGTGAACTCCCTATCCAGCAGAGCATGCCCGGGCATGATGCCGATCAGGGTCAGCGGTATGGGTGCCATGATTACCAGCGGCAGAATATAGGAACGGAATTGCGCCACCAGCAACACAAAGATCATGAACACACCTACGCTGTAGGCTGCGCCCATATCCCGGAAGGTTTCATAAGTAATCTGCCACTCACCGTCCCACTTGAGCGTGCCTTTTTCCGGCAGAGGTGGCTGATCAATAAAGAACTGCTCCGGCGCGCCTTCCTGCTGCTTCAGCCGCGACACCATGGCAAACATGCCGTACAAGGGTGAATCTATATCCCCTGCCATATCAGCGGTTACATAAGTCACCGGCAACAGGTTCTTGTGGTAGATAGCACCCATCCAGTCGGCTTCGCGCACCTGGGCAATGCTGGCCAGAGGCACCAGATTACCGGCCCGGCTGCGCACCTGCAGAGACATAAGCACTGATGGCTGAGCCTTATCGGCATCCTCAAGCGTTACCCGAATAGGTACGGGGTATTTGGCATGATCGTCGTGCAAGAAGCTGACGTTCATGCCACCCAGGGCCATCTGTAACGCTTCAACCACTTGCGCCTGAGATACGCCCAAACGGGCAGCGCGGGCGCGATCCACTGCTATTTCCCACTGCCGTGTAGGGGCTTCAAGCGTGGTATCAATATCCACAAGCCCTTTCACCTCTGCCATACCGGCGGCTACGGAGTGAGCCAGCTTGGCGCGCTGATGAGCGTCGGCACCGTAAATCTCTGCCACCACGGGCGAAAGTACAGGCGGCCCCGGCGGTACTTCAACAATCTTGACGCTGGCGTCGTAGCGCTCGCCAATGGCGGTCAAGGGCGCACGCAACGCCTGGGCAATGTCGTGAGACTGGCGGAGGCGCACGCTCTCATCGCTGAGATTCACCTGAATGTCACCCTGGTAGGGGTCACTACGCAGGTAATACTGACGCACCAGACCATTGAAGTTGATGGGCGCGGCAGTGCCAGCGTAGCTCTGCCAGCTGGTCACTTCGTCAACAGTCTCCAGATAATGCCCCATTTCCAGAAGCGCCCGCTGGGTTTGCTCAACCGGCGTGTGTTCGGGCATATCAACCACAATCTGGAACTCGGATTTGTTGTCGAAAGGCAGCATTTTCATGATCACCGCCTGAAACCCCGGCAACGAAGCCGCTGCCAGAGTGAGCAGGATCACGCCGAGGGCCAGAAAGCGGC
This sequence comes from Marinobacter sp. 1-3A, assembly GCF_016597775.1. Taxonomy (NCBI): domain Bacteria; kingdom Pseudomonadati; phylum Pseudomonadota; class Gammaproteobacteria; order Pseudomonadales; family Marinobacteraceae; genus Marinobacter; species Marinobacter sp. 1-3A. The sequence continues at coordinate 102,904 of NZ_VCGZ01000002.1, forward strand.
GACGCCAGTGGTGCTCGCCCAGGAAGGGCGTAAGAACACCGCCAAATATTTTCATGGCCATGGGGCTGACCCCGTCCGCGGAACTGCCGGATTCTTCCGTTTCCGTAACGGTTTCGCCTTCTTTGCGCTTCAACAACCGGAACGCCAGCCAGGGCGCGACCACAAAGGCAACAATCTGGGACAGCACCATACCGGCGGATGCGTTGATGGGAATGGGGCTCATATAAGGCCCCATCAAACCACTCACAAAGGCCATAGGCAGCAGCGCCGCCATAATGGTCAGGCTGGCCATGATGGTGGGCGTACCCACTTCGTCCACCGCTACCGGAATAATGTCCTTCAAGGGGTGGTTGGAATTGCGAATGCGGCGGTTGATGTTTTCAGTGATCACTATGCCGTCATCCACCAGAATACCGATGGAGAAAATCAGGGCGAATAGCGACACCCGGTTCAGGGTAAAGCCCCAGGCCCAGCTGAATACCAGCGTCAGCAACAGGGTAATCAGCACGGCTATGCCGACGATCAATGCCTGACGCCAACCCATGGCGATCAGCACCAGCAGAACCACGCCCAGGGTAGCGGAAATCAGGTCAGAAATGAGTTTTTGCGCCTTGGCAGAAGCCGTTTCGCCATAATCCCGGGTAACAATCACTTCCACACCCTCAGGCAAAGCCCGGTTGCGGATTTGCCCCAACCGCTCCTCAATGGCCCGTGTGATATCCACGGCGTTTTGCCCGGGCTTCTTGGCGATGGCCAGTGTCACTGCCGGGTACACATCACCAGGCTGGCCAACACTGCCCGTATCCACTGCCGGCCCGAAGCCGGTCATTACGCTCTGGTCCGGCGCAGTGCCACCGCGACTGACACTGGCTACGTCGTCGAGATACACCGCTGCGCCAGCGTGCATACCCACCACGAGGCTGCGCACATCATCGACGCTCTCCAGCAAAGTGCCGGCCTGAACCGGTATGGACAGGTTGTCGCGAGTAATACGGGTTTCCTGGGCGCTGGCATTGGCCGCTTTCAGGGCATCGCGAATATCGCCGAGGGTAAGATTGAACCCGGCAAGCAGAGCCGGATCAAAATGGATATCCACCCGGTCGGGCACGCCGCCCACGGTGTAAACATCCCGGGTTCCGGGCACCCGTTTGAGCGCCACTTCCAGCATGTGGGCCAGGCGCGTCAGTTCTTCTCCGGTATGACCATTAACCGGGTCATAGAGGGTCAGCGTCATGACCGGCACATCATCAATGCCTTTGGGTTTGATGACCGGCTGAGAGGCACCCAGTTCCGGCGGCAGCCAGTCCTGGTTGGAATACACCTGGTTGTAAAGCCGGACCAGCGCTTCCTTTCGCGGAATACCGACTTCAAACTGCACCGTAATAACGGCCTGACCCTGACGGGACACGGAATACACGTGTTCAACGCCGGAAATTTCGCTCATAACCTGCTCGGCAGGCGTTGCGATGGCGCTTTCCACTTCCTGGGTGCTGGCCCCCGGGAACGCGATCATGATATCCGCCATGGTGACGTCTATCTGCGGCTCTTCCTCTTTTGGCGTGACCACAACCGCAAGCACGCCCAGAATGATAGAGAGTAGCGCTATCAAAGGCGTTAGATGGTTATCCTGAAAAACCCGGGCAATCGCCCCTGACGGGCCAACCGGAGGCAGTTTGCTGCTCAATTCCCAGCCTCCCTGTTCAAGCGATCTGAACCCACCAGCTCACCGGGATAGATAACAACCAGCTCGCCTTCGCTCAGCCCTGCCAGAACTTCCAGGCGGCCGTCCTGCTGCGCACCGGTACGAACCTGCCGTAACCGTGGGCGGTTCTGTTCATCCAGCACAAACACGGCCCTCAGCTCACTGCGGCGAACAAGACTGCTGGCGGGTATCCACAACACTTCACGCGCTGCGACCGGAACACCCACCTTCACCAGCATGCCCGGAAACAACGAGCCGTTGGGCTCATTCAGGCGCATCCGCAAACGGAAGGTATGAGTCGCCGGATTGGCGTAGGGATAGAACGTCATATCGCCGGTTTCCAACACCCGGCCATCGCCCAGGGTCACCTTCGCCTGGCGGTCGCGCCGGGCCAGATCGGCATATTGCTGGGGCAGATCTACAACAACCCGCAACTGCTCCAGGGATAGCCCGCTGAGCAGGGGCTGGCCGGGGCTGACAGACTCACCGAGTTCCACATGGCGTTCAGTCAGTATGCCGCCGTAAGGCGCAATAATACGGGTATAACTCAACTGTTCCCGAGCTTCCGCCAATGAGGCCTCGGCCCGCTCCAGCCGGGCTTTGGCGCCCGCCAGATTATTCCTGGCACGATCAAACTCCTGCCTGGACACAAGCCCGCGCTCGTGGATGCTCTCAATCCGGTCAAATTGCTGCTGGGCATCATCCAGGGTTGCTCTGGCTTCGTCCCGGCCAGCTTGCGCCTGATTGAGCCGCGCGCGCTGTTCACTGCTATCCAGCTGCACAATCAAATCGCCAGCAGCCACCGAATCGTCTACATCAAAAGGCAACTGCTGAACGGTGCCGCTGGTTTGTGCAGATACGGTACTCTGCTGAACCGCCTCAATCACACCATCCAGAACCAGGGTTTCCTGCAGCTCACTGCGCTCCACTGGCGCAGTCTGCAATTGGCCAGACGTATTCGCCCCCAGAACGGGTGCCGAGCAAACCAACGCAAGCACAATCGCGCCCAGTACAGAAATGTGTGTCACCACCAGCCACCTCTAAAACAGTTATTAGGTAATAACCATAGGTTATCAATATAATTAAGGGTAGGACACACCCATCTCCCTTCAGTTACCTGTGATTGCTCTCCTGCAAATAAGTCAGCTTGAGCATAGTCCATAGCAACAAGGCGCGAGTCAGACAGACTCCTACAAAAAAGCCCCGTGCGGGAGGAATTGTCCTGCACGGGGCGAAGAGTTACCCGCCGGCTATGAGTAGCGGGCAACCGCCATTGCAAGGTTTACCACCTGGCCGTCAGTGCCGCGCGTAACGTGCGCCCCGGCTCGCTTACACGGATCGCATCAGGATTGAACGGATCGGTGTTTGCACGGCTCACGTGCGGCGCCCAGGTGTTATCAAACAGGTTGTTCAGAGCCCAATTAAAGGTAAGGAACTCCATTAACGGATGGCTACCTGAAAGGTTGAACACGCCATACCCGGGTGAAACTCCCGCATCCAGCCCCGATTGTGGATCGATGTGATCCTGACGGCGGGCAAGCTGCCATTCAGCCTCAATACTATGGCCCATCGCCTGCCAGCCTAAAGTTTGCACAAATTGAACCGGAGGAATCTGCGGCAGGGCTTTATCATCACCACGGTTTTCGCCGCGAACCGACGCCAAGGCACTGCTGCTACTCCAGGTGCCATCGGTCCACCCAATCATTGCCTCAACCCCCAACAAGCGGGCATCTATGTTCTTGTAGCGAGTGCAGCCGTTGGCCTTGCCGCACTGAGCCTGCGTCTCTTTGTAACGCAACACAAAGTCATCCACCTGATCGACCCAGACAACGGGCTTCCAGCTCCACTGATTCTTGCTGCCACTCAGGGCCAGCTCCAATTTGTAGTGTTTTTCGGTATCCAGATCCGGGTTGCCAATCCAGCTGTCGCCCATGGTATTGCGCGCCAGATAGCGTTCCGTAACACTGGGGCTGCGCACACTGCGGCTGCCGGTCAGGGTTAGCGCCTGGTTCTGCGGCAGGCGCCATTCGCTCGATACGAACCCGCTTACGTTATTATCTTCAACATCTACATCTGACGTGCCGTATGCACTCTGGTAAAGCATGGCCGGAGTCATACCCATGCTCGCCACGTCGTCCGCTTTGGTAGCATTCATTTCCACACGGTCGTACCGCAGGCCCGCACCCACTTTTATGTCACGGGCAATACGCCGAAAGCCCTCCGCGAAAAGCCCCGCCCGCTCACGCTCCACTCCCGGCCACATGAGCGAAATCGTCATTGGCATAGGGTTACTGACGTTGAGCAGGGTGGCATCCCAGTCGTTTGCCTCAAAATCTGCACCCACGGCCCAATCGGTTACGCTGTTAGGGCTTTGGTCGAGCGTGAAACGCAGGCCTCGGGTTTCGGTGATGGAATTCGTCTGCATCTTCATCATGCCGGCCGGGCGCAGGCTGAAGTTATCCATGATGTGATCCACATCGGCCTGCCACGCGAGCAAACTCCACTCGCCCTTTGCTACCGGAGAACCGATCTCCATGCGGTAAATATCCGTGTCGGTTTGCGGTGCATCCATGCCGGAACCTGCGTATTTCACATCGCTTTCTTCCTGCCGGCTCACCATAGCCCTGATGAAGAAACCAGTCTCCGCTGTCCAGGCAGCGTCGGCGCGACCTTCGGCATTTTCGTAGGCGCTGCGCACTTTGTTGCCATCACCGTCTTCGTAATCGCTGGCTTCGTCATAGCCGCCAGACAGCCTTAACCAGGCCGCCTCGCTACCCACGGCCGCTGCCGCATTCACCAGTTTGCCATTTCCATTATCTGACCCACCAAGCGTTACCTGGCCGGTGCTCACACTGCCGTTGAACCGAGGCTCGGCGGTAGTGGCAATCACCTGCCCTCCGGCAATGGGGCCCCAACGCAGGGTGCGGTTATTGGTTCGGACTTCCAGAGCCGGCGCCAGTGCGCTGCTAAGGCGGCTCGTTGGCGGATCCATGCGGTTGGGACAAGCGCCTTCCACCCGAATGCCGTCCAGCAACACATCCACTCTTTCCTGGCTTTGCCCCCGCACCACAGGCTCCAGGCCGCGACCGCCCATCCGGGAGAGTGAGATTGCGGGATCCATGGCCAGCCGGCTTACCGGCTCGCTGGCCAACACAGCAGCGGAATTGTCACTGGTCTGCCCTTCGGTTACCCGAATAACAAGGCTATCCCCGGAGGCTTGCGCCAGTGCAAGAGCAGGTATTCCTGCGAATCCTAAAGCCGCGATCCATGCGCATTTCGCAAATACTGGTTCTTTCATGCAACTGCTTCCCCGGGGGCGTTTTCGCCTATTAATTTGTAGAACAAAAGTGTCCGGGCATGATAAACAGGCAGCCGCCGCAGCGCGTGAGACACAATGCCGCATCTCTATGGGGGTATGCCTTCAGCCCCCTACTGCAGGGGCTCGCTTGCCAAACCTGCCGCAATATGGTCAAATCACCGCCCCATTTTTCCACCATCCTTTTCACTTTCCTGCAATAAGCAAGAACCGAAATGAGGAAGACTCTATGACCGCCCGACTTGATGAGAAACTGGAACTGATTTACCAAGACGTTCTGCACCGCAATCCGGGTGAAAACGAGTTCCACCAAGCTGTACACGAAGTACTGGAGACCCTGGGGCCCGTTCTGGTGAAGTACCCGGAATTTGCCGAAAAGAAGATCATTCAGCGCATCTGCGAGCCCGAGCGCCAGATTATTTTCCGCGTGCCCTGGCAGGACGATAAAGGCGAGATCCACATCAACCGCGCCTTCCGCGTGGAATTCAACAGCGCCTTGGGCCCCTACAAGGGCGGCATGCGTTTTCACCCGTCCGTATACCTGGGCATCATCAAATTCCTGGGCTTCGAGCAGATCTTCAAGAACGCCCTGACCGGCCTGCCTATTGGCGGCGGCAAAGGCGGCAGCGACTTCGATCCCAAAGGTCGCTCAGATGACGAGATCATGCGTTTTTGCCAGAGTCTGATGACTGAGCTGTATCGCCATATCGGCGAATACACTGATGTTCCAGCCGGTGATATTGGTGTGGGCAAGCGGGAAATCGGCTACATGTTCGGCCAGTACAAGCGCATCACCAACCGCTACGAGTCTGGCGTATTTACCGGCAAGGGCCTCGACTGGGGCGGCAGCCGCGCACGTACCGAAGCAACAGGCTACGGCACCGTGTTCTTCACACAAGAAATGCTGAAAGCCCGCGGCGACTCCATGGAAGGCAAAAAAGTGGTTGTTTCCGGCTCAGGTAACGTTGCCATCTACGCCATCGCCAAAGCTCATGAGCTGGGCGCAAAGGTTATTGCCTGCTCCGATTCCGGCGGCATTATTGTGGACGAAAAAGGCATCGATCTGGCAGCACTCAGGCAAATCAAAGAGGTTGATCGCCGTCGCCTCAGCGCCTACACCGAGTTCCATAAAGACGCAAAATACGTCAAGGGCGGCAGCATCTGGTCCATTCCTTGCGATATTGCTCTGCCTTGCGCCACTCAGAACGAGCTTAATGCCAACGACGCTAAAACTCTGGTTGAGAACGGCTGTATTGCGGTTGCCGAAGGCGCCAACATGCCTACAACTCCTGAAGGTATCGCGATCTTCCAGCAGGCCAAGCTTATGTACGGCCCGGGTAAGGCTGCCAACGCGGGCGGTGTAGCAACGTCTGCCCTCGAAATGCAACAGAATGCCAGCCGTGATTCCTGGACCTTCGACTATACGCAGAAGCGCCTTGAAGACATCATGATCGACATCCACAAGAGCTGCTATGAAACCTCTGCGGAGTTTGGCTCTGAAGGCAACTACGTACTGGGCGCCAACGTGACCGGCTTTATCAAGGTCGCCCGCGCCATGCAGTCTATGGGCGTTATCTGATTATGGAGTAGGGCTCATGAGCAGGAACGGCGGAAACTCACAGGATAGCAACCGGGTTTCCACCGGCCTCCCGGGGCTGGATGACGTTCTTGATGGCCTGAGAATTGGCGATAATGTGGTCTGGAGAGTCAACGATCTGGACGACTACCGCCGATTCGTTACTCCATTTATTGAGTCTGCGGCGTCCGCCGGGCGCCGTATCATTTATCTGCGTTTTGGCCAGCATCCTCCGCTGGTGCCCGCAAGCACCAACATCCACACCGAAAACGTCGATGCTCTGGATGGCTTTGAAGCTTTCACCGGTAGAGTATGGCGCCTGATTGAAGAACATGGGCGCGGCGCATTCTATGTGTGCGACTGCCTGAGTGATCTGCTCAACGCGTGGGCCACCGACGCCATGGTAGGCAATTTTTTCCGGGTGGTTTGCCCCTTCCTCTTTGAACTGGATACGGTCGCCTGGTTTGCTCTTTACCCGGACCGGCACTCCCGCACCACGCTGGATCGCATCCGGCAGACAACCCAGGTAATGGTGGATGTGCACCGCCTGGAGGACGATGTACAGGTTCAGCCGATCAAAGCCTGGTGTCGCCAATCCCCCACCATGTTTCTGCCACATCGAGAGCGCGATGGTCGCTTTCTGCCGGTCTCCGACAGCAGCGATGCCACCCGACTACAAGCCGGTCTGGAGGTGGCGCAACTACATCGACAACCGCTTCTGGATTACTGGGACCGTCTGTTCATGCAGGTTACCAGTGCCATGCAAGATGATGATCAAGAACAGGCTGCCGCTATTCATGAGCGGGTGCTGAACGTACTGATCAGCCGGGATTCGCGCATATTGGACTTGGCCAGAAACTATCTGAATCTTGAGGACCTGCTCGCGATACGCGCGCGAATGATCGGCAGCGGGTACATTGGTGGAAAGGCCGCTGGCATGTTGATCGCCCGCAGCATCCTGCTTACCAATCAGCCAGCTATCTGGCAGGAAAGCCTAGAGCCTCATGATTCCCGCTATCTTGGCTCAGACGCCTATTACGCATTTCTCGTACACAATGGGTTGTGGCCAGCGATCATGCGTCAGCGTGCTCCCGAGGGGTATTTCAGTGAAGCGGCAACCTTGCGCCAAGGCTTACTGGAAGGTGAGTTCCCACCGGAAATCCAGAGTGAACTGGAGCGGCTGCTGGATCACTACGGGCAATATCCGATTCTGGTGCGCTCAAGCAGCCTGCAGGAAGATGGTTTTGGCAACGCCTTTGCCGGCAAGTACGACAGCGTTTTCGTGATCAACCAGGGCGCTCCGGAACACCGGCTTGACGCTCTGGAGGACGCCATCCGCCAGGTTTATGCCTCTACCATGAGCGACGACGCCTTGGTATACCGTAAACAACGCGGCCTCGACCAGCGGGAAGAACCCATGGCGCTGCTGATTCAGCGAGTCAATGGTCGCTTCCATGGCCGCTACTACCTGCCAGATGCTGCGGGTGTTGGTGTTTCTCGTAATACCTTTGCCTGGGATACCGATATGGACCCGGCCGCTGGCATGGTTCGTCTGGTCATGGGGCTGGGCACCCGGGCCGTTGATCGGATTGAAGGCGACCACGCCTGTGTGATGGCACTGGATTACCCCCACCGCCAGCCCTTTCGCAATCAGGATGAAAGCTACAAGTTCTCCCAGCACCTACTGGATGTACTGGATCTGCGAGAAGGAGATTTAACCACCCTCCCGTTGAGCCAGCTCACAAAGGAGGTTTCCGATCTGCCGCTGGGCCACTTGGGCGAAATAGACCAGCCCGCCAGCAGACGAGCCCGGGAGCTGAATTTGCCAACACCGGTATGGCGCCTGACCTTTCACCCCTTGGTACGCAATGGTCTTTTTGTGGACCGCCTCTCCTGCTTGTTGAAAACCCTCGAAGCAGGATATAACCACCCGGTGGACGTGGAGTTTACCCTGCATCTGAACAGCGCCGGAGAACCGGCCTTTAATCTGGTGCAATGCAGGCCGCTGGGGCACCAGCAGCCCCGAGCTGGGCGTGCCAGTTCGTTTTGCGGACATCGCGGGCGTGGCCGTGCTGGTTGAAGTGGCAGAAATGGACGGCGATATGGTGCCGGATCTTTCTTACGGCTCACATTTTTTCCAGGACCTGGTAGAAGCCGATATCGCCTACGCAGCTCTTTTCCCCAATGGCCGGAACAGCGTTTACCAACCAGATCGACTCCGCGGCACAAGCACACACAGGCAAGGTGTTTCTCCTGAGGCCGCAATCCAGAGTTTTGACCTGCGTGCGAACCCACTGCAGCTGACCGGCGATGTGATCAGCCAGGACCTGGCCTGTTACTACCCTGTTTGATACCTATCAACTATTTCACTGCCTCTAGCACCAATAAACACCCTGCCCTGCTAGAATCCAGTCCATGGAATGGCTCACTCACTCTCAAACCGGTTTTCAACAGGCTGCCCGCTACTTGCTGGGTATGCGTTTGGCCATCGTTACGCTCCAGCTCGCTGCCATCGCGGTAGCCGAAACAGTTATCTCCCTTGCCCACCGGGCTGAAGCACTCATCCTTTGCCTGGTCTACGGCATTTTTGCGACCCTGTGCTGGCTCTGGTTTACCCGCAGACCACCACGCTCCCCAATCAGTGTAAGTGTTGGCCTGGCAGTAGATCTGGCCCTGATTGGCGCCTGGCTTTTTCTCACCGGCGGCTACACCAACCCCCTTGTGTCCCTGTTACTGCTACCTATAGCGGTAGCAATCATTCTGGTACCACTCAGTCAGAGCATTGCACTGACTCTGGCAGGAATCGGCATTTATACCGCCCTGGTTTTGTGGCACACCCCCATTACCCATGATCACCACGATGCCAATCTGGCCCAGTTGCATCTGGCCGGCATGTGGGTGACCTTCGCCATGACGGCTGCAATTCTGCTATTAGTGGTCGGTGCCCTGGCACGAAGGTTAGGGCAGCAACAGCAGCAGCTTTCAACCATTCGGGAAACACGCCTGCGCGATGAACAGATCATTTCACTGGGGCTTTCCGCAGCGGCCGTTGCCCACAGGCTGGGAACACCCCTGAATACCATGACCTTGCTAGTGGAAGAACTCCGCTCTGCGTTCCCGAACCCCGAGCTCGCCGAAGACCTCAACCTGATGGAGCAACAACTTGTTCTTTGCAGCAAACACCTGCAGCAACTGTCCAGAGCCGCAGTACAAGCAAAAACTGCGCAGCTTGAGAGCCTCACTGCCAAGGACTGGGTGGCACGATTGAAAGAGTCGGCAACGCTGCTATGGCCCGCTGCGCCCATTGATTGGTCGGCGGCAGTTCCGGACTGCCGGGTTGCGGTAGATGCCACCCTGGATCAGGCCATTCTGAACCTGTTGGCCAACGCACTGACCGCCAGCCCCTCCTGGGTAGCTGTCAGTGTTCGCTGCGCAGAAAACAACCGGGTTGAAATGGTGGTGGAAGATCATGGTGACGGGCTGGAAGATGCCTTCCAGAACAGCCTGGGCGAACAGATTGTTGGCTCGGAAAATGGCATGGGCGTTGGCCTCTTTCTTACCAACGCGACCATCCAGCGCCTGGGGGGCACACTGAAGGCACGGGTTGACCAGCATGGCACGACCATGATCATCGATATGCCCCAAGCCGGACCGTCCAGTCTGGAAACCTGGAGTAACACGTGACAACCACTGATAACTGGCTGCTTATTGACGATGACACTGCCTTTCTGGAGATACTTCAACGCGCCCTCAAGCGCCAAGGTGTCGAAGCCACCAAGGCCCAATCTCATGCTGAAGCGCTTGGCGCGCTGAGCACACAAAGTTTCCATCGGTGCGTGCTCGATCTGAACCTTGCCGGCGAAAGCGGCCTGCAACTTCTGCCCGAGTTGCTCAGCCGACAACCTGATCTGAATGTTCTCGTACTCACGGGTTATGGCAGCATTGCCACAGCAGTTGAGGCCATGCGCCGCGGGGCAATCAACTATTTGTGCAAGCCGGTTACCGTGAATCAGCTCATCAGCGGTTTTGATGCTCTGGCAACTGCTCCCGAGCTTCGCCCTGAACCACCGTCGGTGGAAGAAATGGAGTGGGAGCACATTCAACGGGTACTCAATGAGCATGAGGGCAATGTATCCGCCACCGCCAGGGCTCTGAACATGCACCGGAGAACCCTGCAACGCAAACTGCAAAAACACTCTCGCTGGCGCAATTGAAACATCAGGCATAGACTTGATGTACATCAAACCTGATATCCGCAATCAGAAGTAACCTGAACGACTGCTTTCTAAATATGACCGCCGAAATGTCTGCGGAGGCACAAATTGAGCCATGCCAAATATAAAGGATCCAGTAGACAAAGTGCCCACCCCAAAGGTTGACCCCAAGCGCTTGTCATTGGTTGCGAGCGCCAGCCGCAATATGGTTCTGATCCTTGACGCCGCAGGCACAATTGAGTGGGCTAATCCGGTCTTTGAGGAATATACCGGCCATCTGCTGCAGAACATTACCGGTATCCGCCCCAGCGAGCTGCTCAAAGGCCCCGCCACAGATACGACAGCGCTTACACGCATTGCCCGCGAACTGCACAGGGTTAAACAATTCGAAGAAGAGGTTTTGCTCTACACCCGCACCGGGGAACCATTCTGGGTTCACGCCTACGGGCTGCCTATTGGAGATGAACAGGGCGTGGCGCCGGGTTTTATCGTTATCATGAACAATATTTCGGACCACAAGCACAGCGAACGCGGCCTTCGTATAGCGGCCAGTGTGTTTGACCGAAGCCACGAAGCCATCATCATTTCGGATCAAAACAACCGAATACTCGATGTAAATCCTTCATTTTCGCGGATTACAGGATACAGCCGTGCCGATGTTCTGGGCCTTAACCCTTCCATTCTCAGTTCCGGGCGACACTCCCCGGCCTATTACCGGGCCATGTGGCAGAGCATTGAAGAGTCGGGGCACTGGCGAGGTGAGATCTGGAACCGACGGAAAAACGGGGAAGAATTTGTCGAGCTGCAGTCCATCAGTCGCATTCACCTGGACGAACCCGGAAGCTATTACCATGTGGCTAATTTCACCGATATTACAGAGCTGAAAAATCATGCCAAAGACATAGATCGCGCAGCAAATTACGACGATCTCACTGGCTTGCCCAATTTACAGCTACTGAAAGAACGCCTGCACCATGCTCAGATACAGGCGGATATCCACCAAAAAAGCCTGTCGGTCGGTTACATTGATCTGGATGGCTTCAAGGCAATTAACGAAAACTTTGGAGCAGAGGCGGGAGACAAAATACTGTGTATCCTGGCCAGCCGCCTGGCGCAAGGCTTGCGCAGCGGCGACACAGTGGCCCGAATTGGCGGCGATGAATTTGGCCTTATCCTGCAAAGCGATAACCATGACGCTATCTATGACCGCATACTGTCTTCCATCAACGAATCGGTTGATCTTGGTGGAGAGGCAGGCTCGATCGTTGTTACAGCAAGCCTTGGCATCACCCGCTACCCTGAAGACAACGCCGACGCTGAAGGCCTGATTCGCCATGCCGATCAGGCCGTATACGCAGCCAAGGACAAAGGGCGAAACCTGCTACACGTTTTTGACCCGGAACAGAACGAACATCGCCAACAGAGACGCGCGCAACTCATAGAGCTCAGCCGGGCGCTGGAAAACAAAGAGTTTGAGCTCCACTTCCAGCCTCAGGTGCGGATAGCCGATTGTAAAGTCATTGGTTTTGAAGCACTTATCCGCTGGAATCATCCGCACAAAGGGCTGCTTTATCCAGACGCGTTCCTGCCATCGCTGGAAGCCAGTCACCTGGAAGTGCCCCTGGGCCAGTGGGTTCTTGAAGAGGCAGTTTTTCAGATGGGTCTTTGGCACGATGCGGGCGAGGATTTGTCTGTCAGCATAAACATCAGTGCGCGACACATGATGGACTGGAGCTTTACCTCCTACCTGGAAAACTATCTGCAGTGTCACCCGGCAATCAAGCCGGAACAAATAACCCTGGAAGTTCTGGAATCGACCTCTCTGGAGGACATAAAACGTGCCAGTGATGTGCTTGCCCGCTGTCAGGAACTGGGGTTCCGCGTTGCTCTGGATGACTTTGGCACGGGTTTTTCGTCACTGTCCTACCTCAACACTTTACCGATCGATCTGGTGAAGGTAGACAAGAGTTTTGTGATCAACATGCTCAACGACTCAAACGATCGAGCAATCGTGGAAAGTGTGATCTTTATGGGCCAGCGGTTTAGCCACCCTATTCTGGCCGAAGGCGTTGAAACTTTTGACCATGCCCGTGCCTTGAGCGATTTAGGCTGCGAGTATATGCAAGGCTACGGGGTTGGACGACCAATGCCAGCTGGCAATGTTCTTGAGTGGACGCAGCAGTGGCGCAAGAGCCACCCTGCCTCATCTGAGGCAGCGCAGCCTGCAGGCTGGTAGTTTCAAGCACGCCCAGCTATCGATAGCGACGCGGATCTAACGTTGTTAGCCGGTCCGGATGGAACACCATCATGCCCGTTACAATCGCGCCGTTCACAAAGCCCTCGGGAATCATGAACAACGGAAGATACCGCAGGTAGTCGTGAACCAGTTCTGAAAACTCATACACTCCGCTAAACCAGAGCATCAGGCACATCACCAGTCCTGCCGCAGCCACTGATATACCCGCCCCGAAAAAACCGCAGAAGAAAATATAGGCAAAGAAATTACTGAAGTTCCGATGGCGCTCCCAAAGCATGATGCCATGGGTTACAAGCGCAGGAATCATCACGGTAATCAAGCCATTCGCAGCAAACATGATGACCGGCTCCCGGCCGGTAATCACAGTGAGAACCAGGGCCAAAAGCCCGGCGAATACTGCCAGCCCCCAACCCAGCACCAAAGTGACCGCGGTGATACCAAAGATATGAATGGCGAGGCCGGGATAGATGCCGGCGCGCAACTGCCAGATAAAACCCAAGGCAACCGCTGCGCCAAAAAAAGAGTGCTGCAGAACATTGTCTGAACGCAAGGTGCGCCAACGCACAGAGCGTGCGGCCTGCAACAGGACAAGCAGAAACAGGAACAGTGTTACAAACCACTGCCCGGTCGATAGCAGATTGTCGGTCATGCCCATAATAAAAAGCGCTCGCTGAAATCCGGAACCGGCTACATGATAACGGTGTTACCGACCCCATAACCAATGCTCTGGATTATACGAAGCAAAGCCGGAACAGAGCCCTGCATCAGGCGACGTCTTTTAGTGGGCCCCGGCTATCAGTGAGCGCCTGCCAGGCTTCGTAAGTGCTGAGAAATACCTGCCCACCCAGATGCGACAGAAACTCAGTGCGCTTCAAGCGATCCATAACAGGCCCCTTCACCTCGGAAAGATGCAACCGAACCCCGGCATCTTTCAGCCGTTCGTTTATAGCCTCCAGGCTTTCGAGGGCCGACGCGTCCACCAGATTAACCGCAGGGCACACCAAGACCAAATCTCTCAGTTCCGGCTCGCCGGCGGCCAAATCCATCACCGCCTCTTCCAGAAAGCGGGCATTGGCAAAATACAGGCTTTCATCGACACGTAAAAAGGTCACCTTCGAGCACAACTCAACCTTGTGCCTCTGCACATTACGGAAGTGCTCCGTGCCCGGAACCCGGCCAACAACCGCGCTATGGGGACGGCTGGTACGGTACAGGAACAGCCCCACAGAAAGCACAACCCCAGCAATAATGCCTGCTTCCACGCTGTGCACAAGCGTCAGGACAATAGTCGCCAGCATGGCGCCAAAATCAGTACGGGAATAGCGCCAGGTGCGGCCCAGCGCCGGCAAGTCGATGAGTGTTGCTACGGCAACAATGATGGTTGCGGCAAGAGTGGCCTGGGGCAAAAAGGCAATGGCTGGTGTAAGAAACAAAGTTGCGAGGGCAATTCCGACGGCAGCATAGGCACCCGCAGCTGGCGTCTCTGCGCCCGCATCAAAGTTGACGACGGAACGTGAAAACCCACCGGTAACAGGCATACCACCTGAAAAACCCGCGCCCAGGTTGGCCGCACCCAGGCCGATCAGCTCCTGATCCGGGTCGATTCTCTGGCGCCGCTTTGCGGCCAGCGTCTGGCCCACAGAAACCGACTCCACGAACCCCACCACGCTGATCAGCAAGGCACTGACCGCCAGTTGCTGCCAAAGCCCCCAGTCCATCGAGGGCATGGTCAGCTCTGGGAGCCCCGAAGGCACAGCACCCACCAACCGGACGCCTTGAGTATCAAGCTGGAGCAACCAGGCAACCAGCGTAGTTACCAATATCGCAAGAATCGGTGCGGTTTTGGTAAGAATATCCGCCAGCCGGGAGCCAATACCTGAACGGATCAGCAATGGCTTTAACTGCTTGCGCGCAAAGACAAGAAACAGCAAAGCTCCGGAGCCAATCAACAGGGTTGGCAGATTGGTATCGCCCAACGACACAACCAGGGACTGACCAATGGTCAGCAGGTTCTGGCCAGAGGCTTGCACGCCTAAAATATGTTTTAGCTGACTTGCAGCGATCACAATTCCAGAAGCAGTGATAAAGCCGGAGATCACCGGATGGCTGAGAAAATTAGCAAGAAACCCCAGCCGTAAAATGCCCATCATGGTGAGCATAAGCCCCGACATAACGGCCAGCAGTATGGCCCCGGCAACGTATTCCGGGCTTCCGGCCTCAGCCAAAGGCGCCAGTGCAGCGGCGGTCATAAGAGAGACCACTGCCACCGGGCCCACTGAAAGCGTGCGGCTTGTACCAAAGAGAGCGTAGAGCACCAGTGGCAAAATGCTGGCATACAAACCTATATGCGCAGGCAAACCAGCCAACAGGGCGTAAGCCAGGGATTGCGGAATCAGCATCACGGTCACAATAACCGCCGCCACCATGTCACTGGTGGCCTGGCTACGTCCGTACTTTGGCGCCCACTGAAGAATAGGCAGAAAGCGTTTGAAGTTCATTCGGTGCTCAGAAGAAGTTGACCGGAACTTTCAGGTACACCTGGCCATTATCCTCTGGCGGCGGCATCTCTCCTGCCCGCATGTTCACCTGCACAGAGGGCAGAATCAGCCGTGGCATATCGAGGGTTGCGTCGCGCTCGGTTCGCATCTTCACAAATTCGTCCTCGCTGATGCCGTCGTGCACGTGAATATTGGCCTCACGCTGCTCTGCCACGGTTGTCTGGTGCACATACTCATCCCGTCCCGGGGCCTTGTAGTCATGGCAAAGGAAAATACGGGTTTGCGCCTGCAGGGCCAGCACCTTGCGAATCGACTGGTACAGCACACGGGCATCGCCACCCGGGAAATCACACCGCGCGGTGCCATAATCCGGCATGAACAGGGTGTCTCCCACAAAGGCCGCGTCACCAATCACGTATGTCAGGCAGGCAGGAGTGTGGCCAGGCGTGTGCATTACACGGCACTCAAGCCCGCCAATCGCAAAGGTGTCACCGTCCCGGAAAAGGCGATCAAACTGGCTGCCATCACGGGCAAATTCTGTTCCCGCATTAAAGGCCTTGCCGAAAATTTCCTGCACATCCCGTATGTGGGCGCCAATGCCGGTTTTTCCGCCGAGTTTCTGGTGAAGATATGGCGCGGCGGACAGGTGATCCGCATGAACGTGGGTTTCCAGAATCCACTCAACACTCAAACCATTCGCGCGCACGTACTCAACAATCTCATCTGCGGAGCGCACATCGGTAGTGCCTGAGGCGTAGTCAAAATCGAGTACTGAATCGATAATGGCACAGGCCTGGCTGGCAGGGTCGCGCACCACGTAGCTGAACGTATTGGTGGGTTCATCAAAAAAATGTTGAACAATAGGGCTGTTCACTGCACTCACCTCCGTTGGGGCGTAATCCTACATTTACATTCTAAGGATATACCAAAACGGAATATAAGGTGAAATTCTCTTTTCCTATATGCGCGATACCCCTAATACATCAACAAGACAGTCGCGCCCCGCCTGCTTTGCAGCATAAAGCCTGTCGTCTGCCAACCGGATCAGCGGGTCAGGCCAGGTTGGAACAACATCCAGTTCACTGATATCAGCAACACCGGCACTCACCGTTAACGGCACGACTTGACCCTCAAGAACGAAATCATGATTGCGCACGGCACAAAGAATACGGCCTACAATACGTCGTACACCTGCCGGGCTTATACCGCTGAACGCAACCACGAACTCCTCCCCACCAAAGCGCGCCACCACATCGGCTTCCCGGGTTTGTTCCAGAAGAATATCGGCAAAATGACGCAGGCAGTTATCACCGCCCAAATGACCGATGGAGTCGTTAATCTGCTTGAAGCGGTCGAGGTCGAACATGGCCAGCGCAAAGGGCTCCCCGTAACGGCTGGCACGGCTCAGCATTTCATGAAGCCTTGGCATCAGATAGCGGCGGTTGTGCAGTTTGGTTAAGGGGTCACGAATGGATTGGTTAAGAAGCTCACTCTCAAGCCGGTTGCGCTCAAGCGCACCCGAAAGCAGGCTGGATACGATAATCAGGAGGTCTGCCTGGTCTTCTCGCCAGGCACGCTTACGGATGGAATCCACGCCAAAGAAGCCGGTTACCACACCTCGCACACGAACCGGCACACAAAACATTGAGCACACACCCTGCTCCTCAAGCATCGTACGCTCGGGGCCGATCGGTATCTGTTCTATTTCTTCAACAAAGATGACCCGGTTGCCACTCACCATTTCGTTGATTTTGCACTTCCACCATTCAAAGTCGTCAGTTGGCACATTGCGCTGATCATCAATAAGGGGTTGCACATCGGCGGAACACCATTCGTGAGTGTTATCCATAACACGGTAGTCCGGAGAAAACTCATACAAGTAGGCCCTGTCCACCTCAAAAAAGCTGCCAATGGTTTTCAATAACTCGGTAACGCATTGATCAATAGTGCCAAAGCCCAGATTAATAAACTGGGTCGACAGATTGGCAATCAGCTTCTGAAAATCAGCCTGGAATGCTGATTCTGCCTCGCGTTCCCTGAGTGTGTGTTCAAGGTCTTTGTAACACTGAATATTATGGTACTGGCCATGCCAGATGGTACTTCCATCGCCCTGACGTTCCGGCACTGCGTGGGCCTCAAACCATTCATAATGCCCGGCCTTCACTTTTACTCGAGCCTGATATTCCCATGGGGTCAGGGCTGCAGCAGACTCAACAATACTCGCTCTTACAGCAGACACATCATCTGGATGGACCGCAGCAAACAAAGCATCTGCGCTTTCCCGCAATATATCCGGAGCGATGCCCAGCAGGCTCTGCACCTGCTCGCTGATAAACAAAAACCGATGCGCCTCACCATCCGCGCTTAGCCAATATGTGCTGAGCACATCGGGAATAGCCGAAACCAATTTCCGGAGCGGTGAGTCCGTATTGGCACACCATTGACGCTTACCAGCCTGTTCTGTCATGGGCTGCTCATTTGCTTACCGCGAATTTGCCTTGTTCAAAAAAGTGTAGTCCACAGTGCCACGCAGAGCTATTTCTGAGCAGCGCATCTGATCTGTTGATAAAAATCACCTATAGCACCAATTAGAATATCCTTATTCCATTAAGAACCTATAGAGCTATAGTGAACTCAACACCAACGGCATAGGAGCCATACCATGGAACAATCAAACAACCCAGTATTCGGTTTGCCACGTTTGAATGAACGCGCCCCTGAGTTCAACGCCCCCACTACCGATGGCGTAAAGACCCTCGACAGCTACAAGGGCAAATGGCTGGTGCTTTTCTCCCACCCGGCTGACTTTACACCGGTCTGTACCACTGAATTCATGGCCTTCGCGAAGATGGCGCCGGAATTCAACAAGCGCAATTGCGAGCTGCTGGGCCTGTCCATAGACAGCCACCACTCACACATTGCGTGGATGCGTAACATCAAGGAGAAGTTTGGCGTCGAGATACCCTTCCCGATCATCGCCGACCTTAAAATGGATGTTGCCCGCGCTTATGGCATGATTCACCCGGGTGCTGCAGACACATCTGCGGTCCGTGCAACCTTCATGATCGACCCGAAAGGCGTGCTGCGGGCGATGGTGTACTACCCCATGAGCAACGGCCGTTCTATTCCGGAATTCCTGCGCCTGCTGGATGCCCTGCAGACCAGTGACGAGCACGGAGTAGCAACGCCTGAAGGCTGGCAGCCAGGTGATCGCGTTATCGTGCCACCCGCAGCCACTGCGGCAGAGGCTGACCAGCGCGTAAGCTCCGGCGAGTACGACTGTGTAGACTTCTACTACTGCACCAAAGAGCTGTAAGCATCGATAGTATTCGTTAGAAAAGGCTGCCCTTCCTGGCTTGTTAATGGCCAGGAAGGGCGATTCCTTCAGGAAAAACATCCGCACTCATGATACCTTCCAGACACTCCCGTTAGCCGGCGTTTCACTGCCCGAGGGAACACCCTCAGCTGAACCGAGTCGCACATGCCCACAAAAACACATCAGCTTTCCAATGAATGGCAAGCCTTCTGGCTGGCCGTTGGCTTTCTCACCCGCATTCCCATGCTCGCTCGCATTGATTACTCCCAGAAGCTGATGAACCAGTGCAGCATGTACTTCCCGCTGGTAGGGCTTTTGCTCGGTGCCTCATATGCCGGCTTGTTTGCGCTGCTTAATCTGGCTTGGAGCCCGCTGGTGTGCGTGCTGCTGGTTTTGTGCTTCCACTTGTTTGTTACCGGCGCTTTCCATGAAGACGGTCTGGCCGACAGTGTGGATGCATTGGGTGGTGGATATACCGTTGAGAAGCGCCTGGAGATTATGAAAGACAGCCGCATCGGCACCTATGGCACCGTGGCATTAGTCATGGCTTTGGGCCTGAAAGCTGCGCTGCTGATGGATGCCCAAAGCATCTGGCTGGCGATGTTGGTAGCGCCAGCGATCAGCAGGCTGACGCCACTGTTGTTGATGGCATTTTTGCCCTATGTAACCGACCCGGACAAGAGCAAAAGCAAACCTATTGCGGAAGGCTTCTCGCGCAACCGCTTGCTGGTCAGTTGCGGGTTTACCGCGTTGGTGGCTCTGGCTTTCAGCCTCTGGTTGCCGGGGCTGTGGCTGGCCGCAGTCACTGCCATTATTGCCGTGGCGTTGCTTTGGGGTTGGTATCTGAAACAGCAATTGGGCGGTTACACCGGCGACGCACTGGGGGCCAGTGTGGTGTTTTGTGAGCTGGTCTTTTTGCTCGGGCTCTAGCCCTTAGACTGCACCCTCAATCTACTGAATACGACAGTATGCGCGACAGTTGGCTATACGGCAGACCAGTTTCCTGGTGCCAGGCGGTAAACGCTGCCTGTGCCTGCTGCAATCCGTTCTTGCTCGTGGGCGAAGCATCCAGAAGATTGGCATGGCGCAGGCCGGCAACAACATCGTGGGACAGGATAAAACCGTCCCAGCCCACCATACGCAAAAAGTACTGGGCGCTGTTACCGCCCAAGCGAGAGCCATTGCGCTTTAACCACAGCAACAAGCCCATCTGATCTTCCGACGGCCACTGGCTCAGGAATGCGCCAAAGCTGCCATGTTCCCGCGCCGCATCCATAATCATTCGGGCATTCTCCGGCACAGTGCGGATTTTCTGCATGTTGCGCACAATTCGCTCATCCTGAGCCAGCTCTTCCAATACGTCTGGCGGTACCTGCTGCCAGTAGGCAGGCACAAAGCCATGGAAGGCCGCTTCGAAACCTGCCCATTTGTTATCTATAACTCGCCACACAAAACCGGCTTTAAATACGCAGCGGGTAATCTCCGAAAGGTAGCGATCGTCTGCCCGCGCCTCCAGCGCAGTCGCAGCCGGCAATTTGGGCAGCAGGGCATTCAGCTCTTCGATGCCGCCTTTACGTGCAATCGCACGTTCGTGAATCTTTGAAAAACCCATAACGTCTCATCATCGATTTAGTAATAGATGGCCAAGAATTAATGTCGCTTTTTAATTAATAGTGACCTAACTCAAAACATTTTCTCATATTTCTACTACCTTGGGGTTAACGATCCGGAAATCGTGCTCGCTCCTGGCTGCACAAGAACATATTGCTCTCAGCTGGAGTCGAGTCCCTTCATTAGCTCTACACACTGCCTGTGCAGATAAAAGGAGATGCGCTGTGGATGATGAATTCCGATCCCCTGAAACCCCTTCTGATAACACGCCGGATAACTCACACAATGACCCGGAACAGGATCTGGCAACGCGGTTCCCCACCGCTTACACCATTCTGTTTTTGCTGATCATATTTGTGGCGGCGTTAACCTGGATTATACCCGCCGGGCAATACGACCGCGCAATGAACGAAGAAGTCGGGCGTGAAGTGGCCGTGCCAGGCACCTACCAGACGGTCGACCCCAACCCTCAGGGTTTTATGGAGATAATGCTTGCCCCCACGGCCGGCTTCTATGATCCGGACAGCTATGTGGCCAACGCCATTGATGTTGCCCTGTTCGTACTTTTCCTGGGCGGTTTCCTCGGCGTAATGAACGCTACGGGAGCCATTGATACCGGGATACGCAGCGCCATGCGACACCTCAAGGGCCATGAAATCTGGATGATACCCATATTGATGACCCTTTTTGCCATAGGAGGCACAACCTATGGCATGGCCGAAGAGACCCTGGCTTTCTATGCCATTCTCATCCCGGTCATGATGGCCGCAGGATACGATGCGGTAACCGGGGTAGCCATCATTCTGGTGGGCGCCGGCATTGGCGTACTGGGCTCCACCATCAACCCGTTTGCCACGGTTATCGCCGCGAACGCAGCTCAAATCCCGTTTACTGACGGCATTGTGGTGCGCTTTATCCTGCTCATTGGCGGCCTGCTGATTTGCTCTGCCTACGTTATGCGTTACGCCCTTCGAGTAAAAGCGGATCCATCCCGCTCTGTGGTATCCAAGCAATGGGATGCACACCGCAGGCTCTTTTTGGGCAAGCATGCTGATGAAATCCAGACGTCTACCCTCACCAGAACCCAGATTGTTGCACTCCTCATCTTCGCTGCCACCTTCGTGGTCATGATCTGGGGTGTATCGTCCCAGGACTGGTGGATGGCTCGCATGGGTGCGCTGTTTTTTGGTGCCGCCATTGTGATAGGCATTATTGCCCGCCTTGGTGAGAAAGAGCTCACTGGCAGCTTTGTGGATGGTGCACGCGATCTCTTGGGTGTTGCTCTAGTGGTCGGGCTTGCGCGAGGCATTGTCGTGATTATGGATCAGGGCATGATTGCCGACACCATTTTGCACAGCGCTGAAACATCCCTCGGTGGCCTGCCGGAACTGGCGTTTATCAACCTGATGTTCTGGATTGAAGTAGGCATGAGCTTCTTTGTGCCCTCGTCATCCGGGCTGGCGGTTCTGTCCATGCCGATTCTGGCGCCACTTGCTGATTTCGCCAACGTAGGGCGCGACCTTGTGGTAACCGCCTACCAGTCGGCCAACGGCCTGGTGAACCTGATCAACCCGACCTTTGCCGTAGTGGTCGGTGGCCTGGCGATTGGCCGCGTCTCCTACGACCGCTGGATAGCGTTTATCTGGCCTTTGCTCCTGATCCTTACCATCTTCATTTCGGTGGTTATCAGCGCAGCTGCACTTATTTAACGGAGGACTGAACCATGTCTGAACATAAGCTTGGCGTACATTCAGAAACCGGAAAACTGCGGCAGGTGATTGTCTGCCGCCCAGGCCTGGCACACCGGAGGCTGACCCCCTCCAACTGCGACGCCCTGTTGTTTGACGACGTTTTCTGGGTGAAGCAAGCGCAGAAAGATCACGATGTGTTTGTCAGCGTAATGCGTGACCGCGGTGTCGAGGTACTTGATGTTAACGAGTTGCTGGCCGAAACCCTGGACATTCCGCAAGCCCGCAAGTGGATTCTGGACCACCGGATTACCTGGAACGACATAGGCGTGGGGATGATCTCTGATCTGCGCGCCTGGATGGACGAGCTCCCCGGCACCGAACTTTCAAAATATCTGATTGGCGGCCTGGAAGTGGGCGACTTGCCCTTTGACCCCACCGGGCTTTTCGGTAATCACCTTGGCCACTATGGCTTTGTACTGCCACCCTTACCCAACTACCTGTTCACCCGGGACAACAGCGCCTGGATCTATGAGGGCGTTACCCTGAACCCCATGTACTGGGCTGCGCGCCAACCGGAAACCCTGCTGATGGCTGGCGTGTACAAATACCATCCGAAGTTTGCCGGCAAGGTGGATGTGCTCTGGGGTGACCCGACCAGGAACCACGGCCTTGCCACGCTTGAAGGCGGTGACGTAATGCCGGTAGGCAATGGCACCGTGCTTGTCGGTATGGGGGAGCGCTCATCACCCCAGGCCGTTGGGCAATTGGCTAACGCTCTGTTTGAAAGAGGCACGGCGGAACGGGTTATTGCCTGCCAGATCCCCAAAACCCGTGCAGCCATGCATCTGGACACCATCTTTACTTTCTGCGGCGGCAACGTGGTTACCGCCTTTAAAGAAATGGCTGACGAGCTGATTTGCTACGACTTGCGCCCCGGTGAAGGCAAAAAGCACCTGTCTTTCCGCCAGGACCCCCGGCCCTTTTTTAATGTGGTGGCTGACGTTCTTGGCTACAAATCCCTCGAGGTTGTACCGACCGGCGGTGATAACCCGGCCGAGCGGGAACGGGAGCAATGGAACGATGGCAACAACGTGTTGGCGCTAAGCCCCGGCGTGGTCATTGGTTACGACCGCAACGACGACACCAACGCAGCACTGGAAGCCGCGGGCATTGAAGTGCTGGCCATTCCGGGTGCCGAGCTGGGCCGTGGCCGTGGCGGTGGGCGTTGCATGAGTTGCCCCACAATGCGTGACCCCATCTGATCCAGGAGGACAAAGACCATGGCTTTTAATCTGAAGAATCGTCATTTCCTCACCTTGCGGGACTTTTCCCCGCAAGAAATCGGCTTTCTGCTGAGACTGGCCAAAGACCTGAAAGCGGCCAAATACGCGGGCACCGAGGTGCCCCAGCTGACTGGCAAAGAACTCGCGCTGATCTTTGAGAAGAACTCCACCCGAACAAGAGTGGGCTTCGAGGTGGCTGCTTACGATCAAGGCGCCAGAGTGACCTATCTTGGGCCTTCAGGCACCCACATTGGCCACAAGGAATCGGTAAAGGATACCGCCCGGGTTCTGGGCCGCGTTTATGACGGCATTGAGTACCGGGGTTTCGGCCAGAAAATTGTTGAGGAGCTGGCCGAGTATGCCGGCGTGCCGGTATTTAACGGCCTGACCGACGAGTTTCACCCAACCCAGATTCTTGCAGATTTTTTAACCATGCAGGAACACGTTGAGAAACCGCTACATGAAGTGGCCTATGTGTATATTGGCGACGCCGCCAATAACATGGGTGACAGCCTGCTGATTGGCGGGGCCAAAATGGGCATGGATGTGCGCTTGTGTGCGCCAAAAGAGTGTTGGCCAAAGCAGTCCATTCAAGACGAAGCCCGGGCTATCGCTCAGGAAACAGGTGCCCGGATCACCATTACTGAAGACGTTGATGCCGCCGTAGCAGGCGTCGATTTTGTGTACACCGATGTGTGGGTGTCCATGGGTGAGCCGAAAGAAAAGTGGGGCGAACGCATCAAGCTGTTAATGCCCTACCAGGTGAACGCCGCCCTGATGGAAAAAACCGGCAACCCGCGAGCCCGCTTCATGCATTGCCTGCCCGCGTTTCACAACACCGAAACCACGGTGGGCAAGGAAATAGAGGCCGAGTTCGGCATTACTGCCATGGAAGTGACGGATGACGTTTTCGAAAGCCCCGCCTCCATCGTGTTTGATCAGGCGGAAAATCGCATGCACACCATCAAGGCAGTGCTGGTAGCCACACTTGGGGCCTGATACTGGCTCCAACTGCTGAAAAGGATGCACAGGATGCTGATTGTTGCAGCTCTGGGCGGTAACGCCCTCTTAAAGCGCGGCGAACCGTTAACCGCCAAGACTCAGCGCACCAACGTGAAAATTGCTGCGAAATCACTGGCCAAACTGGTACAGGCCGGACATGAGCTGGTGATTACCCACGGCAACGGCCCCCAGGTGGGGTTGCTGGCATTGCAGGGCGCGGCATACAAGCCTGAGGAAGCCTACCCGCTGGATGTGCTGGGCGCGGAGACCGGTGGCATGATCGGTTATATGATCGAGCAGGAGATGGAAAACGCCCTCAACCATAGCCGTCCTGTGGCAACCCTGCTCACCCAGGTGGTGGTTGACCGGGAGGATCCGGCCTTCAAAAATCCCACCAAATTTATCGGCCCGGTCTACGATAAGGCAGAAGCCGAATCCCGGGCAGCAGCAGCCGGCTGGCACATTGCGGCCGACGGCGACAAATGGCGCAGAGTCGTACCCTCCCCTGCACCTAAAGAAATACCCGACATGCGGGTACTGAAACTGCTACTGGATCAGGGGGTAATTATCATCTGCACCGGAGGTGGTGGCATTCCGGTGCTACGCCGTAACGACGGCAGCATGACCGGTGTAGAAGCCGTGATTGACAAGGATGCCGCCAGCGCTTTACTGGCGCGCGAGCTAAAAGCCGATGCCCTGCTGCTTTTAACCGACGTGGATGCTGTGTATAAAGATTTCAATACACAGGCTGCAACCCCGGTTCGTAAAATCACACCGGAACATGCCCGCAGACTCGATGTACCAGCGGGCTCCATGGGGCCAAAAGTGGCGGCGGCCTGCAATTTCGCCGACACTGGAGGTGTCAGTGGCATTGGCCGACTGGAGGATGCACTCGATATTCTGGGTGGGCGCGCAGGCACACTCATCAGCAAAGACGCCACTCATAACACTTAATCACTCGGGCCCGTTATTCATGTCGGATCAGATCGTTGATGTTGGACAGGTTGTAGGCGTTCGCGGCGGCGTTGTCGATGTGAAGTTTCCGGCAACCTCACCCCGTATTCAAGATCTGGTTTACGCTGGCAGCCTGGCGATGGAAGTAACCTCGCTCCTGGAAAATGGTGCCGTGCGCTGCATGGCGCTGGCACCGGTGCGTGGGCTGGGCCTGGGAATGCCAGTAAAAGCGACAGGGGCTGCAATTCAGGTACCGGTGGGTGATACGGTGCTGGGGCGCATGCTCAACGTGTTTGGTGAGCCTATCGACGACAAGCCCGCCCCTGCCGCCACAGAGCGGCGATCCATTCATCAGCCCCCACCGGCATTGGAAGATCGCGTCATCCACAGCGATATTCTGGAAACCGGCATCAAGGCCATCGATTTGCTCTCCCCCATTGAGCGCGGCGGTAAGACCGGGCTGTTCGGCGGTGCCGGCGTGGGTAAAACCGTGCTGATTACCGAGCTGATCAACAACACGGTTCAACATTATCAGGGCGTAAGCCTGTTCTGCGGCATTGGCGAGCGCTCGCGGGAAGCGGAAGAGCTTTACCGGGAGATGGGCGATGCCGGTGTGCGGGATAAAACCGTGATGCTGTTCGGGCAGATGAACGAAGCCCCGGGTGTGCGGTTTCTGGTAGGCAAAACCGCACTCACCATGGCGGAGTACTTCCGCGACGTGCAGAAACAGGATGTGCTGCTACTCATCGATAATATTTTCCGCTTTGTGCAGGCGGGCTCGGAAGTCTCCGGCCTGATGGGTCGCATGCCCTCCCGGGTGGGCTACCAGCCCACGTTGGCTACCGAACTGGCAACGTTGCAGGAGCGCATCACATCCACACGCAATGGTGCCATCACCTCAATCCAGGCGGTTTATGTGCCTGCTGATGACTTCACCGACCCGGCCGCGGCGCACATTTTCTCGCACCTTTCCGCCTCGGTGGTGCTGTCGCGCAAGCGTGCCAGTGAGGGCCTTTACCCGGCGGTGGACCCCCTCGGTTCTGCCTCGGTTATGCTGACTCCGGCCATCGTTGGCCAGCGCCACTACGACATTGCCCGGGCGGTAAGGCGCACCCTGGCCGAGTACGAAGATCTACGCGACATTATTGCCATGCTGGGCATGGAAGAGCTCTCAGCCGCCGACCGGGCCACCGTGGCGCGGGCGCGGCGGCTTGAGCGTTTTCTCACACAACCGTTTTTCACCGTCGGCGCGCTGACCGGCGACAGCGGCAGGCGCGTGTCGATCAAGGACACCCTGGACGGTTGCGAAACCATCTTGAATCAGAGCGAGTTTCACGATAACGAAACTGACTACTACATGATTGGCTCCCTGAAGGATCTGGAGAAAAAACCATGAGCCTTGCCGAATCCATGCAGGTAACACTGCGCCTGCCAACCCGAACCCTGTTCGAAGGCAGCGTGCAGCGGCTATTCGCCACCGCGCAAAACGGTGCTTTCGGCATGCTTCCGAACCATACGGATTTTGTGACGGCGCTGGTGCCCTCGGTGCTGATTCTCACATCAGCCGACGGCACCGAAGCCTTCTTTGGTGTGGACGAAGGTGTGCTGATGAAAAAAGGCCACCAGGTAGACATCGCCATACGCCGAGGCGTTCAGGGCAAGGATCTCGAATCCCTGAACGAAACCATTCAGGCTGCATTTATCGAAGTGGATGAGGAAGAGCGGGTTGCACGCTCGGCTTTGTCCCGGCTGGAAGCAGGAATAGTGCGGCGGTTTGGCGACTTGCGGAAACCCTCGGTATGAGCCCAAAAAGCGATCGCTCAGCAGAAGACATACGGCGCAGTGCCGAGCGCATGAAGCGCGCAAGCGATGAGCCCGGAGTTAGCCCCCTGCGCGGGCTTGGTGCCTTTGGAATCATCGGCTGGTCGATTGCAGTGCCCACCGTGGGGGGCGCTTTCCTGGGATTGTGGCTGAACGACGTAGCACCACAGAACTTTTCCTGGCCCATTGCCCTGATTCTGGGTGGCGTGGTTGCAGGAGGCATCATTGCCTGGAGCTGGATCGAACGGGAAGGGCCAGACCGCAAGGGAGACAAACGTTGATAATTGTAGATTGGCCAGCGGTATTGCTGGGGTTTTCATTTGGTTTACCCGTCAGTGCGCTGTTCTTCATAGGGCTGGCCTGGGGCATGCGACGCGCCCTGGGCTCTGACCGGCCCGGCCTCTGGCTGATGGCCAGCTCGTTTTGCCGGATTGCAGTGCTGCTTGGTGTTGGTTTTCTGGTAACGGCTTACGCTGACAGTAACTGGGCCATCGCCGGCTACGCATTGGCGTTTTTCCTGGCGCGGCTGGTGGCCGTGCTCTGGGCCAGAATCAGCAAGGCACCCACAACGGCTCCACAGGAGGGCGCATAATGCAGCTTACCCCGGATGACATTATCGTTTTTACGCTGGCCGGCTGGGAGGTTAACGCCACCATCGTTAACACCTGGATTGTGATGGCGTTACTGGTGGGTATTTCCATGCTGATTACCCGCAACCTCCGGCCAGATGTACCGCCCAATCGCTGGCGCACCTCGCTGGAAGTGATCGTAAAGCTGATTCAAGGCCAGATCGAAGAGGTAACCCGGAACTCCGCACGCCACGTGATGTACTTTGCCGGCACCCTGTTCCTGTTCATCGCTTTATCAAACCTGATGCTGGTGGTACCCGGGTTTTCACCGCCCACATCGTCGCTATCCACCACAGCGGCACTGGCCTTGTCTGTGCTGGTGGCGGTACCGGTGTTCGGCATCGCCAGTGGAGGCGTAGGGCATTATCTCAAAACCTTTATCGAGCCCTCGGTCATCATGTTGCCATTCAACATCATCGGCGAGTTCTCCCGGGGCATCTCACTGGCCATCCGTCTTTACGGCAACGTAATGAGCGGGGCGGTTATTGCGGCCATCCTGCTTACCGTCGCGCCGTTTTTCTTCCCGGTGGTCATGGACATGCTTGGCTTGTTAACCGGCATGATTCAGGCCTATATATTCGCCATTCTTGCTACCGTTTACATTTCATCTGCCACGGCAGAACCAGACGCTTCAGCGCTCAAAAAAGAGGATAAGTCATGACCGATCTAGCCATTATTGCGGCCATTTCGATATTTACCGCGGGTTTTACCATTGCCATCGGCGCCATTGGCCCGGCACTGGGTGAAGGGCGAGCCGCCGCCGCTGCGATTGCCGCCATTGCACAGCAACCGGATGCAGCGCCAACTCTGTCACGAACCCTGTTCGTGAGCCTGGCGATGATTGAATCTACCGCCATCTACTGCTTTGTGGTGGCTATGATTCTTATTTTTGCCAACCCGTTCTGGGATGCCATGCAGGTTGCCGCAGGAGGCTAGAGCCGATCATGTCCATTGACTGGATTACCGTTATCGCGCAGATCGCCAACTTTCTGGTGCTGGTGTGGCTGCTGAAGCGCTTTCTCTACCGTCCGATTCTTGATGGCATAGATGCCCGTGAGGCTGAAATAAAGCGCCGCATGGCAGAGGCAGGAGAGGCCGAGAAAAAGGCCCAGGCTGCCGAAGCGGAATTCCGCCAGCAGCAAAAACAGCTGTTGTCGGATCAGGATGCTGTGGTCAAACAGGCCCTGAGGGAATCGGAAGATCAGCGCGACAGCCTGCTGGCCGAAGCTCGCGCCAAGCTGGAGCAGGAACAGCAAGACTGGCACAAGCACCTTGAGCGTGAACGCCAGAAGTTCACCGCACAGCTGCAGCGTACCGGCGAAGAAACCCTGCTGGAGCTGACCCGCAAAGCACTGCGGGATCTTGCGGATGAATCCCTGGAAGAGGCTATCGTTCGCCATGTAAGCGCGCGTTTGCGGCCTATTGCTGGCGAACTCTCGGATGCTGCCGGCGACAGCAAGGAGGCGGTAGCAACCACACGCGACACCTTGCCCGAAGCGGCACAGGCGCTGCTGCTTGCTGACGTTAAAAGCTTGCTACCAGGCATCAACCTGCGCTTTGAAAGCGACCCGCAACAGTCGCCAGGCCTGGTTCTGCGGGTTGGCGGCGCACAGGTAGCCTGGACTGTGGACAGCTATACCGAAGAATTTGATGCGCTGCTAAACGAGCGCATGGCTGCGGGTGCTTCCGGGCGCATTCAGCCGGCGGGCACATAAACCCGGTTGTGCATAAAAAGGATAGATTAAACGCTATGGCCGACACCGATCACAGTGCTCCGAAAAACCGCTCTCCATCACAGCCCCAATCGCACGCTGAATTGCATTCAGCCGGGCAGTTCGAGACATGGCGGGAATCCCTGCTGGCAGCGCCTATACCAGCACCGGTAATAACCGAAGTAGGCCGTGTAACCGAAGTAGGCGATGGCGTTGCAATTGTGACCGGTCTGGCTCGAGCCTTGGCCGATGAGCTGCTGATTTTTGAATGCGGTGTTCAGGGCATAGTGCTGGATCTGGAACCTGGCCGGCTCGGGGTGATTCTGCTTGGTCCTTCCGAGCTGATTACTCTGGGCGAGGATGTACGCCGCACCCGCAAGGTGGTGAGCGTGCCCGTCGGCCCCGCGTTGCTCGGGCGTGTGGTTGATGCCATGGGCCGCCCGAGGGATGGTTTGGGAGCTATCGCCGCTGTTGCAGAAACCCCCATTGAAGCAGAAGCACCGGGCATTCTCAGCCGCTCAGCTATTTTCCGGCCACTGGCAACCGGCCTTAAAGCCATTGATGCTGCCGTACCTGTAGGCCTCGGCCAACGCGAGTTGATCATCGGTGATCGCCAAACCGGCAAGACCTCCATCGCCATAGACACCATGCTCAACCAATCGCGCTCAGATGTTGTCTGCATCTATTGCGCCATTGGCCAGCGTGGCGATGCTGTATCCCGAGTTATCGCAGCATTGAAAAAGGGCGACATGCTGGCCCGCAGCATCGTGATGTCGGCCGGTGACGAAGAAACACCGGGGCTGGCTTACATAGCGCCCTACTCCGCCATGGCCATGGCAGAGTACTTTTCCGATCAGGGCCGGGATGTGCTGGTGATTTTTGATGACCTTACCCACCACGCGCGCTCCTACCGCGAGCTATCATTGCTGTTGCGCCGGCCACCAGGGCGCGAAGCCTTCCCCGGCGATATTTTCTACGTGCACGCCCGCCTGCTGGAACGGGCCGGCCAGTTTACCCAGGAAGCCGGTGGTGGCTCGATTACCGCCTTGCCGGTTGTGGAAACCCAGGCGGAGAACCTGTCGGCCTACATTCCCACCAACCTGATCTCCATCACCGATGGGCAGATCTACCTGTCGCCACGACTGGTGCGCCGTAACCAGTTCCCGGCCGTGGATCTGGGCCTGTCCGTTTCTCGCGTGGGCGGCAAAGCGCAAAGCCGCACCCTTCGCGAAGTAGCCGGCAACTTGCGGGTTACCCTGTCGCAATTTGAAGAATTGGAAGACTTCGCCCGCTTCGGTACACGCCTGGACGACACCACCCGCGCCCGCCTCACCCGTGGCGCTGCCGTTCGCACCGCCTTGCGCCAGGCCGAGCGTGACCCCATGCCCCCCGCCGAGCAACTGGCGGTTTTGATTGCCGCAATGGAAGGGCTTTTCGATGCCTTGCCGGAAGAACAACTGAGCGGTGCCATGGACCGCATTCGTGCCGCTGCCCGGAAACACTTCCAGTTTATCGACGAGCGTATCAGCGAAAACAAGGGGTTGAGCAAAGAAGACCGCGAACGGATTATCACAACCGCTCGCACCGCACTGTCTGCGAACCGCTCAGACGAGGTCAGCCATGGCCCAGACGCTTGAGACGCTGACCCGGCACAGCGACACCCTGACGAGCATTCGCGGCATCGTTCACACCATGAAAACCCTGTCGGCGATTAACGCGGCACCTTATGAACACGCGGCCCGCTCGATTGAGGCCTATCACCAGACTATATTGCAGGGCTTTGCCGCCTTCGCTTATCGAACTGGTGGTATCAAC
Source organism: Marinobacter sp. 1-3A (assembly GCF_016597775.1). Taxonomy (NCBI): domain Bacteria; kingdom Pseudomonadati; phylum Pseudomonadota; class Gammaproteobacteria; order Pseudomonadales; family Marinobacteraceae; genus Marinobacter; species Marinobacter sp. 1-3A. Next base: position 134,301 of record NZ_VCGZ01000002.1, read on the forward strand.
CTGCGACAGGAAAATGCTGTGGAGCATCTGGTCATCGTGTTCGGCTCCGACCACGGCCTCTGCGGCAATTACAATGAGGTGCTTGCAGAAGTGGTGCAGCAACATTGCCAGAGCCAAACGATCGGCAAGCAACGCCTGCTCTGTATCGGCGCGCAAATGAACGATGCTCTGGATGATCAGGACCTGCTGCCAGAAGCTGTCTTGCTGCCACCGGCGTCTGCGGATGGCATAGGCCGCCTTGCTGGCGATATAGTTACCCGCATAGACCGTTTTAGCCGAGGCCAACCGTTGCACCATCTGGCCGTCACTCTGGCGTTTACCCAGCGCGGCGAACACGGCACGCGGGAACCGACAATACAGAGCCTTCTTCCGCTTGCACCCTCACTACTCGAGCGTAAAACACACTGGGATTCACGCTCACTTCCGGATTACACCATGGAAGCGGACGCGCTGTTGTCATCCCTGATTCGCAGCCATATTTTTGCCAGCGTTTTCCGGGCCTCGGCAGAAGCCATGGTGACAGAGAACTCCGCCCGGCTGGCTTTGATGCAGCAGGCGGAGCAATCGGTGGATGAGCGCATTGAGGTGGTGGAGGGGGAGCTTCGATCGGTGCGGCAAACGGAGATCACCAACGAGTTGATGGACGTGATTATCGGGTTTGAGGCGTTGAAAAAGCCGAAGAAGCGGGTGGTTTCTGAGCAACCGCAATAAGGCCCAAATTGCGCCCCAAGGTCACCAAGTCAGGGGGTTCCCCCAGCCATTTCCATGCACCAACTCTTCCAGCGGCAGGCGTGAGCGCCAGCCTTTGGTCTCCAGCTCCGGCTTGTCCAGAAACTCACTGACATAACCCAGACACAAATACGCCAGTGGGTAGACGTTTTCCGGCAGGTTCAGAATATCGGCCAGTCTGGTTTGATCGATAATACTGACCCAACCCACACCGATGCCTTCCGCCCGCGCCGCCAGCCAGAGGTTTTGTACGGCAAGGCAGGTACTGAACAGATCCATATCCACAATGGAGTTACGCCCAAGCACATGGGCGCCACCGCGGCTGCGATCACAGGTAATACACAGATTCATCGGGCTTTCAGTAATGCCCTGCAGTTTCAGGCTGCGATAGGTTTGCTGGCGCTCCCCGGTGTAATTGTCTGCGGCTTTTGCGTTCTCTTCATTGAAGCTGGCCAATACCTGCTCGCGAACGTCCAGGCTGTCGATGAGTATAAAATCCCAGGGTTGCATAAAGCCCACGGAAGGCGCGTGGTGCGCGGCTTTCAGGAGCCTTGCCAGCACGGGTTTTGGAATCGGGTCTGGTAGAAACTGTGAGCGCACATCGCGGCGTTCGTATATGGCACGGTAGAGTCCGGCGCGCTCGCTGTCACTGAAGCTGTTATCTGAATTACTCATTGTGCCTGGTGTCCTCCGGGGTGAACGCTATCGGGCTCAGGTTCAGCAGTTCGCGCAACCACGCGGTATCGAGATGCTGCTCTATCTGATCCGCCAATCGGTCCAGTTGCGCCATGCGATGCTGCTGATAATCCACCGCAGCGCCCGACTGATTCAACCCGGCCCAGTGCAGGATTGCATCACAGGCGGTGGGCTCGTCGAATATTCCATGCACGTAGGTTCCGGCGATCTGGCCGTCAGTACTCATCGCGCCCTCGTTGCTGCCATTTATCCGGCCCAGCGGGCGCGTCAGAGCCGCTCCCTCACTCACGCCGTTGTGCATTTCGTATCCGCTGAAACTGGCCTCTACCTGCGCAGAATCCGTTGCCGTCAGGTTTAGCACGCCCTGCACGTTTTTCAGTTGTTTACCGGCCACCATTTTGGTGGACATTTCCAGCAAGCCCAAGCCATCCGTTTTGCCCGGGTCGCCTTCCAGCCCATCTGGGTCAGTCACCTGCTTACCCAGCATCTGGAAACCGCCACAGATACCGAACACCTTGCCGCCGTAGCGCAGATGTTTACGAATGGCTTGCGCCCAGCCTTGGCTGTGCAAAAAGTCCAAATCTGTGCGGGTGCTTTTACTGCCGGGAAGTATGATTAAATCCGCCGGAGGAATAGGCTGATCCGGCCCGATGAACTGCAGATTTACACCCGGGTGCAACCGAAGCGGGTCAAAATCGTTGTGGTTGCTAATGCGCGGCAATACCGGCACAACCACATTGAGTGCTCCGGCTTCGCTGGTGCCGGATGTGCCTATGCTGTCTTCAGAATCCACAATCAGGCCGTGAAGATAGGGCAGCACGCCAATGACCGGTTTTCCGGTGCGCTCGCTCAACCAGTCCAGGCCCGGTTCCAGCAAGCCGATATCACCGCGAAAGCGGTTAATAATAAAGCCTTTGGTACGCTGCTGTTCGCTGGCAGAAATCAGCTCCAGAGTGCCCACCAACTGGGCAAACACACCGCCCCGATCGATATCGCCCACCAACAGCACCGGGCAATCCGCCGCTTCCGCAAAGCCCATGTTGGCGATGTCGTTGGCCCGCAGGTTAATCTCCGCCGGGCTGCCAGCGCCTTCGGCAATGATTACATCGTAGCGTTCGCTGAGTGAACGCCAGGCGGCCATCACCGCCTCCATGGCTTCGGCTTTGTAGGCGTGATAATCCAGCGCATCCATATTGCCGTGCACCTGCCCACGCAAAATAACCTGGGCGCCACAGTCGCTTTGCGGCTTCAGCAACACCGGGTTCATATCGCTGTGGGGCTCAAGCCCGCAGGCCAGCGCCTGTAACGCTGTTGAGCGGCCAATTTCGCCACCATCAATGGTGACCGCACTGTTCAACGCCATATTTTGCGGCTTGAACGGTGCCACTGACACACCCTGGCGGGCCAGCCAGCGACACAGGGCAGCAACGACAGTAGTTTTACCGGCGTCGGAGGTAGTGCCCTGGATCATGAGGGTGGTCATGGGTTAAAGCTCAACGCCTTTTTGTGCCTTGATGCCCTGGTCCTTGAAGGCGTGTTTGACCACACCCATTTCTGTCACTGTATCCGCAATATCAATCAGCTCCTGCGGGGCGCTGCGACCGGTGACAACCACATGTTGCATCTCCGGCCGGGCTTGCAGGTCGTCCAGCACACGGTCCAGATCGATGTAGTCGTACTTCAATGCGATATTAAGCTCATCCAGCAAAATCAGATCGTAACTGTCGTCTTTCAGCATGCCCGCAACGATATCCCATGCGGCATTAGCCGATGCCACATCCTGCTCCCGGTTCTGGGTCTCCCAGGTGTAGCCCTGGCCCATCACGTGGTAATCCACATTGGGCAGATCCCGGAAGAAGGCTTCTTCACCCGTACTGAAGGCACCTTTAATGAACTGCACAATGCCTACTTTCATACCGTGGCCTAAAGAACGAGCCACCATGCCAAAACCGGAGCTGCTCTTACCTTTGCCCGGGCCGGTCAATACCAGCAATATGCCCTGTTCTTTCTGGGCGTTGGCAATGCGCTCCTGCATGATTTTTTGCTTAGCTGCCATACGCTTGGCGTGGCGTTCTGGGTCTTTAGCGCGTTCACGCATGGGTATTCTCCTGGTCATTTTGGAATGTCAGCCCTGGGGTGCGAGCTGATAAGTCGTAGATCCACCCTTGCGGGCGGAATCGAAAGCCTCCCGCTGTTGCGGTTCCAACTGATCCGCAACCCAGTCCATCAAAGGATGATCCGGGCGGGTGTGGCCGCTTCCTGGCAAGCCATGATCAATGATATTACCGGCGAAATCACGCACGAGGGACTTCAGGGTGAACACATTCACTTCCCAGAAACCTCGCTTGGCTGCCAGTAGAGCAATGGCCTGCATATGGGTCTTTACGTGAACATTGTGCTCTTCTGCCAAGAAGTCACTCAGGCCCAGCCCGTGGCGATCCTGAAAATACACCTCATTGATGTCATCCCAGACACTCGAGCGGAGCACCTGTGGACTGGTCACCTGCCAACCCCAGAGGTTATCCAGAAAATCACTGCCCATGGTGCGCGCACCGGCATAACCGTGCTCCATCAACGGTGCTAGCCATTGGGGGTTCAAATTTCGGGCGCGAAGCTCAACCTGCAGCGCCCGCTGAAGCGAGTCCACCGTTGGGTTCTTTGGATCCTTGTACTGTAAAACCATATTCTCCGGTGGCTCACCCCGCAAATGCTCCACTGCATTGGATAGCCCGCCTTGGAAATCAAAGCCGTCATCATTATCAAGCAGGCCATACAAATGGCTGGATCGTCCCAGATAGGTTTTGTCTACGGAAAGCAATTGGCGGTCAAAGGCCTCATGCGCCGGCTCACCTAGGCTTTCTTTACCGTAAACATGCCCCATTCGACGACGATAGGCGTCGCCCAACTGCTGCCGCCCCTGCCATGCGCCAGTGCGGGTAGCGAGCCTGTTCACCCCAGCCCCATAAGCACCTGGCGCTGTGCCAAACACTCGGTAGGCCGCCTGGTCACCTGCATCCTGCGCCGACTGTCCGGCGGCCAAGAGAACCCGGGTATCGGCCACCCAGCGTGCGGCCACGCCATTGATTTCCAGCGATTCGCTACCGCGTTTTTGCAGGGCTACCGGCAAGACCGACAAAGCCTGATCGAGTGCGGGTGCCAAATCCGGGTACTCAGTCGCTATGGTTTTTGCCGCGCCCGCCAGCGCGTACCGAGAAGCCAGATCCAACCACTCCAGCTTGCTTCCGTATAGATCCCGGAAGAGCCCTGATGTGGTAAAGAGCACGTTACGACGAACCGGGTTGTCCGTACCCGGCCCTGCGGGTAGTCGCTCCAGGCCGTTAACAATGCCCCGACTGTTCCACACCGGGCGGATACCCATAAGCTTCAGACCGAAGGCAATCATCACGCCTTCGTCACGCACCGTGTCCGACGCCCAGAGAACCAGCGCATCACTTTCGTTACTTTGTCGGGTGCCCGTTTTTTCTGCTTTTGCGGCTAAATCCTCGGCCAGCGACCAGGCCACTCGCGTCGGAATCAGGTCGTCAGACAAGGCATGGAAATTTCGCCCCGTTGGTAAAACATCCGGGGTCCGCAACGGGTCGTTGCCATGCCCGGGCGCTACAAAACGACCATTAAGCGCGTTCAGCCAGCTCTTCCGCTCAGCCGCGGGTGACATCGCCAACCTCTGTCGCCAGCTCGGTTCTGGCTTGCCTGACTTGCTCGCCATTGAGGTCAGCATCGTGTCCAGCATCTCATCGGTCCAGTCTTGCCCAAACACATGCAACCCCAGAGGCATGAAATGCTCCTGAATGTCCGTCACATAGTGCCCGGCTTCATGAACCAGTAGCTCTGGAGACAGCTCTTCTATCGAAACTTCATCTGCGGAAAGCCCCATTTCATTGGCAATTTCCTGTTCGATATCGTCGCCGATATCCAGCAGCAAGATTTTCTCGCGTAGCATTTGCAGCGCCCGCTCACGGGTTGGGCTATCAGGATCGGTCGCCGACTCCCAAGTTTCCACCAACTGCCTTATTTCAAGCAGATCGTCGTACAATTCTGTAACCGCTAGGGGCGGTGTCAGATGACTGATCATTACGCCCAGCGCACGCCGCTTGGCCTGAATGCCTTCACCCACTCCATCGACGATGTAGGGGTAAATAAGGGGCAGACTACCACCCAGCAAATCAGGGTAATCATCCTCAGTCAGGCCAGCGCGACGCCGTGGCAGGAATTCACGGGTGGAATGCCGCCCCACGTATACCAGCGCATCGGCTTTATAGTGGTCTCTCAGCCAATGGTAGAAGCCCACGTATTGGTGCGTTGGTGGGAAAGTGGTATTCGCGTGCAGCAGCTCTTCATCCACCTCCCAACCTCTTGGCGGCTGGGGCCCAATGAAAATATTCCCGAATCGCAGGCCGGGGAAGATCAAGCGGTCATCGACTACCATCGACAGCCCGGGCGCTTCACCCCAGCCTTTCAGCCCCGGTATGCCCGTATCCGCCAATAAAACTCGCTGTTCGTTCAATTCACTTTTGTTCCCGCCTTCTTTCAGGCGCTGGCTCCACAGTGCTTCGTATTGATCAAGCTGGGCGAGGGCTGTGGGCCGGTTCGGGTGTTGTACATGCTCGATTAAATTCCGCAGATCCTTAACGCCGCGATCCAGAAGGCCCAGAGCCAAGTCCTGCTCCCCTAATTGATGGGCTTGTTCCAAGCGTTCATGGAGATACCCCAGCGGACCGTGCGCTATTTCTTGCTGCACAACGTTTGGTAGAGATTGCAGATAACGCTGGTAGGTTTGCGCGCTCATCGACGGGACCTCACTGGCCATTTCCTTCATCGAGCGCGGGTCATCCGGCAGACTAACCCCGCGCTGTTGAATCAGATCTAGCAAGGCTTCCGGGCTGTCAGGGAGCGGGCCGGTGCTGTACCCCTCGGCTTTTAGCCAGGTCAGCATTTGGAACAGTGAAGCTGGAACATCCAGGTTGTCCGCACCTATATTCTGGCGCCCGGGGGGATGGTTGTAATAAACAATAGCCACCCGTTTGTCGGCATTATCTTTGGTTTGCAGCACCTGCCAACGCTTAAGGCGTTCAGCCAATGCAGCCACACGGTTTGGAACCGGTTGCGTCAGCGTCAGCGCAACACCGGTTTGGGGGTCTATCTCTTCAGGCTCCGCCGTTGCCAGTACCATGGGCTGGCTTACACCCTGAAGTTCCGGCATGGCCAGGTTGTAATGCACCTGATCGGTGGGGATACCATCAACGGAAAGCTGCCATTGATTGCGAGTTCGGGAGGCCAGCCTAAGGCCTTTGATGACAGGCACGTTGAGGCGAATCAGCTCTTCCGTCACCTCCCGGCGGCCCTCACCTCCGCCAATGGTGAAATCCTGTAGGCTAACAATACCCGCCAATGTTGCTGGTTGAATCGCTTCTTCGAGCGTGCGCAAGGCATCAAGGCTGGCACCACCCCATCGGGACAGGATCGCAAAGCACTGAAGCTCCCGAGCGTCCAAGGCCGCACAGGTATCGTCCAGTAAGTCCCGATCCCCCGGCCGGTCTCCGCTATCCAGATCAAGAACCACGACTACGGGGGTGTCGGTCAGCGTCAATGCTGAAGCGTCAGCGCTCGCTTCACCATTCTGGTAATAACGGATACTGGCACGGGGCTCGGGCTTGTCGTAACCCATGTCGTGTCCCGCTTTGGCCAATAGCCACCGTATCAGGCCATCCAGATGTTTCGGCGTCCTGCCCTGATAGAAAGCGCGGCCTTCCAACCAGTCAGCCTGGGCGGGAAACAGGGCCTGTCGATCAACCAAATCCTCAGCAGCATCAACTCCGGCCGCCGGAGCCGCAACCAAGGCCTTGAGCCCGGCGGCATCCAGCTCCGCCAATGGCTTTTCGCCATTGAGCTGAGACAGCCGTGAAATACGCCAATCACTGTTGATACCTAGCACAGGCATCTGCCCAGCGGTGTCATCCGCTGCCACGTCTTTTACCAACCCGGCAAGGCGCTCCACCTGGTCACCAAAGACCGCCGCCAGCACGATCGCATCGGCATTCTTGAGCAACTCGAGCACTTGTTGGTCGCTCTGAGTGGCCAGTTGATCGGGGGTTCGCAGCAACACGCGGTGGTCTGGGTTATGTTCTAAAAAACGGTGAGCACCAGCGGCCATTTCTGCGGCTGAACGCTCAGAAACAATGCCCACGACGCTAGCAGCCATCACTGAAGACGCCCAAAGCATTACTGTCATGGCCGTCAGAAAAGCCTTCAGATATCGCATGCGTGGAAGCCCTTTCACAAGTTATGGTCGATTACGAATGATTTTTCTCGGAGTTGCCCGGAAATATCAGTGCCTCACCGCGGAAAATCGCCGCCACAAGTTCGGGTGCTGAGGGGAAGTAACCGTGGAAATAGCTGGCCACCAGAGCATTCTCACAAAAAACAGCTTCACTGCCGGTGCCCGCCTGTTTTTGAGTTTGGGCAGCAGGTTGCCAAGTGGTATCCAACGTGGATCGGTGAAAAGTGTGGCCCCGCAACTCGCCTTGTTCCGTCGTCAGGCTGTGCATACCCAGGCCCTGTAAGCGCTTGGCCATACCCGCTCGCCCCGGTATCAAGCCATACAGCGAATGTACAACGCCGTCTTTATCCGACAGCTCTTGCGCGCAGGCCATCAGGCCGCCGCACTCCGCCAATATTGGCTTACCTGCGTTATGAAAGGCACGAATTGCATTCGCCATCGCGGAATTCTCAGCCAAGGTATTGCCATGCAGCTCCGGGTATCCACCGGGAAGCCAAAGCGCATCCGCGGGCGGCAGTTCCGAGTCTTCCAGCGGGGAGAAATAGTGCAGCTCAGCGCCCATAGCCTGCAGCAGCTCGGTGTTGGCTCGATAAATAAAACTAAAGGCGGCATCACGAGCGATCGCAATACGAAGGCCGGCCAACAGTGCTTTCGGCCTGGTTGCCGGTTCAACGGTGGGAATCTCTACCGCTTTCGGCAATTCATCGAGCCCCGCCTCTTTCAGCACTTGGGCAGCGTCATCCAGTTTCTGGTCGAGGTTGCCCAGCTCTGCCGGTTGCATCAAACCGAGGTGTCGCTCGGGTATGTTCATGGCGTCGTTTCTAGGGATAGCCCCTAACAGACGAATCCCTTCAGGCAGCCTCTCTTTCAGCATTTCACCATGGCGTGGGCTACCAATTTTGTTCGCAATCACGTCATAAACAGACAGATCTGGGTCAAAGCGTGCAAGCCCCAACACAAGAGCACTAAAGGTCTGAGCCATGCCACTGGCGTCGATCACGGGCAATGCAGGAATACCCATAAGCTTTGCCAGATCAGCACTCGATGGATCGCCGTCGAACAACCCCATCGCACCTTCGATCAGAATGAGGTCAGCGTCTTGTGCTGCCTCAGCCAACCGCCAGCGGCACTCATCTTCTCCGGTCATCCAAGGGTGTAACTGATAGACGGGGTGGCCGGATGCAACCTCCAGCACCATCGGGTCGAGATAATCCGGGCCGTGTTTGAACACCCGCACCTCGCGCCCGGCGTTCCGATGCAAGCGGGCCAGCGCAGCTGTCACCATGGATTTTCCCTGCCCGGAGGCGGGCGCAGTAATCATCACGGCCGGTACGGCTTTACTCATTGGCTTACCATTTTCATAAAGTGAGTCAGGCGGACACTGGTACAAATACGGGGGCACCGTCCGCTTCTACGGTGATCAACTTCTGGTTATACAGTTTCTCAAGTGCCGATGATTCAAGCATGGCGTCAGCTGGCCCCCAACAGGCATCGCCATTGGTATAGAGCAACAGAACATGGCTACACCAGCGGGCAGCCAGATTCAGATCGTGCAGGCACATAAAAATAGTTTTCCCGACACGTGCCTGATCCCGAAGCAAGTGCATCACTTTGACCTGGTGGTGCAGGTCCAGATGATTAGTGGGCTCATCAAGCAGCCAGACATTCGGGTTTTGGGTCATCAATGTAGCGATAGCGACACGCTGGCGCTCTCCACCCGACAAGGTGTTCAGCAAGCGATCAGACAGGTGATCAACATCCAGCGAAGTCAGGGCCTGCTGCGCCCTTGCCTGATCATCCCCTTGCTCGCTTTCCCAGGGGGATAACCAGGGGTGCCGTCCTATCAGGGCAGTTTCCATAACGGTCGCGGGAAAACTGTCCTGCCGCTCTTGAAACACCAGCCCGATATGACGGGCAATCTCACGGCGCTTCAGGTCTGCTAGCGGTGACTCATTTAACAGTACCTGACCGCTGCGTGCAGGAAGTAAACCCGCGAGGGTGTGCAGCAAGGTGGTTTTGCCGGCACCGTTGGGGCCCAGCACACCCCAGGTTTGGCCAGATTCAATATCCATATCCAGCGCATAACCGTCAGGCCGTCCCGGTACATTGATAACCAAACCACGGGTGCGCAACGTACTCATCAGCGACTCCGGTGCAGCAGGTACAGAAAGGTAGGTACGCCCAGCAAAGCGGTAATCACACCAACAGGCAACTGTTCGGGTGCAATGACCGTGCGCGCCAGAGTATCCGCCAGCACCAATAATGTGCCGCCTGCCAGGGCACAGGCCGGCAGGATAATCCGCTGGTCATTGCCCAGTACCAGCCGGAGCATGTGGGGCACAATCAAGCCCACAAAGCCAATGCTGCCGGCGGTTGTAACAGCCGTTGCTGTCAGCAGGCTGGCGAGTATATAAATTGTCCACTCCAGAGGCCGAACGGATACGCCCAGCGCCGCCGCCTGCATAGGGCCGCGCGCCAGCACATTCAAATTACGGGCAAGGGGGAGAACCAGCACAATGGATAACGCCAACACAATCAACGGCGGCCAGGGTGTGCGAGCATAGGAAACATCACCCATCAACCAGTACAGCATGCCGGGAAGCTTGTATGAAGGGGTGATAGCCAACATTAGGGTGATCACCGCGCCCCAGCCTGCTGCAACCACTACGCCCGTCAGCAAAAGGCGCGAGGGAGTCCAGCTGCCGGTTCCATGGGCCAGGCCGAATACCAGCACGGTGGCTAGCATAGCGCCGGCAAAGGCAGAACCTGATATCAGCAGGGTTCCCATACCTGTCAACATGGCCAGCAGTGCTCCTACTGCGGCACCGCCGGACAACCCGAGTACATAGGGGTCCGCCAGCGGGTTGCGGAGTAATACCTGCATGAGCGCGCCGGCAACGGCCAGCAGTCCGCCGGTGGCAAACGCCGCAAGTGTTCGCGGCAAACGCAGTTCCCACAAAAGCGTGCGGTGCAGCGCGTTGCCTTCACCTTGGATAACCGCGAGAAGATCAGCGGGAGAGACGGTCACACTGCCCAAAGCCAGGGCCAGTAACACCGCCAGCAAAGCGACAACGCACAGGACAGACAACGAGCGAATCATTGATCCCGAGCCCGCAAAGATCTGGTCATGGCATTAGTTCTCACGCGCTATATCCAGCTTTTGGCACACAGCCTCGCTGGCTTCAAGAAGCCTTGGCGTAGGCCGGGAGATAGGAGAGGCGGGAATGAAGAACAGGTTACCCCGGGCAACGGCCGTCATACCGGAATAGCTTTTCCAGTGATCAAGTTCGTCATCGCTTGTGCCTTCCACGCTGCCCGTCAGAATGACATGAGGATCGGCAGCAAGCACAACCTCGGCACTGATTCTGGGCACCAGCCGGGGCATATCACCAAACACATTAAGGCCACCACACAGCTGCAGGACCTTGCCAATCAAATGATCATCACTGATGGTCATCAAAGGCGTTTCCCATACCTGATAGAACACCGGTATTGGTTCTACATTGCGGTATTTCTCTGCAATAGCCGCAATACCTGCGCGAAACCGTTGCGCTTCTGCATAGCCTTCTTTTTCCGTTCCAGCCAGAACAGAAAGCCGCTCTATCACGCCAGACACTTGCTCAAACGTTCGCGGTTCAATAGCAAATGTGGTCAGGCCGAGTTCCTGCAGCATTTCCATCTGGGCAGGCGGATTGCCCGTTACCCAGGTGATTACCAGATCAGGTTCGAGGGCCAGCAGGGCCTCAAGGTCTATTCGGGTGTGGTTGCCAACGAGCGGGATTTTCTGTGCAGCGGGCGGATAATCGCTGTGATTAACCACAGCCACCACTTTTTCCCCGGCACCTGCTGCAAACATCAGCTCTGTTGCACCTGGCGACAGGGTTGCTATGCGTTTGGCCGGTTCGGGCAGGCACACCTGCACCCCCCGTCGATCTTCAGCACACACCTCTGCCCACGCCATTGCGGGCAGTGTCAGAAGAGCGCAAAGCAATGCTTTAACCGGCCAGTGGTTCATTAATTAACTCTCGCTCAGCGGAGATCGTAGCGCACGGTAAGCATACCCGTGCGACCCGAAGCGATATACTTTACACCATCAAAACGTTCGGCCGTTGAGTACTCTTTATCCAGTGCGTTCACCAGTGTCAGGCGTGCATTCCAGTCCGGAGCGAAATTCCAGGCCGCACGTAGATCCAAGGTTGCAAAGCCGGCGAGTCGGTTGTTATTCGCCGCGTCGTCGTAACGATCGCCTTCTGCAACCACAGACCCACCGAATGTAAAGTCACTGATCGCCTTGTCCAGATCAATCCGGGCGGTACGACTTGTGATGCGACGGAGCTGATTGCCGGTTTTGCGGTCTTCAGGATCCAGGTAAGTCAGGGCGACAGCCGTGCGCCAGCCGTTGTACTCGTATCCAGCGCTAGCTTCTGCACCCTGAATTCGCGCTCTATCTATGTTGACCCGCGTATCGACAGTGCCCACCTGGCCCGAACCAATCAGATTTTCAATGTCCATCTGATAGATTGCCAGGTCCCAGAACCATCTTTCATATGACCCGCTCGCACCTAATTCATAGTTTTCTGACGTCTCGGGTTCCAGATCCGGGTTACCCTGGTAATTGAACGCCAGCGGCCAGTAAAGATCATTAAATGTGGGAGCTCTGAAAGCAGTGCCGTAGCTGGCACGCACACGGTGCGAGCGGTCGAACATATAGCCAAACGCCACGCCGCCAGTTTCTTTGGTTCCGTATGCTTCGTTATCATCACTGCGCAGGCTGAACTGAGCATCAACGGGGCCAAAATTCAGCCGTAGCTGGCTGAACACGGCGGCGTTAGTACGGCTGGTTTCGGAATAATCCTGGGTACTGCTAACTTCGTCCTGTTGGAGCTCGGTACCCACAACCAGCTCATGGACACTATATGTGAAAGTGTTTTCCCACTGGGCCTGCCGCAACCGTGTGTTATAGGTGGTGTCACTAAAGCTGCTGAAGGTATCCGACTCGTCTCTCGATTCCGAAAACTGAATTGACGTTTTCCAGTTGTCATTCACAGGCGTCATAAGCCCAAGGCCAAAGGTTCGGATCATATAATCAATATTGCCGCCCTCGTACTCTGTGTTACCTTCAGACTGCAACAGCATTACGCTCGCTTCGCCGCCATTGTCCAAGGCGTGCACTACCCGGCCAAGACCGGCAGTATTGCGGAAACCTTTATCCTCACCGTCTTCAATAATCGCCGTACCATCAGTTTCCTTGTGCAGACCACTCAGGCTGAACCTTGTGTTGCCCACGGAGCCTGAAACACCTGCGCTCACTTTTTGGGTATCGAAATTGCCTGCTCCGGCCTCGACCCAACCTCTCTTGCCGTACTTGGGATCAAGCGTAAAGGCCTGAACAACGCCTCCCATGGCATCGGCACCATAAAGTGAACTGCGAGGCCCCCTTACAATTTCAACACGCTCAATCAGGTCTGTTGGAAAGTACTGCCAGGAAGCGCCACCGCTGGTTGCGGAACGGAGTTTTACGCCATCCACAAGCAATACAGTTCCTGCGTTCTGAACACCGCGGGTGTATACACTTGTCGTTTTGCCGAAAGAGCCGTTACCGGTCACGTTAATGCCTGGCTGGCCACGCAAAAGGTCAGTGAAATCCGCAGGAGCTTTGGAACGAACCTCTTCCTCATCAATGACCGTGACCGACGCAAGGCTTTCACCAACCGTTTTCGGCCCCAGCGTTGCGGTAACAACAATGGGATCCAGTTGCGGCGACTCGGCTTCCTGGGCTATGGCTATCGAGAGGGGGTTGAATGCAAAAGGGAGTACCAGAGCACCGGTAATCGATCGGGAAACTTTCATTACATACACTCGCAGTCACACCACGCGCACCCGCATGGTTGATTATTTAGTGCTGCAAAGGGAAGCGTAGCCCGACAAAAAACAGGCTGGAGCATAACAAGGGGTGGGGAAATTCCGTGAGACAGGCCGGTGTTTACCCACCGCAACTGCCCTCCGCAGCGTTCGGTGTGTTTGACAGGCCGGTCTCCGGACTTGTGAGCGTATGCTGATCGGCACAAACCTTCCCATGCTTGCACACAGTGGCATCTTTCTTAGCCGATCACTCACTTACCGTTGCGGGGGCAGTGCCGGACTTTAACCGGCTTCCCGTTTCACTGCTGGGGCGTTGATGATTACGCGACAACAGCACCTACAAACGCAGGGCAAGGCTAACAACGCGTTAATGTCTGGTCAATGACTAATCGCAAGGCTTGCCCGCTAACGCGACTTCCAGCTTCTGCCACTGGCTCTCACCTCCTGGCAGCCCAAACCTCAACATTCCCGGTTGTTCAAAGACCCTGACCAACACCGCCCAGGTGGCCAACTGATCCGCCAGCGGCTGAGGCCTGTCGAGACGCACGGTCTGAAATAGCGTGCCACTACCAACCAGCGTTAGCCCTGCTGTCTGCAACATTGCACGCAACCTGGAAGCGCTGAACTGCAGGTTCATCCGGGATTGCTGCTGCCACGCCCCATCTTCTAGCGCCCTGCGCATTACGAAACGACCAGGCCCACTAAGGGACCAGGGCCCGAGCATTAATTTCAACGACTCGGCAACAACTGAGTCTGAAAGCACCGCCCCCGCTCGCACGCCAGCCAACCCGAAAAACTTCCCCAGAGAACGCAGAATAACCAAACCCGGCAAACCGGCACGGGGCGCCAAACTGAATGCCGGCGTAGCATCCATAAACGCTTCATCAACAACCAACCAGCCACCGCGCTTCTGCAACCGCCGATGCCAGCGCAAGAGAGTAGAGGGCGGGACGATTGCTCCAGTAGGATTATTAGGATTGATCCACACCAGCACATCCAGCCGGTCCAGCCACCGGTCATCACAGCCTGTCGCCCCACCGCCTGTTTGCTCAGGCCCTATCGGAACAATTGCATGGCCCGCCTGCCGCCAGTTGTGGCCATGCTCACGATAGCCCGGCACGGGTATACCCACACGGCAGGGTTTGCGTAATTTCGGCAGCGCCATAATCGCCGCCTGGCTACCCGGCACAGGCACACAGGCCGCTTCCGCGGGCGTTCCTGACCACTTGCGAATAACTTCTTCAAGCCCATCATCGGCTTCGGGCAGCCTTTGCCAAAGCTCTGCCGGTATCTCAGGCACTGGCCAGCCATTGGGGTTAATGCCGGTAGACAGATCAAGCCATTCCGACCGAGGGATTCCCCAGCGTTCTGCCGCTTGGTTCAAGCGCCCTCCATGTTCCAGCATCATGATGAATGCAACGCCAAAAATATAAACACTGTGGTCACCAGAACCGCCACAAGCCATAGCCAGACACCGCGCCGCACCAATGCGATCGCAGCGTCCACACTGGCGGAGCTCGCATCATGAGCACCACCCAGCACCAGGCGCTGCTTGACGCCGGAAGGATAGGGTGAGGGCCCGCCAAGCTGAACATTCAGTGCGCCGGCACCCGCCGCCATCACAGGGCCGGCATTGGGGCTATCCCATTGTGGCGCCTGATTTCTCCAGCACCACCAGGCCAGTTTGCGATGGCCCAGCAGCATGTAGGTAAGCGCTGTCAGGCGGGCCGGCACCCAGCCCATAAGGTCATCCAGCCGGGCTGCCACTCGGCCAAAATACAGAAACCGTGGGTTGCGATAGCCCCACATGGCATCCAGGGTATTCACCATTCGGTGCAGCACCACACCCGGAATGCCTGCAACCAGGAACCAGAACAAACTGGCAAACACCGCATCGGCTCCATTCTCCAACATGGACTCAGTTGCCGCTGCAGCCACACCTTTTTCGTCCAGCGCACTCGCCTTGCGGCTGACAATACGGCTGACTTGCTCACGAGCTGTATCAAGATCGCCGGCCCGCAATGGCTCTGCCACTGCTTTGCCATGCTCAGCCAATCCGCGAAGAGATAGGGCGAGCCAAAGGACAATCGATTGAATCAACACCAACGGCCAGCCATCAAGAGTGGCAGACGCCCAGATCGCCAGGCCCAAAAACGGCGCTGTGAGCAAAAACACGGAAAACAGACCAGCCAACAGACTTAGCCGGGAATTAGTCGGTGTGGTGTTAAATTGCTTTTCAGCTGCATTTGCCAAATGCCCAAACCCGACCAGAGGGTGAAAGTGGCGGGGCTCACCGAACAGATAATCAAGGGCGAGAGCAAGCACAAGAACAATCAAAGGAGCGAATAGCAACACTGGTGATCCCGAGCCGGTCAGTCGATGAAAGCGTCAAGCCTACCTCATTACAGCCAGTCGGAGTATGATCCCGCTCCATACTCTATTGAACCCAAGCCCTGATCACCGCAATAGCTCCTTGCATTGCGATCTATTGATGTCTGAAGGTATGTGAAATGTCGTTTCCCAGCAGTTGGACTACCCCTCCCCAGCAACCCGATGCACTGTTATTTGAACGAGCCGCACAACGCCAAAACGTTCTGACCAAACCGGCCGGCTCGCTGGGCCGGCTTGAAAACGTGGCGGTTCAGCTAGCCGGTCTGCAGGGCACAGTTACGCCAGCCGTTGATCGTGTTCAGATCAGTGTTTTTGTGGGTGATCACGGTATTTGTGAGGAAGGCGTTTCAGCCTATCCCCAGGCGGTTACGGCTCAAATGATTGCCAACTTCGCCAATGGCGGCGCGGCCATAAGCGTGCTGGCCAAATCCCTTGGGGCGGAACTGGAAGTTGTTAACCTGGGAACGGTTGCGGATGTTCCACCCAACTTACCCGGTGTTATCGATGCTCACATCGCACCCTGCACCCGTAATTTTTCAGAAGCCGATGCCATGACGACGGAGCAGCTATGCGCCGCGCTGAGCCACGGCGATGCCGCAGCCCAGCGTGCTGCAGACAAGGGCAGCCAGTTATTCATTGGCGGCGAAATGGGTATAGGCAACACCACTTCCGCCACGGCTCTTGCCAGCTCTCTCATGAGCAAAAATCCCATGAAACTGACCGGGCCCGGTACGGGTCTGGATGTGGCGGGCGTGCGCCACAAAGCGGAAGTCATCATTCTGGCCATTCAGCGCCACGATAACGACGACGATGGCGAGGATGCCATTGCCGTGCTCAAGGCCTTTGGCGGCTTTGAAATTGCCGCTCTGGCTGGCGCTTTTGCTGGCTGCGCAGCACGATCCATTCCGGTGCTGGTCGACGGCTATATTGCTTCTGTTGCAGCTTTGCTTGCGGTAAGCCAGCAACCAGACATACGCCCATGGCTACTGTTTGCACACCGCTCTGCTGAGCCGGGCCACGAAGCCATTCTTGAGGCACTGGATGCCGAACCCCTGCTGGATCTTGGCATGCGTCTTGGTGAGGGCAGCGGCGCAGCTGTAGCGATTCCGCTACTGAGAATGGCCTGTGAGCTACACAACAAAATGGCCAGCTTTGAAGACGCTGGCGTTAGCAATAGAGACCAGGAATAAAGAGGATTGGCATCATGGCTGATAGCACATCCATGTTTGACCTTATTCGCCACGGCGAGCCGGAAGGCGGCCCCATGTATCGCGGCAGCAAAGACGACCCGCTAAGCGAGATGGGGTGGCAGCAGATGCGAAGCGCGGTTACTGAAAGCGACCGCTGGGATGCCATAGTTACGTCGCCCATGCTGCGTTGCGTACACTTCGCTCAGGAGTTGGCGGATACCCGCGGGATTCCCCTGCACAAGGACGAGCGCTTGCGGGAGATCAACTTCGGGGAATGGGAAGGGCGCACGGCGGATGAGGTAATGGCCAACGATGGCGAGAGGCTAAGCCAGTTCTGGGCGAATCCGGTTGCCCACACGCCTCCCGGTGGTGAAACAGCCAAGGACTTCAATCGCCGCGTTACTGAAAGCTGGCACCATTGGCGGGAAGAACTTGCGGGCCAAAAGGTCCTGATCGTTTGCCATGGTGGCGTGATACGAATGGTTGTTGCAGATGTAATGAACATCCCTCTGGAGCATTCGTTCTCCAGCGTAGCCACGCCCTATGCCTGCCGCAGCAGAATACAGGTAGACACCTCGGCCCACGGGCTTTTCCAAAGCCTTGTAGCCCACGGATCATTCAAGGCTTCAACACCATAGGCAGCCCGGCGACACTCATCACCACTTTGTCGCTCACTGCGGCCAACGCCTGATTCAGCCAACCCAGCTCATCCGCAAAACGCCGGGTGAGTGGGTCCATTCCGATCGTACCCAAGCCTACCTCATTGCTGACTATCACAAGCTCGCCAGGATAAAGGCTTACCTGATTTAAAAACGCTTCCCGTTCCCGGTCAAAGATTTCTTCTCCTGCGTGCAACAGGTTGCTCACCCACAAGCTCATGCAATCAATCAGTATGCACGGCGCATGCGTGGTTTTCCCCTGGCGGGCAAGCACTTGGGCCAGAGCCAGCGTCTCTTCCTCAAGCCCCCAACCATCCGGGCGCTGCTGTTGATGGCGCTGAATGCGCGTGCGCATCTCGTCGTCTCCGGCGGTTGCGGTTGCCAGGTACACCACTGAATTGTTTGTGCCCGAAGCCAACCGCTCCGCAAGCGCGGTTTTACCGGAACGGATACCGCCAAGAACCAAAGTGTGCATGCAATTCTGCCTCCGGGAATCAGGAGTGCATGCTAACTGGCCAACCGACCGAAAAGCAAAAAGCCCCGCGAACGGGGCAAGGGTTGGAGAGAACTTATTTCCAAAGGCAGATTAGAACTTCACGCGGGCACCGGTCATAGCAATATTGATGTCATCGTAGCTACGCTCTTTTGCACTCAACTGATAGTTATTGAACGAAGCGTACACATCCAGCCATTTCGCTGGCGCATAGACATAACTGATGCCGTAGGCTTTAACTTCGCTATCGGTTACAGGAGCTGGCGTATACTCAGTGCGGTCTTCACCGATCGCATGGTGAATCGCTACCGAGTGGTTGCCGGTTTTGTAGCCGGTTTTCACCATATAGAAGTCCGAGGAGGTTCGTGTTTTATCCTCCTGCATGGAATAGACGCCACCAAGGTTGAAGCCACTGGTGTGTAGCCAGGAAGCGGACCCACCATAGGTTTCCAGTTTATCGACTGCACCGCCAACGTCCTTGCGGGAATAGCCAACACCCGCAACCAGCTTGCCCGCCAATGGCAAGGTCAGGGTAGCCGCCAGCTCGGTTACATCATCACTGCCGGTGCCGCCACTTTTTTGCTTGTAACCCTGGCTCACTGAAACAGTTACAGGGCCAATACGGGGGCTGTCATAACGCACGCGGTCGTAGCGTGCTTCAAAATCCTGGTTGTTCAGAGCCTGAAGCAGTTTTACGTCGTTACCAGAGCCATCTTTTGCCACAAACGGCAGCGAACCACCTACCAGCCCAAGGTTAGAGAATGCCGCCACCTTGGTACCAGAGAGATCAATTTCGGTGTTGCCATCAGCAGCACCTGAGCCCTGCCCAATAGAAACCTGGCCAAAGCCACCCGCAACAAACAGGTTAAGGTGGCGCTCTTCCAGCTCACCGCCTATCGAGCGGTTGTCCGGCGTGACTTTACTTGAATCGTTGTGCTCATACTCAAACTCCATATGGGTGCCAACTCGCACGCCAAGATCATCCAGCTCCTTGCTGATTTTCGCGCCGAAACGGCTGGAGGCGTATTTGTTGTCCACAATGTAGGTTTCAGAACCGTTGCCAGTGTCGCCATACATCACCGCCATGTTCACCCAGCCGTAGGTATCAATATCGAGATCGGGCACTTCTACGGTTTTTGCGGAAGCCGAGGCGGCGGCCATACCGCCACTGATCAAAGCGATAGCCAGATAAAGTTTGCGCTGCTGCTTCATTTAAATCTCCTGCATTTCAGTTGCTTGGAATTACACGCTTCATAACCGGTAGTAGGCTAACCATAGTCAGGCCAAGCAAATGCAGATTGATCCTTATCAAGTTGATGCGGCTTAATGATGCCGGCTAGGGACAAACACCTAGCAAAATCTCCATGTCCGCTGCGAAGTTGGAGAACGCTGATATAGCCTTTCGGCCCAAGCTCCACCGCGGCAGCCGGCGGCTTCTGCTATAGTTTTGCCCAAACGTTATCAAATTCCATCCGGGAGACAGCATGCAGGCTGAACTGATCGACATCCGTAACCACCTCATCCAGCATGCGCCATTTGATGAAATGCCTGAGGAACTGGTTAACGAGCTTACTGCCAACATTGAGATCAGTTATGTGCGGGCGGGAACCCAGATAACGGAAACCGGGCAAACCAGCACCCGTATGTATTATGTGCGCAGCGGCGCAGTGGAAATCTTCCGCCGCTCGGGCGAGCTCTATAACCGCATAGGTGAGGGCGAAATTTTTGGCCAGTTTGGTTTGTTGATGCGTGGCCAGGTGAGATTTCCTGCCCGGGCACTGGAAGATAGCCTGCTCTATCGCGTTCCTGCCGAAACGTTTCACCACTTGTTTGAAAACGACGAAAACTTTGCAGACTTTGTGGAGATTGAAGACCGCAGCCGTTTGCGCTCGGCCGTGTCCCGCCGGGAAAAGTCCAACGCTCTGATGACCTCCCGCGTTAACCGGCTTATTTCCAGGGAAACCGTCTCTGCACCCACCACTGTGCGGCTCCAGGAAGCTGCGCGAATCATGACCGATCAGGGCGTGTCGGCTCTGTTGCTGATGGACGAAGAGTGCGGTGCCACCTGCGACAGTGAGCGTCTGGCGGGCATTATCACCGACCGGGATCTGCGCACCCGGGCGGTCACTGAAGCACTTCCTTCCGAAACACCGATCAGCGACATCATGACCACTGGCCTGATAACCATTCGGGCCAGCAGCTATGTGTTTGAAGCCATGCTCACCATGCTGCATAACAATGTGCACCATCTGCCAGTCATAGACGGAGATGAAGTTCGGGGCGTGATCGCTCTTGCGGACATCGTGAGGTACGAAAGCCAAAGCAGCCTGTATCTGGTGAGCAATATTTTCCACCAGCAGGATGTGAAAGCCCTGAAAAAAATCAGCCGGGATGTGCGCGACAGCTTTGTGCGCATGGTGAATGAAGACGCCAACTCCCACATGATTGGCAGTGCCATGGCAGGCATTGGTCGCAGCTTCACACAACGACTGCTGGAACTGGGGGAAGAAAAACTTGGGCCGCCACCGGTTCCATACTGCTTCATGGCGCTGGGTTCCATGGCCCGGGACGAGCAACTGGTGGTGACAGACCAGGACAACGCCATGATCCTGGACAACAGTTTTGTGCCGGAAGAACACGACGAGTACTTTCTCGCACTGGCAAAATTTGTGTCCGATGGGCTGGCTGAGTGCGGCTACACCTACTGCACCGGCGACATAATGGCGACCAACCCGAAATGGCGCCAGCCATTAAGGGTGTGGCGCGACTACTTTACCGACTGGATAGAAAACCCCAAGGCGCAGGCCCTTCTGAACAGCAATATCTTTTTTGATCTGGATGGCATACACGGCCGCACAGAATATGCCGAAGAACTAAAAGCGCTGGTCGCGGAAAAGGCCAGCAAAAGCCAGCTATTCCTGACACTTATGGCGCGTAACGCTCTGAACCGAACGCCGCCACTTGGCTTTTTCCGCACCTTTGTACTTGAAGAGGACGGAAAGCATCAGAAAACCTTCAACCTTAAACGCCGGGGTACCGCACCGCTGTCTGACCTGATCCGTATTCACGCACTGGCTTCCGGTTCGCGGGCCCAGAACTCTTTCGAGAGACTGAAAAGCATCGGTAAAACCAAGCTGATTATGGAAGACGATCTGAGCAACTTGCGGGATGCACTGGAGTTCATTTCTATTGTGCGTATTCGCCACCAGGCGCTGGCCCTGGAAGCTGGAGAGGAGCCAAACAACAATGTGCGGCCGGAGGATCTCTCGCCGTTTGAACGCAGTCATCTCAAGGATGCGTTTCAGGTTGTGAGCAACGCCCAGAAGTTTCTGCGGTTCCGCTATAACTCGCAGGCCACCCGGCATGTCTGAAAACCAACCTGTGCCAGATGCCGTTAAATCCCTGCCATGGCCCGAGCAATACCGGGCTCTATCGGAAAGTGCCAAAGCGCCCGTGCTGAAGGCATTCTATGAAGCCGGCTGCGTTTCTGAGGACACGCCCATCTCCGAGGTTCCCATGGTAGCGCTGGATTTTGAGACAACAGGCCTGGATTCAGAAGCTCACTCAATCGTCAGTATCGGGCTGGTGCCATTTACACTGGATGCCATTCTGCTTAACCAGGCAAAACACTGGATTGTCCGCCCAAGACTGCCACTGCACCAGACATCAGTGACTTTCCATGGCATCACACACGCTGATATCAGCGATGCGCCAGATCTGTCAGAAATACTTGAGGAGGTATTTGCCAGCCTGAACGGCCGTATTCCGGTCGTACACTTCAGGCATATCGAGCGGCCTTTCCTGAACGTGGCCTTACAGTACCGCCTTGATGAAGGAATTCGTTTTCCTCTTATCGACACAATGGCCATAGAGGCGCATCTGCACCCAGACCGACAACCTTCTTTCTTTAAACGTCTGGTGGGGGAAAAACCAACATCTATACGTCTTGGAGATAGCAGAAAGCGTTACGGGCTACCTCACTATGCCGCCCATAACGCTCTGGTGGATGCCATTGCCACTGCGGAATTGCTGCAAGCTCAGATACAACATCACTTCAGCCTGGAAACACCTATTGGCAATTTATGGCTGTAAACCGATCAAAGAGCTTTCGGTACTATTACTGCGCCTTCACTTCAGCAATCCAGTCGCCATAGCCTGCCGCGGCCATTTCCTCCAGCGGAATAAACTTCATCGCTGCTGAGTTCATGCAGTAGCGCAAGCCGGTAGGTGCAGGGCCATCATTGAACACATGCCCAAGATGCGAGTCGGCAAACCGGCTGCGAATCTCGGTACGTTTCATGAAGAACCCGTTGTCTTCCTTTTCCACAACCGCGTCCGAGCTCAGTGGGCGGGTAAAGCTCGGCCAACCGGTTCCGGACTTGTATTTGTCCCGGGAAGAAAACAACGGCTCACCTGAGACCACATCCACGTATATTCCGGGCTGCTTGTTATCCCAGTAGGGGTTGCTGAACGCACGCTCGGTACCGTCATTCTGGGTTATTTCATACTGCGTGCTGGTCAGCAATTGCTTCAGCGTTTCGGCATCCGGCTTCACAAAGGTCGCCGGATCAAAGCCTTTATTCTCACCCGAGCGACTCATTGCCTTGTCGTCCGGCTTGAACTGGCTGAAGTCCAGTTCATAGTCATCGCCATACACGCTCTCAATAAACTGATAACGGCCCGAGTTGTAGGTGTAGAACTTATAGCGCACAGGATTCGTTTTGTAATAATCCTGGTGGTACTTCTCGGCATCGTAAAACGTATCGAATGGCGTAATTTCAATGACCACCGGCTTTTCATAAATACCGGAGGCCTGCAGTGCCTTTTTAGCGGCTTCAGCCAACCGCTTCTGCTCGGCATTATGGTAGAAAATCGCCGGGCGATACTGTTGCCCACGGTCCACAAACTGGCCGTTGGCATCTGTCGGGTCCATTATCCGCCAAAGGCCTTGCAGCAAACCTTCGTAGGTTATTTCATTCGGATCGTAGTAAACCTGCACCGCTTCTGTGTGCCCGGTGCTACCCGAGGCGACCTGTTGATAGGTCGGGTTAGGCTCAGTTCCACCTGCGTAGCCTGAGACAGCCTCTACTACGCCGGGGATCTTTTCATAACCCGCCTCAACGCACCAAAAACAGCCACCGGCAAAGGTAGCGACCTTCAAATCGGGGTTTGACGGCGCATATTCACTAGTCCTGGCTGCGTTTTCCTCAGCCGTGGCAGCGGCGGCATAGTAGATACCGGGTGCGGCTATAAACAGTGCAGTGACTATTGCGAGCATTTTGCGGCTCATAACAACTCTCCTGGGTTCACTATTGAGAGATACGTTGAAAAACGCTCACGAACTTATACGAACCTGTAGCGCTGTGGATTCTTTTGCGTGCTCCATTATGGAGCGACTCTTGCGCTAAAAGTTCACGTTTTTATTAAAACCACATCTGGCTCTGGCCTTAGCAACCCCCTTTACGCGGGGCCGTCGCCAAGATAAAACCTATGGTCTAATCTGAAGCTCGAACTCAGGTTGTATATCCATCGAATGAGAAAGGTGGAATTATGCCGTTTAATATTTTGAATAAGGAGTGTTCTATGTTCAGGGGTCACACCATCCGTCAGTGTATGCTGACACTGCTACTATCGATACTGGCATTCTCTGCACAGGCAGAGAAGCTGACTGACTCAACAATTCGTGCGTTTATTGCTTCCATGCAGGACGCTCAAATATTGGAGGATCAATATAAAGGCACTGAGGGCTGGCCAGACGCCGACGGCGAAGACATGGACTCAATGCCTGACCTGTCACGGCTTTTTTCTGAAGGCGTGAAAAAAATGAAAGGCGGCCCCGCCTATGACAAGTACGAAAGCCTGGTTAAAAAGCACGGCTTCAAAAACCTTCCATCCTGGGCATCTGTTGGTGACCGGGTTTTCGCCGCAATGATGGCGGTTGAAATGAAAAGTGCTGACGCCACCTCGGAAATGGCCGAAGTTATGTCAGAAATGGAAAATGATCCGAACCTGTCACCTGAAATAAAAGCACAAATGCAGGCAATGATGGGTGCCGCCATTAACATGACAAAAACCGCAGACAATGTACCTGCTGCCGACATTGAAGCCATCAAGCCTCATCTGAAAGCATTGAAGGCCGTATTGAACGACGACGAAGACTGAGTCTTATCCACAAAAAAAAGCCCGGAAAGCACTACTGCCTTCCGGGCTTTTTTATTTCCGGTGCAATTACACCAGCAAGTTGTATGCAAACACGATCACAACCGCCACCGGCGTAACAAAACGCAAGAAGTTCAGCCACAGTGCAAAGGTGCCGTCGCTCATTCCCAGATCTGCTTTCAGTGACTCTTTAGCTACAAACCAGCCTACAAAAATCGCCGTCAGCAAGCCCGACAGCGGCAGCAGGATGTTGGCTGTAAAGAAGTCCAGCAGGTCAAAAATCGTTTTGCCTTCAAAGCGTGCGAACATATCAAGGGGCGCAACATCTGCCCAAACGTTCAGCGACAACACGGAGGCAATACCCAGAAGCCAGCACAGCACGCCAACAAAAATGGCACTGCCCGAACGCTCCATATTGGTGTTCTCTTCTACCCATTCAACAACAGGCTCCAGCAGAGAAATCCCCGAGGTCCAGGCTGCAAACAGCAGCAACACGAAGAACAGGGTGCCGAACAGATCGCCCATAGGCATGTTTCCAAATGCCAGCGGCAAGGTCTGGAATATCAGGCCCGGGCCGGCACCGGCTTCGAGGCCATTGGCAAACACAATCGGGAAAATGGCCAGGCCGGCAAGCAGTGCCACGGCAGTATCCATCAGCCCGATGGTTACCGCGGTGCGCCCGACAGCCACATCGCGCCCGAGGTACGAGCCGTATGCCATCATGATGGCCATGCCCAGGCTGAGCGTGAAGAACGCATGGCCCAAAGCAATCAGCACACCGTTTACTGTCAGAGCTTTAAAGTCAGGGGTGAACAGGAAGCTGACGGCTTCACCGAAGTGCCCTGTGGTAGTCGCGTAGCCAACCGTTATCAGCAACAGTATGAACAGCGCCGGCATGAGTATGCTGACCGCCCTCTCCAGCCCGTTTTTAAGGCCTTGAGACACCACCAGGATAACCAGTGCCATGAACACAGTATGCCAGGCTAACAACTGCTTGGGGCTCGCCAGCAGATCACCGAAAAGCTTACCAATCGACTCTGCGTTGCCTCCGTTAAAATCACCCATTGCGGCATGGCCAATATAGGATGCGGCCCAACCACCAATAACAGAATAAAAGGACAGAATTACAAAGGCGGCGATCATGCCGATAACGGCTGAGATTCGCCACGCAGGTGAGCTCAGGTTGCGCTCGGCAACCAACCGCATACTGCCTATCGGGTTATGGCGGCCGCTGCGGCCTATGTAGATCTCAGCCATCATGATGGGCACGCCGATAATGGCGATGCACAACAGGTAAACAAGCACAAATGCACCGCCCCCGTTCTCACCTACGATGTAAGGAAACTTCCACACGTTTCCAAGACCAACCGCGGAACCGGTTGCGGCAAGAATAAAGGCAAAGCGAGAAGACCATAGGCCGCGGGATACGCCGGAATCGTTAGTTGAAGCCGGGTTAGACTGAGACATGTTTAGTTCCTGTGCTTTTGGCTGAGGACTCGGATTTGAAAAAATTGTGGGAATTTTGCCAGCAGTAGCCGTGGGATACCAGAGCCAGCAACAGATTGGCCCCGGATTCCCTGCAGGAACACCTAATCGCCTTTGTGGAGAAAACGCGAAACCAGATCTTTCAGCCCATGGGACATATTGCTCAGGCTATCACTGCTTTGTTTGGCGGAGCTGGCCTCTTCTTCGCTGTGGTCTGCCAGCTCGGCAATGTTGATAATCTGACGATTAATTTCCTCAGACACCTGATTTTGCTCCTCAAACGCTGCCGACATGCTGATAAAACTGCCAGAAATGTTTCTTATGGATGTAACAATATCCCGCAGCGAGTTC
Source organism: Marinobacter sp. 1-3A (assembly GCF_016597775.1). NCBI lineage: Bacteria > Pseudomonadati > Pseudomonadota > Gammaproteobacteria > Pseudomonadales > Marinobacteraceae > Marinobacter > Marinobacter sp. 1-3A. The sequence continues at coordinate 160,614 of NZ_VCGZ01000002.1, forward strand.
TCAGCTTCGCTCACTTTTTCCAGGCCTTGGCCGGCAACCGCCTCACCATCCTGAGTAGCCTGGACTGCAGCGCCTACCTGCAAGCGAAAATCATCTATTACATCCTGAATGCGCACGGTGGACTCACGCGTGCGCCGGGCCAGCGACCTGACCTCATCCGCAACAACCGCAAAACCACGACCCTGCTCTCCGGCACGGGCTGCCTCAATGGCCGCATTCAGGGCCAGCAGGTTAGTTTGATCCGCAATGTCTGAAATCAGGCTGGTGGCCTCACCTATGCTTTTGGTGGATTCCCCAAGCCTGCTGATGGCCTGACCAATCCCGTTTACACTGGTCACCAGCTGCTGAATGGCCACAAGTGCTTCCGAGCTGCGCTCACTGCCTATCACCGCTAGGCGATCTGCTTCTTCCGCCTCGTTGGCATTGCTCAACATGGAGCTTGTGACTTCCTGAATGGACGCCGTCATTTCTGTGATAGCAGAGGCTACCTGATCTGTTTCAGCACGCTGGCGCCCAATGGCCAGGGCCCCATCACTTATATACCCATGGGAGGCCCGGGCTTGCTCGAAAAGCAGCTCTGCCTGATCTTCAATTCTTGCAAGAGCAGTACGCACTCGGGCTTCTTCACTAATCAGCAACATGGCCAACTGGGAGAAAGTTCCAGCCTCACCGCTGTAGGTACGAGCGACGACAGGGTCATGGAATGCATCCGGGCGAAGCTCCAACAGCTTTCTAAGCCGGCCTGTAAGGCCTTTCTGGAACAGGAATGCAGCCAAAAGATGGCCCGTTACAATCAGCCCAGCCGCTAACCAGGTTTTCTCAAACCCGAGAGCAACAACGCTCAGTGCCAGCGATAAAATGAGTGGCCAGGCTGTTTTCAGTGTGGATTGGACTCGGCTCAACTTGTGCCGGATGGGCTTGCCGGCAACGATTCGTGGATAGAGCTTCTCAGCCCTTGCTACGTCTTCACGAGCCGGCTCTACCCGCACCGACTCATAGCCCCTCACCTGGCCGTTCTCCCGGATTGGGGTCACATAGGCACTCACCCAATAGAAATCACCGCTCTTTGTACGGTTTTTAACCAGGCCCATCCAGGCCTTGCCCGCTTTGAGGTATCGCCACATGTCGCCAAATACGGCCTGCGGCATATCGGGGTGGCGAATAATGTTGTGAGCCTGGCCAATCAGCTCAGCCTCGGAAAAACCACTTATCTCCGCAAACTCTTCGTTGCAGTAGGTGATAACGCCTTTGAGATCGGTGGTAGTAATAAGCCGGCCACCCTTGCGCATTTTTACTTCACGCTGGGTTACGGGGAGGTTTTTGCGCATAAGTTGGTCTGTTGCTCAGTGCAGGCTGGAGTATAGGTCGCTACACAATATAGATTCACCCAACTCATTGATATTGGTCAAACGTAAAACAGAGTAACAGGACTTATCCATCCGCCCCATGGCTGGGGCGGAATTTACCTACTTATGCAGTTCCGGCAAGCCGGGCACGGGGGTGGAGGCGCGCATTCACCCAGAGCGAAAAGGCGATAATGGCACCACCCAGCGCAAGTTTCAGCAGGTCGGCATCACGGTTCCAGATCACAAGGTTTACCACCAATCCGGCAGGCACCAGCACGTTATTCATGATAGCCAGCGTGCCTGCATCCACTTTGCAGGCGCCACGGTTCCACAGGAACAGGCCGGCGCCGGAAGCCGCCAGGCCCAACCACGTCAAAACGCCCCATTGCAGAGCCGTTGAAGGCAAACGCTCGGCATTGCCAAATATCATGAACGACGGCAGGGCAATAATCAGCGCACCGATAAAGAAGTAACCGAAAGTACGGTATGCGGGTATATCCACCGGATAGCGCTGCATCACGTGCTTGTAGCCCACCTGCCCCGCCGCAAACGTGAAGTTGGCCACCTGCAGCAACAGGAAGCCTGTAATGAAGTCTTCACTCAACCCATCATAACGAATAACGCCTGCGCCAAATGTTGCGATTGCAGCAGCGACAAGTGCCACCGGGGAGAACCGCCGGAACAATGCATCATCAAGCAGGGTGACGTAGAGCGGTGTAAATATGGTGAACAGCAGGACTTCCGGGACTGTCAGGTAACTAAAAGAGCGATAAAGGCACAGGTAGGTGATGCCAAACTGCAGCATGCCTGTTACCAGCACGCCGAAGCGGAGCCCTCCCGGTACACCGCGCCAGCGCGTGAAAGGTAAAAAGATAAGCGTTGCCAGCAACACGCGGCTGAGCACTGCAAAATCGCTGTCGACCTGACCGGCCAGAAACTCGCCAATCAAGCTGAAAGAAAAAGCCCAGAGGATCGTTACAAAAACCAGAAGCCCCATACTGCACGCCACTCGAAGGAATTGGACGGGTACTTTAACGGGTTTTAAAGTGAGTTTCAGTGCCTTTGCGCGACAAATCCCTATAACGCGCGCACTGACGAACGGGTAGGATATTTCGCCCGCAATTCAACCACTCATGCCTAACAGCACCAGCTATCCGGATCAGCACTCTATGGATGAAGCCGACCAGCCACTACCGGAAGTTCGCAAATCCCTCCTCTCGCGAACACTGACCGAATGGAAAACCCTGGCAATTCTCGGCGGGCCTATTTTGATTGCCCAGCTAGCTCAGATGGCCAACGGTGTTATCGACACGGTGATGGCGGGCCATGCCAGCGCAGAAGACCTGGCGGGCGTGGGAATAGGCAGTAGCCTCTGGGCACCGTTGTTCCTGTTATTCATGGGAATGCTCGGCGCACTGCAACCCATCATTTCCGGCTACAACGGCGCGCGTACACCGGAAAAAATAATGCCGGCTACGTGGCAGGGCCTCTACATTGCGGGGGTAGGGGCCATCATCATGACTCTGCTGCTCACCAATGTTCACCCGGTTTTGCAAGGGTTGAACCTTGAGGCCAATACCGCGCGCATCACCCAGGGCTACCTGGATGCTTTTGTCTGGGGAATTCCAGCACTCCTGTTAATGGCTGCGCTTCGGGGCCTGACCGATGGTCTGGGACACACTCGAGTGATTATGGCGTTCTCACTACTGAGCACGCTAATTAACCTGCCACTGAACTATATTTTCATTTACGGCAAGCTCGGGCTGCCCGCCATGGGCGGCATTGGCTGCGGTTGGGCAACCTCTATTTCCAATGGCGTTGCTGCGATTGCACTGCTCGTATACCTGAGCCGCAGCAAGATATTCAAAAAGTTTCATCTGATTGCAGACTGGGCCAAGCCCAATCCCGCCTTGATTCGCTACGTGTTGAGCATTGGCATACCCATCGGGTTCACTATTTTTGTAGAAGTCAGCATGTTCTCGGTGATCGCGTTGTTTCTTGCGCCGCTGGGGCCTGTGGTCGTTGCGGGACATCAGGTTGCCCTGAACGTTGTCTCCTTGTTGTTCATGCTGCCTCTGAGCATTGGCATGGCCCTTACCCTGCGAGTCAGCTTTCTTATTGGCGCTGGTGCCCCGGATACAGCCCGACTGATTTCCCGCAGCTCACTGATTCTGGCGGCCATGACAGCCCTGGTGTTTGCCACCCTGTTGTTTACATTCTCACAAGGCGTTTCAGCGCTCTACACCAGTGATGCAGCGGTTCAGGCAGTGACAGTAAGGTTGTTGATGTTCGCAGCTATTTTTCAGGTGGCAGACGTCATTCAGGTAACCTGCATCAGCGCCCTGAGAGGCTATAAAGATACGAGTATTCCCTTTTTGATCATGTTGTTTTCGTTCTGGGGTGTGGGTTTGCCGGTAGGTTATATGTTGACCTTTACTGACCTGCTGGCGCCGGCAATGGGGGCTGCCGGTTTTTGGGTAGGGCTGACTGGAGGACTGGGTTGCGCCAGTGTGCTGCTTGGGTGGCGGTTGTTTCGCTATCGACCTGCAACCGGCGCGCCGTTAGCTAGCTAGTTCCGGGTTGGCCGCTGGCATGGTATCGGAAAACACTACCCGATCCCGCCCTGCCTCTTTGGCCTCGTAGAGGGCTCCATCGGCCCGCTCCAGCCAGCTGCCGACGCTTTCACCGTGCTTTAGCAGCGCGACCCCGACCGACACGGTGATTGGGCCACCCGGGTGCGTCATCTTTTTCCGCAGGATGTGCTGGAGATTATTCATCACCGCAACCAGCCCGGCACCATCAACGCCAGGCAGCAAAAGTACGAACTCTTCGCCTCCATAGCGGAAAAGTTCATCGGATTTTCGCGTGCTTTGTTGTATCAACCTCACCAGATCAATGAGAACCTCATCGCCTACTCCGTGGCCGTACTCATCGTTCACCTTCTTGAAGTGGTCTATGTCCAGCATAACCAGCGCATAAGGTATGCCCGTACGTTCTGCATGGGCCGCGGCCAGATCAAGCTCTTCATCCATGGAGCGCCGGTTTTTAACACCGGTCAGAGGATCAATGGTCGCTAACTGTTCCAGACGCTCTCGCTGACTGTTCGTGCGCAATGCAAAGGCATAAGCGGTCGCACTAACCACCATGGCAGTTGCCGTAAAGGTCCACTTCTGAATATCGTCCTGAAACACATCGCCTTGAAGCACTATGACACCGATTGATGTGAGGTTGAGAAGTGTTGCAACCCGTGGGCTGACCAGGAAAAAGGTTGTAACAAGACAAGGATAAAGCCAAAACAGCCCTACCTCACCAACCACCATAGCTACAACAACGGCCCCGGAACAGGCAATAACGGCAAGAACCATCCCGGAGCGCCGCGTGTCACCAGTGATCCACGCATACGCCATACCGCCAAAGATGGTCAGCACAAGAGTGGTATCTATTGCTCCCGCAACAAGATCATCCTGCAAGAAACGCATGATCGCGAATGGGGTGATACCCAGGAGGGAAGTGGCTCCCAGAATAGTAATAATCGACAAACGAAAATCGGCTCTTAAGCGCTTCAACATGCTTGGTATCTTCCGGTCAGGCAGAGCTTGCTCCCCAAGCATAATTCAGTACGGCCCGATAAGCTCCAGATGCTACGCTTTGTAACAAAATGCCTTAAAAGCGTCATATGAAGCTACAGATATAAATTCCACATACCTCCCTCTGTCTATCGGGAAGGCTGTGTTTAGCGGCTGGGCTTTATCAGTCGTCGTCGCGGGTGCCCTTCGAAAGTTCCAGCCCACACCCAATGCGGGCAAGCTCAGCGAGAACCGCTGCGCGCGTCACAATCCCAATGAGCTTTCCATGCTCCACAACAGGGTAAACTTTCGGCTTACCAGAGCCAAGTTTCTGGGCGAGGTCAACAATCGCCATGTTTGGTGAAATCGCCAAAGGCTCACGGAACATAACATCGTCCACAATCGGGTCACCTTCACAGTGATAGTTACTGACCAGCAAGGCATGGATGCAATCCTGTTCTGAAACGAACCCCAGTATACGCCGCTCCGCATCCACCACTGGCAGCCCGGTTATATGATTTTCAAGCAGTGACTTGACCACCTGTGTCAGCGGCGTTCCGCAACGGATGGGCTCAATATGATTGGACATGACATTGGAGACTTTAAGCGCACACATGGTTAACTCCTTACGGTTTTGATAGCCCAGCAGCAGTAACTGGTTCCTGACCCGATACTCTACTGTAAACATAGACAATTGGCGCCTAATCCTCCATTTTCCACTCTCTGAGTTTACAGATGCCAATATGTGACTAAACTCAACCAGTTATACTCCTTGCGGTTTAAATCACAACATCAAGCCATGGCACAAAAAGGGGAACCCCATGGAAGCCTTTGAAAACATTGTTGGTTCAATTAACGGGCTGGTCTGGGGACCACCCATGTTGATACTGATTCTTGGCGTTGGATTGTTCTTGAGCCTCGGCCTGAAACTCATGCCAGTGCTGAAGATTGGTACCGGCCTCAGGTTAATGTGGTCAGGACGCAGCTCCAAAGACGCAGAATCCGAGGGTGAAATCCCCCCGTTCCAGGCACTGATGACCGCCCTTGCTGCAACCGTCGGAACCGGCAATATCGCCGGCGTAGCAACCGCCATTTTCCTTGGCGGGCCGGGTGCTCTTTTCTGGATGTGGCTCACCGCCCTCGTGGGTATGGCCACCAAATACTCTGAAGCCGTGCTTGCGGTACGCTTTCGTGAAGTGGATGAACGTGGCGTCCACGTTGGCGGCCCCATGTATTACATCCGCAATGGTCTTGGTAAAAAGTGGGCCTGGCTGGGTGTACTCTTTGCGATTTTTGCTGCTATTGCCGGCTTTGGCATTGGCAACACAGTACAAGCCAACTCGGTTGCCGACGTTATGGAGGCCACCTTCGGCCTGCCACACTGGATCTCAGGCGTTATTCTGATGGTACTTGTGGGTCTGGTGCTGATTGGCGGTATCCGCCGCATTGGCCAGGTCGCCAGCGCCCTGGTTCCCCTGATGGCACTTTCCTATCTGGTTGCAGGCCTGGTTGTTCTTGGCATTAATTTCTCGGAAATCCCAAACGCATTTGCCCTGATCTTCGAGCATGCCTTCAGCCCCATTGCAGCAGAAGGTGGCTTTGCCGGAGCAGCCGTGTGGGCCGCAATACGTTTTGGTGTCGCCCGCGGTGTCTTTTCCAACGAAGCCGGCCTGGGTTCTGCGCCAATTGCTCATGCGGCAGCGCAAACCAAAAATCCGATTAACCAAGGCATGGTGGCCATGCTGGGCACCTTTATCGATACCATTATCATTTGCACTATCACCGGGCTGGTTATCATTACTTCTGGTACCTGGACATCTGGCGAATCCGGCGCTGAACTCACCTCCATGGCCTTCGCGCAGGCGCTTCCGGGCATTGGTGATTATGTAGTCGCTCTTGCTCTGGCAATCTTTGCATTTACCACCTTGCTTGGCTGGTCATTCTATGGAGAGCGCAGCGTTGAGTTTCTGTTCGGGGTGAAGGCTATCGTGCCTTACCGTATTGCCTGGATCCTTGCCATTCCTCTTGGTGCAACCGTAAATCTGGGTCTGGTATGGCTGGTGGCAGACACACTGAATGCCATGATGGCACTGCCAAACCTGATCGCCCTGTTGTTACTCAGCCCGGTTGTATTCAAATTGACGAAAGAGCACTTTGAACGAAAAACGGCTGCAGGGTTCTAACACAGTAATAGCTCAACAGGCATCCGGTGCGGGATGAGGTGAATCAAGTGACCCTTGCAAACAGGTCATCCCGCACCAATGATACTCGTATACACTTACTAGATAGTTCCGGTGGGCAGATGCCCGCTGGAAGCTCGAATAAAGCCACTAACAAGTGACACCGAAGGAGAGCAAATATGAGCTTACGTTTAGGCGATACTGCGCCGGATTTCGAACAGGATTCCAGTGAAGGCAAGATTTCTTTCCACAGCTGGCTAGGTGACAGCTGGGGTGTGCTGTTTTCTCACCCGGCAGACTTTACGCCAGTGTGCACCACAGAACTTGGCCTGACTGCGAAACTTAAAGACGAGTTTGCACAGCGCAACGTCAAAGCCATCGCGCTGAGCGTTGACCCCGTTGATTCCCACCATGAGTGGATCAAAGACATCAACGAAACCCAGGGCTGCGCGGTGAACTTCCCGATTATTGCAGACCATGACGGTAAAGTTGCCGAGCTGTACGACATGATTCACCCCAATGCCGACAGCACGCTTACCGTACGTTCGCTGTTCGTGATTGATCCGAACAAAAAAGTTCGTCTGATCATCACTTATCCAGCGAGCACCGGCCGTAACTTCAACGAAGTTCTGCGGGTAATTGATTCTCTGCAACTGACCGACGACCACAAAGTTGCCACCCCGGGTAACTGGGAGCGCGGCGGAGACGTGGTGATTGTGCCATCGCTTCAGGATGAAGATGAGATTGCGAGGCGCTTCCCCAAGGGCTACAAGAAGGTGAAGTCCTACCTGCGGATGACGCCAGACCCCTCAGCTAACTGGGGTGGCGAGTAATCACCAGCGCCAGTGTCTGAATGCAAAAAGCCGGGCAGTTTTCACTGCCCGGCTTTTTTTGTACTGCTTTTTCAGGTTGTGTTCTGGCTTCGATCAGAATGCCGGAACAACGGCACCTTCATACTTTTCTTTGATGAACTCGCGAACCGCATCAGATTTCAATGCATTCGCAAGCTTCTGCATGGCATCGCTGTCTTTGTTGTCAGGACGCGCAACCAGAATGTTCACATACGGCGACTCGGAACCTTCAATAATCAGCGCATCTTCAGACGGGTTCAGGCCCGCTTCCAGCGCGTAGTTGGTGTTGATCAGTGCAACATCCACCTGGCCAAGGATTCGAGGCAAGGTTGCCGCTTCAAGTTCTTTGAAGTCGAGTTTTTTCGGGTTATCGGCAATATCACGCGGGGTTGCAGTGATCTTGCTGCCGTCTTTCAGAGTGATCAGCCCGGCTTTCTGCAGCAATAGCAGTGCGCGGCCACCGTTGGTGGGATCATTTGGAATGGCAACAGTTGCGCCATTTTTCAGCTCATCCAGAGACTTGATCTTGTTCGAATAAGCGCCAAACGGCTCAACGTGAATACCGGCAACCGTCACCAGGCTGGTGCCACGGCCGTCATTGAACTCATCAAGGTACGGCTGGTGCTGGAAGAAGTTGGCATCCATGCGCTTCTGGTCTACTTGTACGTTTGGCTGGATATAGTCGGTGAATACTTTCACATCCAGTTCCACGCCCTGTTCTGCCAGCTGTGGCTTCACAAATTCCAGCAGTTCGGCATGGGGTACAGGGGTTGCTGCTACAGACAGCTTCTCAGCGGAGACCGCAGCGGAAAAAACAGATGCGGCAGCCAGTGCCACCAGGGCTTTCTTAAAGCTCATCATTCACTCTCCTGTTAAATTGAATAACTACTTACGACTGAAATACAGAACCAGACGGTCGCCGGCCATCTGCAGCACTTGTACGAAGATGACCAGAAGCGCGACAGTGATGACCATTACGTCTGTCTGGAAGCGCTGGTAACCAAACCGAATGGCCAGATCACCCAGGCCGCCACCACCAATAACGCCAGACATGGCCGCGTAGGACACGAGCGTGATCGCAGTAACAGTGATGCCGGCGATGATGCCCGGAAGTGCTTCAGGCAGCAAGGCACCAAAAATGATCTGTCGCACGTTGGCACCCATGGCCTGTGTGGCCTCAATGATGCCACGGTCCACTTCACGCAATGAGGTTTCCACCAGTCTTGCAAAGAAGGGCGCACCACCGGCAACCAGAGGCGGAATCGCGCCGGCCACACCCAATGAGGTGCCAATCAACATCACGGTGAAGGGAATCATCACTATCAGCAGAATAATGAATGGCACCGAACGAAGTACGTTAACTACAAACGACAATACGCCGTATGCCAATGGCTGCTCCAGTAGCTGTCGCTTACTGGTTAAAAACAGCAATACACCGATGGGCAGGCCAGCCAGCACACTGAACAGCAGCGACATGCCTACCATTACCAGTGTATCCCAGCTTGCTATACCAATTTCTGGCCAATCCACGTTACTTAGTAAGGCTTCCATCAGCGCAGCACCTCCACGTGTACATCGGCTGCTTCCAGTGCGGTCATGGCCGCCTCCAGGTCGCCACCGATAAGCGAAAGCGTTAGCTGGCCGTAGGGCGTGTCTTTTATGTGATCGATGCGGCCAGAAAGTATGCTGAAATCAACGCCCGACGCACGTGCCACGCTGCCCAGCAGAGGCTGGTAGGTGGATTCGCCCTTGAAGGTCAGCCGCAAAATACGGCCATTGGCCTTTTGCAGGTCTTCCTGCATTTCCTGGCTATCGATGCTTTCGCTTTCAAATACGAAGTCCCGGGTGGTGGGGTGTTTCGGGTGCAGGAAAACCTCACTCACAGGGCCCATTTCCACCACGCGACCACCGTCCATTACTGCAACCCGGTCACATACTCTGCGCACAACATCCATTTCGTGGGTAATCAGCACGATGGTGAGGCCAAGCTCTTTATTGATCTCGGAAAGCAAACGCAGCACCGACTGGGTCGTTTGGGGATCCAGTGCGCTGGTGGCTTCGTCACATAACAGGATGGTTGGTCGGCATGCCAATGCCCGGGCTATACCCACTCGCTGTTTCTGACCGCCCGACAGCTGAGAAGGATATTTGGTGGCGTGATCAGCCAGGCCAACACGATCCAGCAATTCCTGCACCCGATCGCGAATTTCCATTTTGGAATATATACCCGCCAACTTCATGGGGAAGGCGATGTTGTCCGAAACGGTTTTTGAGGAAAGCAGGTTGAAGTGCTGGAAAATCATCCCGACTTTACGGCGGAACGCACGCAATTCGGCAGCGCTGTAGCGGGTGATATTCTCATCATCAATCAGAATTTCACCACCTGTTGGCGGCTCAAGAAGATTGATCAGGCGCACCAACGTGGATTTTCCCGCCCCGGAATGCCCGACAATCCCGAAAACCTCGCCATTTTCAATGGTCATATCGGTTGGGTGCAGCGCGGGGATCGCCCGGCCGTCCACCTGATACGACTTCTGTACCTGGTTAAATACAATCACGGTCAGCGCCTTGTGGGTGCAGGATTAAGGCCGGCGATTATAGACTATTCCCGTGCCAAACCCGAATCCGGATTTCCCCCCACTTTCCGACGCTGACCGCTTCAACAAGGTAGTTAGTGCAAAGCCCGCAACTGTCTCGGATACAGCGCAGCACTGACTTCCGGTTCATCCATAAATCCAGACAGTTCAAGATCAACGTCCATATCCTCACCATGTTCTGGCAGGGGGTCAAACAGCGTGCTGAGCCAGGAGGCGATTGATGGCTCCTCGTCACGCCGGTAATCCGTAGACAACGCCTTGATACGGCGAAAGCCGATGATGCGCTGATGCTTGGGGTCCCGGATCTGTTCAAATCCACGCCAGTAAACATGATCCCGAGTGTGGAGTTGCACAAACAAGGTATCTATCGGCTCGTTTGGCTCACCCTCGGAGCTATCACTTGATGAGGCCTCAAGGCCGTCATCTGCTTCGGTTTCCTTCTTTTTCTCACGAATGGTTGTCCAGGCCGGGTACAAAACCGCCACGGCATCCGCTTCAACATGCTCACGGGCAGCGCGGAGAATCAATCCCCAGCGTGCCTTGTCGGCATCGGTTTCAAGTGAGTTGATGGGCAGGTCATAACTTTGTTCACTGGCCAGAACAATCGCCATCATGGGAGCATCCAGCTCTCCCATGGCTTCTGCCTGTGCTACTGATACCAGTTCTTCGATTGCCATCGGTTGGTTCATAATACGCTCGCCTCCTCGATGCCATCAGGGTGTAACAGGAAGATGATCTCCCTGATACACAGCATAGCCTGATACGCGTAGAAAGATAAACGTGGGGTTTCGATCAACAGATCACAAGCCCGCTGCAGGAAAAGCATTTTCCAGCCGTTCGTAATAGCCAAACCAGGGCGCGGCTTCTTCAAGCTGAGCCGCCAGCTGCAGCAATACGCCTTCACCGCCATGGGGTGCGCCCAGCTGCACACCAACGGGCAGCCCATCGGCCGTCCAGTGCATGGGCACAGACATGGCCGGTGTTCCGGTCAGGTTGGCAAGCTGGGTAAATGGTGTGCGGGCCAGGCTGTCCATCGCAATCTGATCCACCTGGCCGCTACGGTGCAGCACTTTCCCCGCCTTCAGGGCCAACATCAGCTTTGCGGCCATTTTCAGGTGCGCCGGCGTGTCCAGCTCACCGATGCGCGCAGGCAATTGGCCGGTGGTGGGGCAGAGGTAAAGATCGTAGCCCGCAAAAAACGCGCCCAGCGCGCGGGCGAACTCATTCCACTGCTGGCGACGAAGCACATAATCGGACAGCGGCATGGTATCACCCAGCATGCCCATCAACCGTGTATCCAGCTCAAAATCACTGTCTGCAGCACCAAGCTGGCTCCTGGCTTTCGCTATCAAGGCCGACACTTCTCCAAAATAGAGGCCAAGGTAGCAACGGGCCAGCGCCATGCCATCGAACTCCGGCCGGGCGTATTCAACCTTGTGTCCCAGGTTTTCCAGAATCCGCGCAGTTTCCTCAACCGCAGCAACACATTCGGGAGCAACCGCGGTATCGTAGGGTGACGCGGTGAATACACCAATCTTCAGGCTGCCGGGCGACTTCTGCATCAAATCTGCATAGGCTTCGCCGGGGCCTGGAATAACAAACGGATCACCAGAAGCCGGGCCACTGAGCACATCTAACATGGTCGCACTGTCGCGTACCGTGCGGGTAACCACATGATCTGCCGAAGCGCCCGTCCAGGCCTCGCCTACCAAAGGCCCATTGGAGATGCGCCCGCGAGAAGGTTTGAGCCCGAACAAGCCGTTATAAGCTGCAGGGATACGGATTGAGCCACCGCCATCGTTTGCACCAGCCATGGGCACCACACCGGCTGCAGCGGCAGCACCGGACCCACCGCTGGAACCGCCCGGGGTAAGATTGGTGTTCCACGGATTGCGTGATGGCCCCCACAACTCGGATTCCGTCACCGCTTTGAGGCCGAACTCCGGCGTTGCTGTACGTCCCAGAAACACCAGCCCACCCTCACGGGCACGGCGCACAAACTCGGAATCCTGAGGCGCAATGTAATTCCGGAAGCCGCGGCTGCCATAGGTGCAGGGCCGATTACCCTGCTCCTGAGCCAGATCCTTGAGCAACAGGGGCACACCTGCAAATGCTCCTTGCTTTGGAAAGTCCTGAGCCAGGGCTTCTGAAAACTGAGGAAAACAGATGGCATTCAGGGCGCCATTCACAACGGTTGCCCGTTCCACTGCAGCCTCGCATACTTCCCGAGAGGTCACTTCGCCACGGCGGATAAGATCGGCCAGTGCGGTGGCGTCATAACGCAGATATTCAGATTGCTTCATAGCGGCGCCCATTTGTTATTGTGGTGCCCGGAATGCCACGGACACATTGCTTATGTACACAAGATTCGCAAGCTTACGTCAGCTTGCTGCTATTTTCATCCTGACTGTGCTGGCGCCTACAGCAGCGCAGTCAGAGGAAAATCAGTCCGAAGCCGAAAGCACTGATACTGCTGGCTGGACCGCCATTGTGAGGAACTCGCCCTACTGGGTCAGCCAGGGCGTTTACACCAATATCCTTACAATCCGCCGATGGGTTCTGAAGGAATCCGGTTATTGCTCAAACACAGATCGCCACATTCTGTTCGATATGCGCGGGCAATTTTTGGGGTGGATCAGCAATGGTGCTACCAGTGCCGCCACTCAGCAGCGTCTTAACGACACCCGCAAGGCACAGCACGCAAAAGGAGTCACGGATGAATGGATTGCCGGGAGCGCCACTACCAATGGCTACCCGTTTGCATTAGCTTGTGACCAGCCCCACGTAGACCTGGATCTTGCCGTTGGCCGCTATCTGGGCGCCAGGAGCAGAGACCGTGTTTGGGGTGCCTGGGACGACCTCTCCTTCGCCACGCGCGAAAACCCGGGATCGCTACACGATGCGCTGATGTACATAGTTCAGCTCAGGAGCGAGCAAAACCGATATACGTTGCCGGCGGTTTTACCCAGGTATCTGGCCGGGCAAATCCTGATTGAAAGCGGTGGGCAAGCCCGGGCACACTCCCGTGCGGACGCCAAAGGCATTCTTCAGCTGTCTCCCTCCGCCCTGAATGACTGCCAGATCAAGCCGCAAAACTATTGGCACCGGTTGGCCCAGATTGATTGTGCATTGCGCCTGATGCACCAAAACGCCCGCAATCTGCAGCCGGTCTTTAATGAGCGCTTCAGCCACCTGCCGGAGGACAAACGCAACGAGTTGTTTGTACTCTTGCTGGTTCAGGCCTACCACGGCGGCGCGGGGCGCGTGCAAGCGCTTCTTGATGATGAAACACTGGCAAAGCCAGCCGAGTACTTTGCAGCCAACCACGAACGCTTCACCGCAGGTGATATTGCCTTTGGCATGGTGTTTCACAATCTGGGCCGGGACAGACTTGGGCTGGCATCCCTGTATTATGTGGCCGATGTGCAGCTGGCAACAGAAGCCCTATGCCGAACCCCAACTCTTGAATCCGAGGAATTCTGCGCGTGGAAATAGCGTTGCTCCCTGAGAGCCTGAGCCTGTCGGTGGCGATTTTCCTGCTGGCGAGTTCTGTTGTTACTTCAATGATCACCGCCAGTTTGGGCGCCGGCGGCGGTGTTCTTCTGTTGATTCTGATGGCCACATGGATGCCGGCAGCCGCTATTATTCCCGTGCACGGCATGATTCAGCTGGGTTCTAACGGTGGCAGGACAATACTGACCTGGAAGCACATCGACTGGAGAACCATTGCGGCTTTTGCACCCGGCGTTATCGTAGGTGCAGCGGCGGGTGCCTGGTTGCTGGTGAGCCTGCCAGCCTATTTATGGCAACTGGCCATTGCGGGCTTCGTGCTCTACCTGTGCTGGGGACCATCGTTACCAAAAGGCGCTTTCGGCCCGGTTGGTGTTTTTATTGCTGCCGCACTAACCAGCTTTATCAGTCTGTTTGTGGGCGCTACTGGCCCGCTGGTCGCAGCGTTTATCAAGCAGATTCACGCTGACCGGTTTCGCACCGTCGCCACCTTTGCCACTGCAATGGTTCTGCAGCATGCTCCCAAGGCGCTGGTTTTTGGTGTGACGGGCTTTGTGTTTGCGCACTGGCTGCCGTTCATCCTGGCCATGATCGCCTGCGGCTTTGCCGGCACCTGGTTGGGATTGCGCGTTCTGAACTCGCTTAACAATCACTGGTTCAGCAAAGCGCTCAATCTGGTTCTGACCGTTCTGGCTTTACGCCTGATTTGGCAGGCCAGCCTCGCAGCACACTGGTGGGCGTGACGTTATCTTGTTACTGCTCTGGCGCAGGTATAACGACAACCCGGTTGCGGCCTTTTGATTTGGCTGCATAAGCGCCTTCATCGGCGCGGGCAACCACGTCTTTGGGGTCCCGGTCTGTCGGGAGCAGCTCAGTCACTCCAATACTGGCCGTAACGCCAAATATACGCCCTTCGTGCTCTATTTTTAGCGCCTCAACGCCTGCGCGAATGAGCTCGGCAAGGGTTTTGGCTCTGTCCATCCCGCACGCTGGCAGAATGATGCCAAACTCGTCGCCACCCAAGCGGGCAACCGTATCCGACTGGCGCACCGAGTCTTTGAACAGATCGGAAAGCCGACGGAGCATTTCATCACCAAGCAGGTGCCCACCTTCGTCGTTCACCGGTTTGAAGTGGTCAAGATCGATGAGCATTAACACTGAGCTTGTGTCCTGTCGCGGCATATCGCCCAAGCATTTGTTAAGCGATGCGGTGAAGGCCCGACGGTTCAGAAGTTGCGTCAAACTGTCGTGGGTTGCCTCCCAGGACAACCGCTCTTCCTGTCGCCGGCGCTCGGCATCATCCCGAAGAACAAATACCAACCGCTCGTTCTGCCGCCCCTGGCGGATATGAATCATGCTGAGGTCTACGTCAAACAGGTCGCCGTTAGTGTTGCGAAGGGTAACGTAAAGGCTGTCCAAATCATCCCGGGCAAGAAACCACTCGTGGCTGAGGGCCTGATCCTCGTGGTCGATGCCCACCAACTCAAATACATTTTTACCAATATATTCCCCACCGGCACCCAAAAAATGGGCCGCGGCTTGATTCGCGTAACGGATAACGCCGCCAGTATCGGCCATTAAAACGCCGTCCTGCATCACACCCAGTATGTTCTCTGCCCTCTGCTGCTCGTCTCGTAGGGCTTCTTCTACTTCCAGTTCGTGGGAAATATCCCGGACTACCGTGATGGTACCCATAACCTTTTCCGGCGTTTCAAGGATTGCGGTCATTACCTGACACCAAACCGGAAGGCTGGAATTTGGCCCCTGCAACTGAAAGCGGCCACGGAATACTTCCAGTTTTTCAAGCGCCTGCTGCCAACCCTGAATGACCGCATCACGATCATTTTCAGAGACACAATCAAATAAATGAGAACCTGAAAGTTCAGCCAAATTCAGGCCAATAATGCTTTCAAATTGCGGGTTCACGAACTCGATGCGCCCAAGAACATCCGCCTGTACGATGCCAATGGGTGCCCCTCGGGTGAGTGACCTGAAAAATGCTTCCCGTTCGGCAAGAGAACTCAAAACATCATCACGTTCATCCATGACCATGTTGAATATGTCAGCCACCTGGCTTATTTCCGAACTGCCCGAGACCCCCACCGGATTGTTACGCACGCCCAGATGACGCTCACGTACCTGCTGCCCAAGCTCACCCAAAGGCGCCATCAGGCGACGGAAGCGCCACATGGCCACCGGAACAACCAGCAGAATCACCACCAGCAAAATCCAGAGGAAGGCATCCTTGATGCGGATAGCAGGCGCGTAGGCTTCCCGAGCGGGCCAGACCGCGGCCACAAACCAGGGCACCTCAGACATTTGTTGAACCGACAGGATAATACTCTCACCCTCAGAGCTACGGGTTCTGGCGGTGCCGTCAAATCCACCCATCGCATCTTGCAGCAGGGGGTTCGCATCGCTTATCGGCCGCATAACTTCACCAGTCCGGCCATTGGCCAGAACCATCCCGCCACGGGTTACGATGGCCAAATAGCCCGTTTTGCCAATGCGGATATCAGAGAATTCTTCAATAAGGTGCTCACCCGCAAGCGATATTGCGCCCCCGAGCATGCCAATAAACCGCTTGTTGTGATCAAACAGAGGGACCGCCACCATGACAGCAGCTCTACCTTGGTAGTGGGAGCGGTAGGGTTCACTGATGAGAGGGGCAAGTTGCTCAGAGGACATGCGAAAGTAGGAACGGTTGCTGACATCTGTCCCGATCATCTTCAAAGTCTCGGGATTTTCCGCAATCACCTTACCTGTCGCATCAATCAGGTAAACACCATCAAACAAGTGCTGCAAGGCCGTTTGGCGACGCATAAGAATTTTTGCACGCACTTCAAAAGCCGCTTCACTCATGGTCAGGCTTTCAGCGACGTGGCTCAATGCATCGAGACGCTGCGACAGCTTGTCGTCCAGTTCTCCGGCAACGAGCTGCGCAATGGTTTCAACCTGGGTTGCCGCCTGCTGCTCAAGCTCCGATCGGCTGAGAAGCGCGCCTGCAAGCGCAACCAGCAGCGCCGTCAAAACAACAAAGCCCACAACGAGAAGCACCGCCCGATTGACCAGGCTACCCAGCCAACGATCAATTAGCACAGCAGATTTTCTCGGTTCTGCAGCGATTGAATGTTAATGGCAAGGCCTCCGGATTCGAATCAGGTCATTCAGGCAAACAAGCTCCTCGACGCCTTAATTCTAACAGAGGCTTGGGAGACGGGGGATTACAGACCGGAAATAGGCGCAACACCCTGCTCGGGCAATTATTGGCCCAGACAGCAACTTCTCGCTCAGAGGCTGAGCATAAGCTTGCCCACCGCAGTATGGAGCCTTATCTGGATTCGTCTACTCACTGTTTTAACAGCACTTTTCCAACTTGGCACGGGCTTTGTTTACATCTGCTCGTCCACGGAACATCCAGGGACTTTTATTCATTCAAACGTCACGGAGCAGACTATGCCAACTCCTTGTTATATCTCTATCGAAGGCAAAACCCAGGGTAACATTACCGCTGGTGCATTCACTTCCGACTCTGTAGGCAACATCTACGTTGAAGGCCACGAAGACGAAGTGCTGGTTCAGGAATTCAGCCACGTCGTTACCGTTCCTACCGATCCCCAGTCCGGTCAGCCTTCCGGCCAGCGTGTACACAAGCCATTCAAGTTCACCTCTGCGCTGAACAAGTCCACACCGCTGATGTACAACGCTCTGGCTTCTGGCGAAATGCTGCCAAAGGTTGAGCTCAAGTGGTACCGCACGTCTGTTGAAGGCAAGCAGGAGCATTTCTTCTCCACCATCCTGGAAGATGCCACCATCATCGACATCAACTGCACCATGCCACACTGTCAGGACGCAGCCAGCGCTGACTTCACCCAGCTGGTTACCGTTTCCCTGTCCTACCGCAAGGTAACCTGGGAGCACGCAGTTGCAGGCACTTCCGGTGCTGACGACTGGCGTTCGCCAATCGAGGCGTAAGTTTCGATTTGGTTCTAAAAGAGAGGCTCCACGCCTCTCTTTTTTGCATTCCAACTATCAAAAGGAAGTTGATAGTGAGCAATACCAATTTATCTGAAGAAGATGTCTCAGCTGTAAAAGCAGTAATCACTGCCTTTTACGGTGAGCGCATCGCAAACCGTTTTCATGCGGGCAGCATTACGCCAGAGACGCTACAGCTTGTTGCTCAATTAATAACTGAGACTGAAGTGTGCAGCCAATGGATCGATGCTGTCCCAAACCCAAAAGACATACTTTCTCCCGCAAATGGCATTCGAAAATGGGCCATCAGGGTTATTCGAGCTGCAGGCGAGCCATTTGCAAAGGGCCACATTAAAATCAGCCTTACTTGCAAACTAACTCGTGGACTACAATTCAGGAGTTTGCTGGAATCCTCTCTCAGATAAGACAAGGAAGCCTGAATAAATGAAACTCATCAGCACAGCTATATTTTTACTGTTTTTATCGGGCTGCAGCTCGGTTCAGCCGATATCATTTTCGCCAAGTCAGGATTACTCGGTGTCTGTGGGTTCTTCTTTATTCGATGCAGTGCGTATTGACGTAAATGACACATCTTTCTTCCGTGAAGGAAAGGCCCTTGGGTTCATCCGCATTGAACCTGTCCCCGAAGGCTTCGGGTCAGCGGAAGCTTTTCTGAACGAGCTCAAGCTCAGCTCTGAATCAGCATCCACGAATACAACGCCATTGAATCTCCCATCTGGCTTCACGGGGTTCGCAGCAAAAAACCGTAATTACGTTACCGGCTACCTATTCAGCGAAACGCACTCCGACTCAATTCTTATTTTCAGCTTCCCTGAGGGTGACTTCGACGAAATCGTCAAGACAGTCTCGGCCGGAATTTAATACGCCGCCTTCAGACAAACCGTCACCACTTATTTTTATTTGGTGACGGTTTGTCTGACTCGTCGCCGAGAATCGAGTAAATTGGCAGGTAATCTAACGAAACCGACTTACCTGATCATGAGGCGCGTAGTCCTTCGATTGACATGAAGCACCCGAAATCTCAAATGCGTCAGCTAGGCGAGCTGATGTGCACTGTTACAGAGCAGATTCTCTGGCAACCCGCTGCAAACCAGGTTCAGGCACAAGCGCCCGGGAGCACTCTGGTGTGCCGGGTAGGCTCAGGCCAGGCGACCTATCATCGCTTTAACCCGCTGCCAAAGCAGCACCAGATCACTTACGGCCTTCACATGATTCAGGCCAAGCATCATCCCGCCACAGCGAGCGGCTGGCTCTCCAGCCGGGAGATTCACCGGCGCGGATATTTCGGCGGCGAGCTGAACACGCTTAATCTGCTGGCACACACCTGCTGCCACGAGTTCGCACATTTGCTGCAACACAGTGCGGGCCACAGGTTTCCTGGCTCAGTTCACAACCGGCACTTCTATAACATTCTTGATGATCTGCATGAGAATGGAGAGGCAGGTGTCGTGCGAAGAGTATTAGCGGATCGCGCGGAGCAGCTGGGTATCGACCTGCCTCGGCAGCCTTTCGAAATGCCGGATCTCAATAAACAGAAGGCGGCCTGGAACGTTGGCGAAGCCGTGGCCTTTGACCATGGCTTGCGGGAATTTCAGGGCGAGATTACGCGGGTTAACCGCAAAACCTGTACCGTGGACGGCACAGGAAAATCCCGAGGTGTCCGATACCGGGTCCCCATGCAGATGCTACGGCGTACAAGCTAGAGCGATACTGCTATTCTCTATACATAGGACAGGATCAGAACAACAATCATAAAAAGGATGTCGACCGTGAAGCCTCTCAGCCCTACAGACCAGCTTTTTCTCTGGCTGGAAAAGCGCCAGCAACCCATGCATGTGGGCGGGCTGCAGATTTTTTCGTTTCCGGAGGATGCGCCTGACGATTATGTCGCAAGGCTTGCGGAACAACTTCGAAAAGATACGGAAGTAACAGCGCCTTTCAACCTGCGGCTGGACAGCCGCTTGGCACAACCTGTGTGGGTGCACGACGAACACCTGGATCTGGAGCACCACTTCCGCTTCGAAGCCTTGCCTACACCCGGCCGCATACGTGAGTTGCTTGCGTTTGTTTCCGCCGAGCACTCCCATCTTATGGATCGGGAGCGGCCCTTGTGGGAGTTCCACCTTATTGAAGGGCTTGGCGACCGGCAGTTTGCGGTTTACGTGAAGGTGCACCACTCCCTTGTGGATGGCATTTCTGCTATGCGCATGACTCAGAAAATGCTCTCTACAGATCCCTCAAAACGCAACATGCCGCCGGTTTGGGATATGTCTGTACGGCAAGGGCGAGGCGGGGACAGAAGCAGCCCCTCTCTCTGGCAGAGTATCAGCCATTTACTGGGGGAATCGGGGAAGCAGCTTGGAACGGTGCCAACCGTCGCACGGGAGTTACTGCGCTCGGTGAATCAGGCTCGCAAGGACCCTGTCTACAATTCCATGTTCCATGCTCCGCGCAGCATCCTTAATCGCAAGATTACCGGCTCCCGCCGATTCGCAGCTCAGTCGTACTGCCTGAAACGCATAAAAGCCGTTTGCCATGCGAACGACGCCACTGTGAACGATGTGGTCACCGCCATGTGCGCCAGTGCGTTACGCACCTATTTGATGAATCTGGATGCGCTGCCGGAAAAGCCATTGATTGCGATGGTTCCGGTTTCTTTGCGCAAGTACCAGAAGCCAGGGGAGGATCAAGCGGAAGGCAATCAGGTGGGTGTTATTCTGGCCAATCTGCATACGGACGAACACCACGCAGGTGAGCGGCTGAAGAAGATTCATCAGGGCATGCAGGAAGCAAAGGATCGCTACGCTCACATGTCGCCTGAAGAAATTCTGAACTATACCGCGCTTACCTTGGCGCCGGCGTGCTTTCACCTTCTTACTGGCATGGCTCCAAAGTGGCAAACGTTCAATGTGGTGATTTCAAACGTTCCTGGGCCGAAAGAGACTTCTTACTGGAACGGCGCCAAGCTGGAGGGTATGTATCCGGTGTCGATTGCCATGGATCGCATGGCATTAAACATGACACTGACCAGCTATAACGATCAGGTGGAGTTTGGTTTGGTCGGGTGTCGCCGCACCCTACCGAGCCTCCAGCGGATGCTGGACTATCTGGAGGACGGTTTGGTGGAGCTGGAGCAGGGTATGGCTAGTTGAATTTCACTTCGCGGTTACGCTCTGAGATCTGGTCGTTTAATGTCCAGAAGTCGTAGAGAATTCCAATCAGGAAGAGGCCGCCGGTCAGCAGGTAGATGATGCCTGTGATCCATTTGCCCATGTACATTCGGTGCAGGCCAAATACGCCGGTGAAGGTAAGTAGTAGCCAGCCGATGTTGTAGTCGACTTCGCCTTCTCTAAACCTGCTGTCTGCCTGTTCGTCCATGGAGGGGATCAGGAAGAAGTCGATTATCCAGCCGATCAGAAAGAATCCGAACGTAAAGAACCAGATGGTTCCGGTGATAGGTTTGCCGTAATAAAAGCGGTGTGCGCCCAGAAATCCGAAGATCCAGAGGAGGTATCCAAACAGTTTGCTGTGTGTATCTGGGCGGTTGATCATTGCTACTCCGGGGGGCGGTTGTTTGTGACTTTTATATGGGGTTGAGGAGTTGGTTCTGCAAGGTCTTTGACTTGGGTGCTGGGCCGGAGGGTGGCGCATATTCTCCTTGGGAAAAATAACTCGCTTCGCTCAGACATCTTTTTCCTGGCGGAGAATATGCGCCACCCTCCGTCCTTCGACTCTTGCGATACCTCCAAATACTTTAGACGTTGGTCATGGCCCTAATTCCGGTGCGGGGTCGGGGCCGCCTTCGCGGAATTCGCTGGCGGATTTTCCGGTCCATTTTTTGAAGGCTCGGCTAAAGTTGGAGAGGTCGGCATAGCCCAGTTCGTAGGCGATTTCGCTTACGGATTGGTTGGTGTAGCGCAAGAGCTGAATGGCGCGGTCTTTGAGTACTGATTCCACGATTTCGCGGTAGCTGGTTTCGCGGTCCGCCAACCGGCGCTTTAGTGTGCGTGAGGAAACGCAGAAGCGTTCTGCCATAACCTCCAGGGAGGGCAGTGGCCCGGGGGTCAGGCGCAGCAGGTTGCGTACGGCCAAGGCCAGGTCGCCCTGTTCTTTCAGTGCTTTTTGCAATTCGAACTCACACTCGTCGCTGGCCATGCGAGACGCTTCCGCATCAGCCAGTCTCATGCGCACATCCAGCAGTGCTTTCGGGAGCACCAGGAGTTCGTCTGGCTGGTTATACTCGAATTTTACAGGTAGCTGGTCTGCAAACTGGCGGTAGTAAGCCGGCTCTGGGCCCTTCAGGCGCACACTGACGCCGGGCAGTTTGCCGTCGCTTGTGGAGAATCCGCGGTTTTCCGCATCGCTGCGGTCGAGCAGTTGTTCGGTGAGCATCACCAGTGTTGTGCAAACGGTTTCTACCAGAAACGGTGCAAGGCCGGGCACGTCGAATTCTGTGCATAGTTTCACCAGCACGCTGTCTTCGGTTTCTGCCTGGCTCATGCTCAGAAATGGAGCCCGTAGCTGCAGATAACGGCGAACCGAATCAAGGGCTCCGGCAAGGGTAGGGCTGGTTAGCGCGGCAAATCCAAGGGTGCCATGAATAGTTACCCGCAACTCCCGGGCCAGCACAAAACTCAGCCCGTCTGTGCCCGCCAGCTTCACGGCGCGCTCGGCCATAACGATGGCATCGGTTACAAACACTCGGCTGTTGTTGGCTTTCAGGTCTTCGGAGCTGAAGTTCAGGCCTTCGTAGAGCAGGCGCTCGTTATGGCCGAGCTGCTTTACAGTCTGAGCCAACAGCCGCATATACACGCCTGGCACCAGGAATAGTCCCAGCATCTGCCGTTCTTTTTCCGGCCCGGAGGTCGCCATAGGTTGCCCTTGTTTGCCTGAGTGAGTACTTCTTAAAGACTCTAGCAGAAGCCTGCAGCCATGGCAGTGGGGCCGGTTGCACCTGGTGTTCCGTCGCGTTGGCCAACTTTTCCGCCGCACTGTCCCATTTTGAATGGTGACCGGCCTGCTTTCGCATTCATCCCGACAGTCGACTCCGACACACTGAAGCCATGTCATCAGCCAATGTGAGGAGTAGACCCATGCTGAGTACAAAAGCCGTCGAGCAGCAGGCCACAGCAGCCAATCGGGCTTCAAAGACGCCGGATAACGTCAATATCAAGGCCCAGCGCATGGGCTTCGAGTTTGATGAGCAGGTGCCCCAGTACTGGTTGGAGGACAGCCCTTTTCTGAGCCACATGATGAACGCACTTTCGGTGCTCTTTCCTCAGGGCGAGCAGTTTTTTGTGGATTCTGTGCGTGCCTATCGGGATCAGATTAACGATCCCAAACTGAAAGCCGAAGTGCGGGGTTTTATCGGCCAGGAAGCCATGCATTCTCTGGAGCACATGGCCATGAACCAGCATGTTCGGGACCAGGGCATGCCGGTTGAGGAGTTGGAAAAGCACCTGAAAGTTGTTCTGGATGCAGCCAAAATGCTGCCGAAGCGTCACCAACTTGCCATTACCTGTGCGCTGGAACACATGACAGCCATGATGGCGGATATGCTTCTGGAGCGCGACGATGTGCGCGAGCGCATGCACGACACCATGCGCCCGCTCTGGGCATGGCATGCCATTGAGGAAACTGAGCACAAGGCGGTTGCCTACGATGTGTTTCAGGAAGTGGGCGGCACCTACGCCGAGCGAACCTTTTACCTTGTGTTCAGCACGGCCGCTCTGGGTGTGATGGCTTCTTATTTCACGGGCCGTATGGTGTTGAGCGACACCAAAGGCTTTTCGATCGCCGATACTGGTCGTGGCTTGTGGCGCATGTGGGGTAAGAACGGTACTTTCTCAAGCCTGATCCCCACATGGTTCAGTTACTTCAAACCGGGGTATCACCCTTGGGATCATGACAACAGTGAGCTGATCGCGCGATTCAAAGCGGAGATTCAATCTTACATCGCACCTCAATACCAGAACGGAAACCGTAAAACCCTGCAGTAATTCCAGCGCACAACCAGGCAAGCCAGCAATACAACGCTGGCCTGCCTAGTTAGCCGCAGTACCACTTTGTTCGTTAACTGCAATGCCTTTGGCTTCCACAATACCCTTGCGCCACAACCGCCATTCGCCGGGCTGGTAAATATCCCATTCTTCATCGCTGGTCAGCGGTTCAGTCACGATTACGCTTACAATATCGTTCGGCGTGGTTTCAGATTCAAAATCCACAATCACATCCGCATCTTTCAACCTTGCCGGGCCAAACGGGGCGCGGCGGGTAATGCTGGCCATTTTGGTGGTGCAGTAGGTGAACAGCCAATCGCCGTTGCTCAGCAAAAGGTTGAAAACGCCCTGTCCTGCAAACGTCTTCGAGAGTTCCACCAGATGCTGTGTAGTTACCTCGGCCGAATCATTCCTGTCGCAATGGCTGCGCAGATGGTTGAGGATTTCGCAGAACAACGCCTCGCTATCGGTGCCGCCAACCGGCTCGTAAAACCCCGGCGATGACTGGAATTCAGACAGCTGGCCGTTATGGGCAAACACCCAATAACGGCCCCAGAGTTCGCGCATGAACGGGTGGGTATTGGCCAGGCAGATTTCACCCACATTGGCCTGACGAATATGGCAAATCGCCACTTCGCTTTTGATCGGGTGGGTCTGAACCACTTCAGCAAGCCGGGAGTTGGCGCTGGCATCTACATCGTGGAATGCCCGCACACCCTTACCCTCATAAAACGCCACGCCCCAGCCATCCTTGTGGGGGCCGGTGTCGCCACCCCTGCGAGTCAGGCCAGTGAAGCTGAAGCAAAGGTCAGTGGGTGTGTTGGCGCTCATGGCCAGTAGTTCGCACATAAAAAATGCGGCTCCTTGCGGTGTCGGAATAACAACCGTAAGAATACCGCACTTGGGCAGGCAAGCCAGCGGCCCTTCTGCCCACTTCAGGAAATTTCAGCTCAGGGTGTTCAAACAATCAGCTTATTGCGAGTAAAGCGCTCCACCAAAGGCTGATAAGCCGACCCCAGTAACCGGTTAATGGCATCTATACCCCATGCATCCGGCCCGACAAGAATGCGGGATTCATTTTTGAGAATGCCTTTTACAATGATTTCTGCAGCTTTTTCCGGCGTGGTCATGGCAATCTTGTCGAACGACTTGCGCAACTCCGCCGCGCTGTCGAGCCTGCTCATGCGTGCAGAGTTGGCGATGTTGGTACGAATGCCGCCCGGATGCACACAGCTTACCGCCACCGGCAGCTTCTCCATTTTCATTTCCTGGCGCAGGGATTCTGTAAAGCCACGAACTGCAAACTTGGCCGCGTTGTAAGCACTTTGCGTGGGCACGCCAATCAGGCCAAACACACTGGATATATTCACCACATGGCCATCGCCAGAGGCAATCAGGTGCGGCAAAAAGGCACGGGTGCCATGGGCAACACCCCAGAAGTCGATATCCATGATCCACGCAAAGTCTTCGTCAGACATTTCTCTCACCGTGGCAGAGAGCGCAACGCCTGCGTTATTGATGATCACATTAACCTGGCCGAAATCCTGCACCACCTCCGCTGCATGGGCGTAAATCGCATCCTTGTCGCCAACGTCCAGCTTGTAAGTTTTAACCTCCGAACCCGATACTGCAGCTGCGGTTTCCGCAAGGCCTTCTTCGTTAACGTCTGACAGCGCCAGCCTGCAGCCCCGCACTGCCAGGGCTTTCGCCAGAGCTCGACCGATACCAGAACCAGCACCGGTCACTACCACCACTTTGTTTTTCAGATCTTTCATGGGCTTTGCACTCTTGTTGTGTGTTGTGCTGCTTAAAGAAGATACTCTATCAACTGCCTCTGAACAGCCTATGGCCTTGAATTTCTATGTTACGCGACGCGCGGGCCACTCGGATTCAGCCCGGGCTTTTGGGTACAATCCACCTTCCGGGAGTTCAATCTCGCGGATTTCTTTAACCCTGAACCTGCGGACTTTCTGTATGGAATGGAGTCTTACGCATTTTTGGCTGATTCTGGCCCTTGCACTGGGCCTGGCTGAGTTAGCTTATGGCATATTTCTGCTGCTGGCGCTGGCTATAGCCGCTGCTCTCACCGCCACACTGGCCTACGTCGGCATGTCGTTTGAGTGGCAGCTGGCTGGCATGGGCGTATTTTCGGGCCTGCTGGTACCCATTATGATTCGCTGGATTCGCCCGCGCTTCTCCCCCAAAGGCGTGGCCTACGGAACCACAGGTACCGGTGTGGAGAAAGGCGTGCGCTATCGCACCCTCAAGCGGGATTTTGATGGTGCTACCGGCATCAAGATCAACGGCGATTTTTATCGCCTGAGGGACGACAATACCGGCGCCACCGATTTCCCGGAAGGAACCGAGGTTATCTTCAGACAATTTGATGGCACAACTGCCATCGTTCACTCAGCCACACACAAGGAACAATAAGTATGGAAGCGTTTATTACACCAGGGCTGATCATCAGCCTGATTGTTGTCGCTATCGGCGTCTTTGTCATCGCAAAAGGATTGGTGATTATCCGGCAGTCAGAAGTGATGGTTATTGAGCGTCTGGGCTCTTTCAACCGCGTTCTGGAAAGTGGTGTGAACATCATTATTCCCTTTGTCGAACGGCCCCGCCCCATCACCATGATCCGCTACATGCGCATGGGCGAGGAATACCACCCGATGATGTCTGACGAAACCCGCATCGACCGCCGGGAAACGGTCATGGACTTCCCGGGCCAGCCAGTAGTAACCACCGATAACGTGACTGTGAAGATCAATGGCGCGCTCTATTACCAGATCATCGACCCCCGCCGTGCGGTATACGAAGTGGCCAACATGAGCCAGGCGGTAGAAGTATTGGCTAAAACCACCCTGCGCTCAGTCGTGGGCAAAATGGAACTGGACAAGCTGTTCGAATCCCGCGCTGAAGTGAACAACGCCATTCAGGCTGAAATGGAAGAAGCGGCCTCAAAGTGGGGCGTAAAGCTGACCCGGGTGGAAGTTCAGGACATCAGTATGCCGGAAGAAGTTGAAGAGGCCATGCGCCTGCAGATGGCCGCCGAGCGTAAACGCCGGGCCACGGTGACCGAGGCCGAGGGTGAAAAATCTGCAGCCATTGCCAAGGCTCAGGGCCAACGTGAATCTGCCATTCTTAACGCTCAGGGTGATAAAGAATCGGCCATTTTGCGAGCCCAGGGTGAGCAGGAATCCATCCGCCTGGTACTGAGTGCCATGGGCGATACAGAAGAAAACAAGCAGACCGTTATCGGCTACCTGCTGGGGCAAAGCTACATCAAGGTGCTTCCGAACATGGCAAAAGACGGCGAGCGGGTATTTGTACCTTACGAGTCTTCTGCTCTGCTTGGTTCTATGGGTATGTTCCGGGAACTGGCCGGAAGCCCGGAAGATGCTGTTCGCCAATCACTGCAACGTGATGGTTTGCGTGGCGGCATAGTGGGTAGCGCAAGCAACTCCTGATTGTTGCAAGCGTGAAGCAAACACAACCTGCTGGGCCCTATCCCAGCAGGTTGTCCAAAGGCTCTTCATAGCTTGGCGCAAACACCTCCATAAAGTAGTTCACCTCCGGCAACCCTTCTTCCTCAAGCCTTTGCCTGATCTGCCTCTCAGCTGGCTCAAACTCGCGGTTCCCCGCACGAACTTCCGCTTGGCATTTTAACCAGGCTGACAAACGATCTGCCGCCTTGATCAGTTCGCGATCCCCTTCTGGCAATTGAGACTCCTGAAGATAAGGCGCAAAGTCTTCGCGCAAATCCTCTGGTAACAACGCCAGTAGCTCCGATTCTGCCTTATGCTCAATATCGCCAAAGGCCTCTCGCATAACCTTGGAGTGATACTTCACCGGGGTGGGCATATCGCCGGTAATAACCTCAGTTGCATCATGATAAAGCGCGGCTGCAGCAATCTTGTCGGCATTTACCTGCCCGCCAAAGTGCCGGTTGCGGATCATGGCCAAGGCGTGGGCCAGGGTGGCCACTTCCCAGGAGTGGGTTGCTACGTTTTCTTCTATGGCGTTACGCATCAACCCCCAACGCTTGATCCAGCGCAAACGGGAAACGTAGGCAAAGAAATGACTGCTAGCCTTGGGCACGCGTTGTGTTCCTTTTGAATGCGGTTGTGTGTTGCATGTATTCCTTAGCGGGTATCCAGAGTGAAGCCTACGATAACCTGACCATCTTCCGACACAGTCGCATCGCGGGAGGGTTCAAGAAGAAATAGCTGCTTGCCTGGTACACCGTGGGTATCGCGCAGTATCTCCATCAACGCAGTACCCCGGGTATTGGCGAGATTACTCAGCGTCTCTGGCGCCAATGACCGCTCGCCAGCAAGATACGCCTCGCGGGCCTCCTCCCAGGCTTGCTCTGTCAACTCGCCGCCCTGGCTTGCCTCCATCTCATCACGCAGCAGCGCGAGCCCGTCAGTCTCAGGCGAAACGCCACCGCGAACATTCAGTAACAGGTTCGGGCGATCCAGCAGGGCTTTGCCTAAAGCCGCCAGCTTCTCTGCCTCACCCTGGACCAGCCTGCTTGTACCCGGCTCAAAACTTACCTGGCCAAGTTCTTCGCCACTCAAGCCCGCAAGCTCAGCAATAGAACCCAGCATACTGAACGGCGATGTTGCTGCTTTCGCCAACAAATTCACAAACGTTCGCATCACCACCTGGCCGACCCTGAAATCCGGGCTGCTCAAATCGCCGCTGACTGGCACATTCACGTCAATAACACCATCGCTGTCCCGCAGCAGCGCCAGCCCCAGCTTCACGGGAGCATTAACGGCGTCTTTACTGGCAATCGACTGGCCCAGCCCAAGGCGATCCATAATCACCCGGTTCGAGGCTTTTATCTGGCTACCGGTGATCTCATAGTCGAGATCCAGTTCCAGCTTTCCGCTGTCGATGCTATAGCCCAGATAACGCCCCAAATAAGGCGAAAGAGCGGGCAATGAGAGGTTTTTCATCACCAGTGTAAGACTGTTGGTCTCCTCCGCGCCCAGGGTGCCGATTGTGCCATCAAAATCGATACTCGCACTGTTTCCTATCCGGCCTTTCAGGGCTACCTTACCCTGCTGTGGCGACACGTTGCTGAGGCCGGAAACCGTGCCGTTGAGCCTGTCTATAGAGGTAGTGAAAGCCGGATTAAGGGTACGATCTGTGTAATCCAGAGCGCCTTGCTCAATCACCAACTGGCCAATGCGGAAGATAAGCCCAGGTTCATCTGCGGGTTCCTCCGGTGCGGGCTCGGCCGCATCGGCCGTTGCGGAAGCCAGGCTGATTTGTTCAACGTTGTGTATGTTATCCGGGTTACGCACCAGGTTAATCGCTGGCTCAGCGAGTGTCACCGTGCCGATTTCCAGCCGGGCCGGATGCACGTTGTACTCAATGGGGGCCAGGCGCAAAGTCTGCCATGACACAAGGCGCTCCTTGCTGTCCGGCAACTGAAGATTCAAACCGGAAACCTCTGCGGTACCGCTGAAGGTGCCGGTTAAAGGCTCCTGCTGGCCATCCAGATCCAGGTTTCCATCCAACCCCAGTGTGCCGCCAGCAATGGCGAGATTGGCGGATTCTTGCAAATAGGGTTCAAAAACCGCCAAGAGAATGCCTGAACCTGAGATGGCGGCCTCCAACGTAAAAGGCTGAGGCGTTAGCTGGCCTTTTGCGGAAAGCGTGCCACCGCTACCCAGAGCCGCCTGAAGCTCATACGGCACCTGATCTTCCATAGCGCTGTTCACGCTACCGATAGACAGGGATAGCGGCTCAATTACTAGCTCCGCCGGCGATCCAGGCTGCTGGTCCTGCCAAAGCACACGGCCCTCAGACACATCGATACCAGCTAGCGACCAGCGAAACGGCTGTTGAGTTTCCGCGGGTGCAGGCTCGCCCGACTCGGGAGCCTTTCCTTCGTTGCCCGCTTCACTCTCTTTGGAAAACTCAGCAAGTGAGGCAATCCAGTCGATCTCTCCGCGGTTGTTCCGAGCCAACGCAACATCTGGCTGCGCCAAGGTAATTTGCCCAACCCTGGCTTCGCGGGCGCGGAGATCAAACCCGATATCGTTGATGGCGATTGAGACTGCGCTCAACCGAGCCTGCTCTGCCTGTCTATTCGGCGCAACAGCCAGATTTTCCACCAACACTCTGCCATTGGTAGTGGTGAGTTGCAGAGTGTCTCCTGCCTGTAGCTCATAATCGGAAGCCACGCTTACTTTGCCGCCGAGCAAACCGTAGGGCAGATAGGGTGCAAGAAAATGCCCGATCGTTTTGTGGTCGACCCCCGAAATAGCAAGACTTCCGCTGGAATAGAGCGGTGTAATGCTCAGGTTACCCTGCCACTCAACACTGTGATCACCTTTGGCTGCCTGCAGGTGATAATCACTGTTGCGGTCATCCCTCTGCCAGGTAGCCAGATCGCTCAAGGTAAGATCCAGAGGCATAATGCGGAACTCTGCCATTTCCGGCTTGGTAAAATCCCGGAACAGCAACTCACCTCCATTAATATTGAGTTGCTGAAAATACAGCAAGGGAGGCGACTGACCTTCCTCTGGCTCAGTGGACTCATCAGCCAGCCCCTCATCACGTGCACTGGCAGCCTGGAAGTCCCGGACAAAGTTCACGCTGTAATCGTCAAGCAAGTCCACACGGATGAACGGTTCGTCCAGTTCAATCGCCTCGAACCCGACAATGCCGCGAATCAGCTCAAAGAAATTGAGGTTGATATATAAACGCTCAAACCCCACAACCTTTTGGTTGTCGCTATCGTGGGCCGACAGATTCAGGGCCTCAACGCTCAATGCAAACGGGTTACTGCTGATCTCGGCAATATCTGCCTGCCAGCTCATATGTTGTGCCAATTGATCAGGCAAGGCACGTTTCAACCACCAGGGCAGCACCAGAAAGCCGGCGAGGCTGTATAACACGATGAGTATAATCGCGCCGATTACCAGATTTTCGGGAAGGCGATTGCGCTGACGGCTTTCGGCCACTGTTATCTCCTTACAGTCAGTGGAATTCGAGTAAATCCCTTCCACAAGGATAGTCGGGTGAGCACCAGTTTGTCAGCCACTGTGCCGCAACCGCTGACACAGGAAACCGAACTCTATATCCTGAACCTTCGTATAGAGCTCAGCTAATAAACTCTTTTGAGTACGTCTTTTTTAAATTTGAGCATGTGAGGGCAGGCTTTTATGGACATCAGCGATATGCGTCGCGATTTTGAAAGTGAAGGGCTCGATCGCGAGGCCCTGAGCAATGACCCGGTGCAACAGTTCGAAGCCTGGTTCGGAGACGCGCGCGATGCTGGCATTCTCGAACCTAATGCCATGTCCCTCGCCACCTCAGGTGCCGACAACATGCCCGACTTGCGCACGGTTCTGCTGAAGTATTTTGATAACCGCGGGTTTGTGTTCTATACCAACTATGAGAGCCGTAAAGCTCACGAGATTGCTGAAAACCCACGGGCGGCGCTGTTGTTTCCCTGGATTGGCCTGAACCGCCAGGTACGAATTCAGGGCAAGGTAGAGAAGGTCAGTAAAACCGAATCCCTCAAGTACTTTGCTTCGCGCCCAAGGGGCAGCCAGATTGGTGCCTGGGTTTCCGAGCAGAGCAAGGCCATCACTTCAAGAGGGCTGCTTGAACAGAAAGTGGCGGAAATGAAACGCAAGTTCAGCGAAGGCGAGGTGCCACTACCTGGCTTTTGGGGTGGCTACCGAGTGGTGCCTGAGCGCATCGAATTCTGGCAGGGCCGGCCCAGCCGCCTTCACGATCGCTTTGAATACGTGAGGGAAAGTGATGGCTGGCTCATCCAACGGCTCCAACCCTGATTCCGGCGGCGTTCTGCAAAAGCCCACCATAAGGCTGTGTCACCAGACCGGGCAAGTACCCGACGTAGCACCGGGCTGGCTGACCGCTCATGAGCTCGACCGGTTCGCCCAACTAAGTGGCGATCGCGCGGTTGAGTTCCTTACCAGCCGATGGTTAATCCGCCAGACTTTGAGCAAAGCAGGCTCAATAGAGCCTGACCTGTGTTGCCCGGTTGAAGGCCGGCCAACAGCCGCTGCCTGCCCGGCAGGCTGGAATCTCTCCCTGAGCCACAGTTACGGGCTGTCTGCCTGCGCCACCCAATACGACTCAGCATTGGGCATAGACATTGAACCCAGCAAACGATATCCACAATGGCAAAAGGTGGTAAAACGCTGGTTCTCCCCGGTGGAGCAGGAATGGCTATTTCAAGAGGACGACCCCGAAGCCTTCCTTCAGGCTTGGACACTCAAAGAAGCCTGGCTCAAGGCCACTGGCCGTGGCATTGCCGGCAACTTGCAAACGCTGGAAGTGCACAGGAATTTCGAACTCTACGGCGACCAGCCTGAAGGCCACTGGCAAGCCTGTGCCTTTTACACAGAAGGCTTTCTGTGCACGCTGGTGTACAGGCAGAACCCAAGTAATAAAAATGGCTCATGGCCCAGAATCACACTGCTGGAGCCGCCACCTGATGACTACAACCTGAATACGGCCAAGCACCTGGAAACGCACTGGGAGCCACTGTTTTATCGCAAAATTCACGCCCAACGCTGAGTGGAATTACAGGGAACCAACCATGCCAGCTTCGCCAGACAACAAAAACACCCAAACGGCGCAAACCATCGCCAAGCGCTGCTCATGGTGCGGCACCGATCCACTTTACGTGCACTACCACGACACCGTTTGGGGGCGCCCGGAATACGACGACCTGGCTTTGTTCGAAAAACTCTGCCTGGATGGCCAACAGGCCGGCCTGAGCTGGATAACCATTCTGCGTAAACAGGAAAGCTATCGGGCTGCCTATAACAACTTCGATCCGGAGAAGATCATTCAGTACGACGATACCAAGGTGGCGGAGTTGTTAGCGAACCCTGGCATTGTACGAAACAGGCTGAAAGTGCAGTCGATCATCAAAAACGCCAAAGGCTTTTTGAAACTGCAGGAAGAAGGCAGGGGGTTTTCAGATTTTCTCTGGTCGTTTGTCGGCCACGCACCCATTCAAAACAACTGGCGCAGCTTTGATGAGGTACCCGTTACCACGCCAGAATCCGAGGCCATGTCCAAGGCGCTCAAACGCGCAGGGTTTAACTTTGTTGGCCCAACCATTGTTTATGCATTCATGCAGGCCACCGGTATGGTGAACGACCACATGGTGTATTGCCCACAACACGCCCAGTGCCATTCACTGGCGGAATGATCTTAAAAGTCCATGGCCTCGTAAGTTCTGAAGATTCAGATATCCCGGAGCCTGGCCGTGCGCATCACACTGGAACAACTCGCTACCCAGCCCATGCAGGCCATAGACCTGCTGGAAATCATATCCATTGAAGGCCAGCAGTACATGGCCAGGCTGAGCCTTGGCCACAAGCAGCTTTTGCTGACCGATAAAAATGGGGTGACCTGCCTTTTTCGTAGCGCCCGACAGCTTCAGGAAGCGCTCGCCAACTTCACCATCAAAGAATCCCAGGTTGTTCACCCTTCTACGTACAACGAGATGATCGGCATGGAACCATCGGCTGTAGAGCCTTTGCGCATCCGGGTTCAGACACAGCAAACTGCGGGGCGAAAAGCATGATTTCAGTAGCAAGACTGGCATTCTTTGTTGGAATGGCGGGGTTGGTACCCTTCATTGCCTGCATTGCGGCTATTTTTGCAATGCCACAATACAGTGTTTCCCTGCTGAACTATTTTTACCTCTACAGCGCAGGCATTCTGGCATTCATGGCGGGTGTTTACTGGCCTATTGCCATGCAACTGGATAACCGATGCTACCAACAGTCGCCGTTGGTGACCATGCTTCTGAGCCAAGTGTTCTTTGTTGTCGCAGGCGTTGGCCTGTTGCTGAGCACACCGGCGCAGATCGCGGTTTACACTTTGGCCTACCTTGCGCTCTACATCACTGATGTACGCTGGATGAAAGAGTATTGGCCCGCCTGGTACTTACGTTTACGACTGGTTCTGACACTCGTAGCCGTTGTCTGCCAACTCACCGTCGGCGCCTGGTTCTTCCTGCTGCATTCCAGCCACGGTCTTTGAATTTCGAAACCACCTGTTCTGCTTTCTTTTAAACAGAAAGCGGATATTCGCCTCGTATTTCAAACCAAGCTCTTTTTCCCGGCAGATCGGCATTCAAGATTTTGCTAATAGAATCAGTTCTAGCGTTATTTCTGCCCGTAGTGTCGGCAAATTCAAAGCGGTATCATGCGGCCGCTGTTAAATCCAAAAGCTGATACGCGACGACGGAGGCCCATTGACCGAGCGCGCAGAATCCAGAGCCAGGCCTTCCCTGATTGGCGGGGCGAGTATTATTGCCAGTGTTTGCGTCGGTGCCGGTATGTTGGGCTTGCCCAGTTCCGGTGCAGGTGCCTGGACGACCTGGTCCAGCCTGGCACTGGTGCTTACCATGGTGGTGA
Organism: Marinobacter sp. 1-3A; assembly: GCF_016597775.1. Taxonomy (NCBI): domain Bacteria; kingdom Pseudomonadati; phylum Pseudomonadota; class Gammaproteobacteria; order Pseudomonadales; family Marinobacteraceae; genus Marinobacter; species Marinobacter sp. 1-3A. The sequence goes on from NZ_VCGZ01000002.1 coordinate 195,092, forward strand.
TGACACTGTCCGGCTGGATGCTGCTGGAAGCCTTCAAACACTTCGGTTTGCGGGCATCGTTCAATACCGTTACCAAATCTCTGCTCGGCTCCCGGGTGAACGCATTCAGTAATCTGACGGTGTACTTTGTTGGCGGCATTCTCCTGTACGCCTACATCACGTCGTCTGGCCTGATCCTGCAGAGCATGACCGGAGTCGACAGTAAGCTGGCTTCGGTTATTTTTGTCCTGTTGTCCTCTTTGGTAGTGTGGCACTCAACCCGCGCAGTGGACCGACTTTCGGTGGTGCTCATCACTTTCATGCTGGTGAGTTTTGTACTCGGCGTCTCTGGGCTAGCGGTCAGAATTGACCTGGCTATTCTGTTTGATACCGCAAATGCCGACGGCCAATATGCGCCCTATGCGATGGCGATGTTGCCAGTGGCGCTGACATCTTTCGGCTATCATCATTCGGTGGCATCAATGCGCGCCTATTATGGCGAGGAAAGTACCGCCCAGAAAGCCATTCTGGGCGGTACACTGGTGGCTTTGATGTTCTACCTGGTGTGGCTGTTCAGCATATTTGGCAATCTGCCAAGAGCGGACTTCGGCCCGGTGGTCGCCCAGGGTGGTGACGTGGATGTTTTGCTCGCCGCCCTTGGTTTTGCCATCAATTCCGAGCGGGTGGCGACCACCATCAGCGCTTTCTCAACGGCTGCCATTCTGTCGTCTTTTGTCGGCGTTGGCTTGGGCACCTTTGATTACATGGCCGACCTGCTGGGCTTCGATAATGATCGCAAAGGGCGCTCCAAAACCTGGGCAATTACGTTTATTCCGCCATTGCTGCTGTCGTTGTTTTTTCCGTTTGGCTTCGTTCTTGCCATTGGCTATGCCGGTGCGGCTGCGGCGGTCTGGGCCTGTATTGTTCCGGCGCTGCTGGCCCGGAAGTCCCGAACACTGAAGGGTGGGCGTCGTGGCTTCATGGCCCCGGGTGGCCAGTTGGGCATTGCCCTGGTCCTGATTTTTGGCGGCCTGACCATCCTTTTCCATTTCATGGGGCTGGCGGGTTGGTTGCCGGAACCTGTGTTGCTCTGAGATCTGACGACGTTGATGGGAGGGATGGACTTGAGTCGCCGCTGCGAATGTACCCTCCTGCTGTTTTTCGTTATTAGCGTTTTGCCAGCCAGCCTGAAGGCAGAAGTCGTGAACCTGTCCTGGGATAACGACCTGCTTACCGGATCCGACCGCGGATATACAAACGGGGTACGCTTGTCGTATCTGACGGACACCGCTGATGAGAACGATGGAAAGTCGGCAAGATTTGCCCGAACTCTTCGTGATGGGCTGCGCTTTCTGCCCGGTATCGGTGCTTCTGATTCAGAGCATGCGGTTACACTGAGTTTGCGGCAATTCATGGTTACGCCTGAAGATATCACGGTTGAAAATCCGCAATTCGACGACATTCCCTATGCCGGCCACCTGTCATTCAGCGGCACGCTCTGGAGCTGGGACGCCGATACGATAACCGGTTTTGGCGCTCACATCGGTGTTATTGGGCCCGAAAGCGGTGCCGAGTCGGTTCAGAAATGGGTGCATAAAGCCACTGGAAGCGACAAGCCGCAAGGATGGGGCAATCAGCTTGAAACCGATGTGGTGGGTGGCATTCAGGGTGCGCATGGCCGAAAGCTGCTGCAACTCGGGCAGGGCGGCAACATTGAACAGCGTGTATCGGTGATTGGGGCTGCACTATTGTCGAGTTTTCGAACTTCTGCAAAAGCCGGGTTGGTCTGGCAGCTTGGTAGGCATCTTCCAATAAATTTTGTGCCGGATTACGCAGGCACCTCTTCAACCATCGCCCTGCCGGGCTCTTTCAAGGATTCAGGCAGTAGCTGGTCAGTGTATGTTGGGCTGGGCGTGGAGTATGTAGGCTATTCCTATATTGACGACAATGCCGGGGCTTATCGTTTTGACGAAGGGCCGCTGATTGGTCAGCTCGGTCTGGGCGCTACCTGGCAGTGGGATCACCTGCTGGCCTCCGTCACACTGCGTGCCTCGACAAGCGAAGACGAGCGTCATAAAGATAACTTCAGTTTTGGGACGCTGTCATTTTCTTGGGCATTATAGAAAAGTCCGTTTCGACTCGTTGTTCACGGGTCACTTCGTCGTGGTCAGCCAGGCCTGACAGGGGTGATGTCTGGATGATTAAACTGAATTTCCAAGGAGTGGTTGTGTGAGGACTCTCAAATGTTTCTGATTATACTGGTGACATGAAGCATTCAGAGATTGGCCTGCACATACGAACGTACGATGATGAGGGGAAAAGTCACTCCCACGACCATCATCAACTGGTACTACCCTTAGCCGGAACATTATCTCTGTCAGTAGATGCCAGGGAAGGCGAGGTTGCTCAGCGTCGAGCAGCAATCATTCCCGCAGGAATTGGTCATGGATACGCTGCGACCGACGATAACCGGTTTTTGGTTGCAGACGTTCCCGAAGGCTTGGCCCCGGCGCTAGATAAGCTGCCTTGTTTCGTAGACCTAGATCCAGCATTGCTCCATTACGTCCAGTTCCTTCACGCACAGCTCCAAAATGGGACTGAGTCGGATTTTACCCAACATCAAATGCTACTCCTGCTTATTCAGTTGCTTCAGGAGCGCCATGGAAGTCAGCTAAAGCTGGACCGCAGAGTTCACGCCGCAAAACAATTTCTGGACGAAAACTTCAGCCGACGCTTGTCCTTGGCCGAAACGGCTGCCGTGGCACATCTGAGCATTCGGCAGTTGAACGATCTGTTTCGGCGCCAGGTCGGCATGACGCCGCATCAATACCTCACGGAGTTGCGAATGAAAGAAGCTTGGCGGCTTTTGGAGCAGTCGGGGCTCAGTCTCCAGCAAGTTGCTGACGCTGTCGGCTATTCGTCGTTATCAGCATTTAGCGACCGGTTCAGAGCCCACTTTGGCAAAGCGCCCAGCCACTTCCGCCGTATTTCGAAATAGTTCCGCCAGGATTCGAAAGTTTCTCTTCTTCGCACTGGATACCCTTCTGAAATCATTCACACATGAGAATTTCGGGGAGGGCTTCATGGCATCCGTTAACGCCGCAACCTGGATCGGGTCAATTTCGGTTCTGTTATGGGGCACTTTGGCATTGCTGACCAAGCTTTCCGGTGGCGAGATTCCAGAGTTTCAGCTCATGGCCATGACCTTCGGCATCGCTTTCCTGTTGATGTGCAGCCGTTGGATCTTCTCGGGGCATTCCGGTGTGCGTTATTTACGGCAGTCGCCACTTGCATGGTGCATCGGCATCGTTGGCTTGTTCGGTTATCACTTTGCCTACTTCAAGGCCATGACGCTGGCCCCTGCCGTTGAAGTCAGTCTTCTGGCTTACCTCTGGCCGCTACTGATCGTTCTGCTGTCGGCCTTGCTGCCAGGCGAGAAATTGCGAGCTCAGTACATCGTTGGGGCCATGGTTGCGCTGGCAGGTTGCTGGTTGTTGATCAGCCGTAATGCAGACGGATTTGCCTGGGAGAACCTGCCGGGTTACCTGGTGGCTCTGTCCTGCGCTCTGATCTGGTCATCTTATTCCGTTCTTAGCAGATTGGTTCGCTCGGTACCGACCGATGCAGTGGGCTGGTTCTGCGGTGTTACGGCCATTCTGGCGTTGGTCTGCCACCTTTTGTGGGAAGAAACGGTATGGCCGGAGGGCGCAACGGAATGGATTGGCGTGATCGGGCTGGGCCTCGGACCGGTGGGCGTAGCGTTCTTTACCTGGGACCATGGTGTAAAACACGGAAACATCCAGTTACTGGGAGCCCTGGCATACAGTGCGCCACTCATTTCAGTGATCCTATTGATCCTTGCTGGATTCGGCGAGGCTACGTTTGCCGTGTTGAGTGCCAGCATTCTGATTGTCATTGGTTCATTGATCGCGGGTCGTGCGAAAAGCCGGGCGGTTGCCGAGCCAGAAATGTTAAAAGACTAACTACCCCGAGGGAGCAGCGTGATGATTACTTGGGACGATTTTGAAAAAGTTGAACTGCGGATCGGACCCTTTTTATCGGAGTGCCTGGTCACTGGTGTGCAGACGGAGAAGGGCGCAGTTACTCTGGTAAGACCGGAGGCTCCAGTGGATAACGGGGAACGCTTGTTCTGAGTTTTGGCGGATTACACATCACTGGCCAAAGTCTCTTGTGCTGCAAATGGTGAGCAGATAGCTCACCGTTGCCGCGCTCCAAAAAACTTTCCGCCGATTCGCTGCCCCAAAAAAGCCGAAAAGCTCCGTTTACTAGACCAATGCAAATGTCCGCTTTGCGACCGAAGCCGCCAACTTATGATGTCATTACCACCACCGTGAAAAAACTCAGAGCCGGTAAAGCGCTTCCGGCCTATCGGCCAACGCCTGCAGCTTACGCAACGCCACTTTCTCTATTTGCCGCACTCTTTCCCGACTGATCCCCATATCGTCTGAAATTGCCTGCAGGGTATCGGGCTCTGACAAACCAAGACCATAGCGGCGAGAAAGGATTGCCTGCTCCCTGTCGGTAAGTTCACTAAACATAGCCTTCAAAGCACGGCGATGATCCCGACCAGACATTTTGTGCTCAGGGCTCGCCTGCTCACCCGTCCCAAGGCTATCACCCAAAGTGATGGAGCCATCCTCAACTAACGGCACATCCGTTGAAATCTCTCTCCTGGCAAGCGCCCTGAGCAGGCCTATACGCGATGGCGTTGCCTCCAACGCTCGTGCCAGCTCGGTTTGTGAGGGCACACGCCCAAGGCTCTGATGCATTCGCAGAGACACTTTCTGGAGGTTACGAATCTCTTCCACCACATTCTCTGGCGTATGAACCAGGCGCACACCCCGTTGCAGGCAGCGTTTTACCTCTTCACTGATCCACCAGTAGGCATAGGTGGAAAAACGGAACCCCTTGGTTGGATCAAATCGCTCAGCACCTTTGATCAGACCCACATTGGCATCCTGAATCAGATCAGACATGGGTATGCCTTGCTGGTTGTAGCGGCGAGCAATATGCACCGCCAAGCGCAAATTACTCTGGATGAGCTTGCTGCGACAGGCGCTTGCAAGATGGAAGGCACGACGGCACTTGGGTGAAAATGCGCAAGCATCGCCAAGGCTGCCGATAACAGCGCGGAAAGTTTGAGGGGTGTCGTCAGGCAGCATCAGTTCCGCGCTGATAACCCGGTAGCATCGTGTCAGTTTGCGAGAAAGGCGGCGCTCAGTCGCCTCTGTGAGCATTTCATACCGGGACGCATCCCTGAAATACAGCCCTACTACAGAATCCCTTTCACCATCGTTGGGCATTTTAGGAGACGGACCCAGCCTTTCGAAATTCGTCATGGCCTGGTACCGGTAGCAATTTACAGAGGATACGACCTCATGCCAAAGATGGATTCATCACAAGGCGCCCACACCCTGCAACGAATCCATCCTGGTTTTCAGTATTCAGTATTCAGGCGGCAACAATAGCGTAGCCGTGGTTGTGAGGTTCAACCAACGCACCGTGCAGCGCGATGATCGCTTTCTCGTAGTTATCTTCATCAACCACAAACTGGATATCAACCTGGCGCATACACTGGTGCATGGCCAGCACACTGATTTCTTCATCCGCCAGTGCTTTGACCGAACGCACGAGAATATCCGGTATTTTTATATCACTACCAATCGCTGAAACCACCGCCACTTTGCGGGTGCTGATTTCACCGTTGGGGAACTCCTGCTTCAACGCACTCACCACGCGTTTGACGTGCTTGAGCGTGCTACCCACGTAATGGGTGATGGTGTTGGCGTTGGTGTCCTTGGCCATAAAGCGCACTTTGAAGCGGCTCAGGATATCCAGAATACGACGGTCGGAACCCGGCTCGCCCTGCATGTCCTGATCGAACACCTCTATGGCGAAAACACCCTTGGCCCCGGCAATAATCTCGATCTGGGGCTTCTCACTGACGTAATCGCCGGTGATCAGGGTGCCAGTATGCTCAGGCTCAAAGGTATTCATCACCCGCAGCGGAATCTCCGCCTGGCGCAGGCCTTTGCCGGCGCGAGGGTGAATTGCTTCCATACCCAGGTTAGCCAGCTGGTCGGCCACGTCGTAGTTGGTACGGCCCAGAGGAACCACTTTATCGGCACCCACAATGTTGGGATCAGCCGAACTCAGGTGGTATTCCTTATGAATGATCGCTTCGCGAGCGTCGGTCATCACCGCCACACGGCTGAAGGTCATCTCGCTGTAGCCCCGGTCAAAGGTACGCATCAGGCCTTCTTTGCACTGTGCGTAACCGGTCACGATGGGCAATTCACGGCTCAGATCAACAGACTCGAATGTCTGCTTCAGCTTTTCGTCCAGCGGCAACAACTCGGTATCGCGCCAGCCGGTAAGGTCAACAAAACGTGCATTGATACCTTCCTGCTGAAGCTTCAATGTGGTGTTGAAGGCACTGTGCGCCTCACCAATGCCGGCAAGCATTTCACGAACCGTCAGCAAATGCTCTTCCAACTGGAACTGGCCGTATGAACACAAACGCTGCAAATCGATCAGACAGCCGCGAACGCCTTCAATACGGTCAGTAATGAACTGGTCCGCCTGCTGCCTCAGCATCGGGTCTTCAAACAGTTCGCTGTTAATATCGGTAATAAACTTGATGAGCTGGGTAAGGTCGTCACCCCACGCCCAATCCGATTCAGCATCGGCAAACAGAGCATAGACACCCGGCTCGCCGGTCTTTTTGTGCTCCAGCAGCTCGTTGGTTACTCCGGCGTATGCAGACACCACAAAAATACGCTGGTAGAGCTCTTCCTTGCTACGATCCGCGACAATAATATTGTCACGTACAGCTTCGTAGTTACTCATCGAAGTACCGCCGATTTTCTCGACGGTATGTAATTGGCTTGTCATATTCCTACCCTGGCTACCCTGCAGAATGAATGTCCTGAGTGCGCAAGCGTCTTACGACGCTTCGCGGATTCCTTCCTGCATGATTTCATCCACACTCTTTGCCAGCAACTCGGCACCCAGTTTCAGGTCGTCCTTGCTGGTTGTCAGCGGCATAAGGCACTTGATGACTTCATCATTCGGGCCGCTGGTTTCGATAATCAGGCCGTGCTCAAAGGCGCGTTTGGTAATCGGGCCGGTAATATCAGCATTGGTCGCCTCGATGCCCCGCATCAAGCCACGGCCCTTCATTTTGAACTCACCCGGATATTTATCGCAAATGGCCTTGAGCGCATCGCCAAGTACCTGAACCTTTTCCTGAACTTCTTTGGCAAAGGTATCGTCTTTCCAGTATGTCTCAATGGCAGCACGGGCGGTTATAAACGCCATGTTGTTACCACGGAAGGTTCCGTTGTGCTCACCCGAAGACCAGATGTCCAGCTCCGGCTTGAACAGCACCAGCGCCATTGGCAGGCCATAGCCACTCAGCGACTTGGAAACCGTTACGATATCCGGCTTGATACCCGCAAACTCAAAGCTGAAGAAGTTACCGGTACGGCCATTACCCGCCTGAATATCATCCAGAATCAGCAGCATGTCGTGTTTCTTACACAGCGCTTCCAGTCCTTTCAGCCACTCGGCACGGGCAGCATTCAGGCCACCTTCGCCCTGAACGGCTTCAACAATGACGGCTGCAGGCACTTCAACACCGGAAGAGCCATCTGACAGCACCTTGTCCATAATTTCCAGGGTGTCTACGTCTTCACCCAGGTAGCCGTCGTAGAACATGAAATCTACGTTGCCCAGCGGCACACCCACACCACCACGGTGGTGCTTGTTACCGGTAGCCGCAACAGCGCCCATGGTTACGCCGTGGAATCCATTGGTGAACGAAATGATTCCGGAACGGCCCTTTACCTTGCGGGCCAGCTTCAGAGCGGCCTCCACACTGTTGGTGCCGGTAGGACCAGTGAACTGAATTTTGTAGTCCAGGCCACGGGGATCAAGAATGTACTTCTTGTAAGCTTCCATGAAACCTTGCTTGGCTGTCGTAAACATATCCAGGCCCTGGCTAACGCCATCCGCCTCAATGTACTCAAGCAGTGCTTTTTTCAGTGTGTCGTTATTGTGGCCGTAGTTCAGTGAACCGGCGCCGGCCAGAAAATCCAGGTACTGCTTGCCGTCTTCCGTGTAAAGATGCGCGTTTTTGGCGCGGTTAAAAATCACGGGGAATGCGCGGCTATATACACGTACTTGCGATTCAGTGGACTTGAAAATTTCCATAATGTTACCTCTTTGCCTTCCGGCACTTTAATGCAGAATGATTGATTGATGGTTCTGATGTTGTTCGTGCGGGCACTCAGGGCTTCTTGGTAAACGGCCCAATGCGCAGCAGAAATTCAGAATCGTGCTTGCCGCCAAAATGAATGCCTTTCTCGAAGTGCTCATGGTGCTCAATCTCTGCGCCCATATCTCGCGCAAAGGAACGGAACAACGCCCATGAAGCTTCGTTATCGGCGGTAATCGTGGTTTCCATGTGGGTCACGTTTTTGCACGCTTCCCGGGCCACGATCTCTTTCAGCATCCGCTTGGCCAAGCCTTGACCGCGACCCTTTTCATGCACGGCAACCTGCCATACAAAAACGGTTTCGGGTTTTTTGGGGGGGATATATCCGGAAATAAAACCGACCAGATCGCCATCTTTCTCCGCAGCTACGCCTGTTTCGGCAAAATGGCTGCACTGCAGGAGGTTGCAGTAAATGGAGTTGGCGTCCAGTGGAGGGCACTCTGCCACTAACTGGTGGAGCCTGAAGCCATCATCCTTGGTGGGGGTACGAAGGGTGATGGCGGTGGTATTCGATCCTTCAGAAGTCATAACTTAAGTGGTTCGCTTTTAAAATTAAGCGTTAAATTATATAGACCACAAAATATATTTCAAGTCGGGCAGGGGAATTACGTCCCGGAAAACCCTGATACTCACTCTGAGAATAGTCTGAATCACTGCATTTGCCAACACCACAAAGATTATGACGCCGCAGGGAAAACAATCTCACCAGGGTTGAGCGAAGCGCCCTCGATAAGACGCCTCCGATAGGATATTGCTGCCGGCGAACCCGATGGCCAGAGTTGGTCGAACTGCTCCACCCATGCACTGACGTTATAATCTACAGGTATCAAATCCACGTGCAACCCGGCAACCGAAGGCAGGCCAGCCACAGGCTCAACTGCTGACACCGTGCGACTTATGCGCGTAATCAGCCCTCTTGCGTCTCCGCTCAGGTTGCCCATACCGGATGAGCCGTTATTGGCCACCGCACGAGGCCTCCCACAAACCCGGCCAGACCAAAGCACAGGGAGGCACGTATGGGTAGAGACCATTACATCTGCGCCGGATTCCCGAAACCACCCCTCAAGACTGCGTTCGTTGCCGGCAGCAAAGGATTCATGGGCCAACCCCCAACCAGCCAAAGACTCCGGATCGCCGTGCAAGACCAAAACCTTTAGTCCTCCAAACATCAAGCATTGATATCTTGGAAGAGCAGCCAACCGCTGCTGAATATCCGGGTGCGATCCGGCAAGTTTTTGTAGCCTCGAAATAATCTGATTGGAACGCTCAACCACACCCTGGCCCACAAATTCAGGGTAGGCACAGCCACACCCGGCACCGCTATTCGGAGTTGCCAGTTCATAATCCACGTTGCCCAAAATGGCCATATGGCTCAGTACCCGGCTGTTGATATCGCGGAACAGCTCATCACTGGCGTTAAACCAGTTGAAATCGCCGTTGAACACCAGCTTTACGCTGCGCCCCTGCCGCTCTTCTGCAAGGGCCATGTTCTCAATTTCATCCAGCGCAAACGGATTGCCGTAGAGCCCGCCAATTACATAAATAACGTCTTCAGCCACCGGCACAGGGTCGGCACACAAAACAGCGGGCTGATAACGATACGCCAGCGGGCAACTGCGGCCTTCCGTCATCGCGCTTCTCCGGCCGCCAAGGTTTTCCCGGCCAGCAGGCGCACCGCTAAAGGCAGGAAGAAGCCCGCGGTGCAGATCAGGAACCCATAGGCGTTAACGCCCAACAGCGTGGCGTACTTGCCATCCCCAATCGCCCAGTTCGCCGGAATAAGCCCCGCCGCCAAAAGAATGCCAAGCCCGAGGCCCGTCCAGAAACTGAGATGAAAACTCCACGGCGACCAGCGAGTGAACCCATAGAACAAAAACACCGGCGCCAGCCCCATCACCATAGTGCCGGAAACGGTCGTGGCCTTGAGAATATCGGTGCCCGCAAACATCGGCAGGTTGCCGATCACCGCAAACACCACCATCACCACCGCCCCCACGCGCATGCTTGGCAGGCGATCTTTCGCCCCACGCACCAGCCGTGGCAGATCCACCGCCAGTGATTTGGCCAGTGAGGTAAAGGTTGAATCCAGAGTAGAGCCCGCAGACGTCATCATCACCACACTCATGAAAAACAACGCCACCAATCCCAATGACTGCCCCACCGCCACCGGCGCATTGCCCATGGCCTCAATGCCGTTCAGGCGAGCGTGAACACCCACCAGGCTGAACAAAAACACCGCCACAAAGCCCAGCAAGCCTGCCACCACAAAGCTCTTGAGCATGGTTTTTTCTTTATTCACAAAGGCTCGATCAGTAAGCACCGGATCGTGAAACGGATAGCTGAACATCTGCAACAGGGCCACAAGCAACAGATCGAAGCCCGCATTCAACCGGAACTCGCCCTCGCTCAGCAAAGCGGAAGAATCGTTGGCCGGGATAATCATGAACAGCACCGCCCCCAGGAAAAACACAAACACGAACGTTTGAATCACATCCGTAAAAATCGAAGACCGCAGCCCGCCCTTCAGGCTGTAGGCCAGCGTAAACGCCGTGAACACCATCGCCGCGAGGTAATACTCCAACTCCCCGGGAAGCCCGAAGTAACCACCCACAACCGCCGTATTGCTCCAAACCTCGTTATACAACCGAATCAGAATAGCCGCCGCAAACGCCAACCCTGCAAAACGCCCAAACCGCGACGTAAGAAAATCCTGCAAACTCCGCGCACCCGTCTGCGTGCGAATCAGATAAATCACATACCCGGCCACCGGAATCGAAAGCCAGTAACTGGCATAAGCCAGCCCGCCAACCACCCCGTAATCCGCCCCCAGATTCGCCGCATTGGTCACCGACTTGGCAAAAATCCAACTAATAAAAATACTGGCCGTAAGCGACCACTGACCAACCGGATTACCCTGATCATCCGCGCCCTTGTAAAAAGACTCCGAGTTCCTGCTTTTCGGCGACAGCACATACATAACCACGCCATAAACCAGCAAGAACCCCCAAAACAGAGCGGCTTCTGTGATATTCACTGTTGTTTACTTCCTCGTTGTATTCCGGGGGCTACCTAGAGAACTTTATCCGGGGGCATTGTTCGTTTTTCTGGTTCAGAGGTGTCGGCACTGGTGGGGTTGGGGTCAAAAAACCGCCCGTGAACCCATCCATGGGGGGCTTGGTCGCGCCATCCCTGGCGCTCCACATTTTTTGACCCCAACCCCACCAGCACCTTGGCTGAACCAAGTTCTTTCGTTCCCCGACAAAAAAGGCGCCTGAAACACTTACATTTTTAAACCATGAGGCTCGCAAGGTGTTCCCGCGGTATGGGGGGTGACGTTTTATTTTCGCCGGAAAAAGATGTCTGAGCACAGCGAGTTGTTTTTCCAAGAAAATAAAACGTCACCCCCCATGCCGCCAACTCCCATGCCAAAAATCAAACAGGCGCCGAACAACTAGCCCCATAGCGGTAACAGGAAAAGCACCGATGATGCCGCAACATAATCCGCTCACCCATGCTCTCCGCCAGCGACCCACCCAAATCATACTCAGGGTCATCATCCACCAGCGTGCAAGCATAAACCCGCACCGAATCGCCCTTCTTCACCAACATCCGCGTATAAGTACACATGAAATGAGCACGACTCTGAGGCGTTGGATATTTCCCCATACACCCCTCAGTAATCTCAGGGCTACCATCCTCCGACCCCGGCGTACCCAAATCCGGGAACGCCGTAAACGCCAGATTCTCCGGAATTCTCCATTCCCGGAAAATCTCGCGGAAAGCCGCCTCCACCTCTGCCGGCACCTCACCTGCATCAGTCTGGCGAGCAACAGACACCTTGAACCCCTGCTCGATCAGCCAGTGAATCCCCTCCAGCGCCTGATCAAAACTTCCCTCACCGCGATCCTTGTCGTGACGGGCACGATCAGGAAAATCCAGGCTCACTCGGAAATGAATCGGGTAGGGGTTATCCAGCAACGGCAATACCTGATGCCGGCGCTTGAGTAACGGCTCAGTGGCATTGGTCAGCACAAAACAGGGCCGGTGCTGGCTGGCATAATTGAGAATATTCACAAAATCGCGAATCACGAACGGCTCGCCACCCGTGAAGGAAAACTGCTCCACGCCCATATCAATGGCTTCGTGGATAAACGGCTTCACATCGCTCAGCTTCATGCCAGGAATACGACCATCACCGGGATGACTGCCCTCCAGGCAGAACGGGCAAGCCAGGTTGCAGGCGGTGCCCGTGTGAATCCACAACTCTTTCAGCTTGTCCGCATCAATGTAACCCCGAGGGTCGCCATTGCGAGTGTGGGTCCAGCTGTCGCGGCCTCTGGGTGCCCGCACTTCTACCGCGAGTATGCGCTGCCTGGCAGGTCGTGTTTCAGTCAGGGGCATGGATGCTCCTTGATTCGGTGACATTACGGCGTCACGTTTGAAGTGTCGGGCAAGCTGCGTGGGCTTTTGCCACGTCGCCAACCGTGTAATTTTTCCAGCAACCTGAGAACCGTCTCGGGCGCATTGGCACGCTTCCACTCACCCGCAGCGTACTTGGCTGATTCGTTCCAGGTGGGGTACGGGTGAATCGTGCCCAAGATCTTGTTCAGGCCCAGGCCATGCTTCATGGCCAGCGTAAATTCCGCCAGAATTTCAGCGGCATGGGCGCCAACTACCACCGCACCAAGAATCTTGTCCTTGCCCGGCGGCGTGAGCACTTTGATAAAGCCGTAGTCTTCGCTGTCGGTAATCGCCCGGTCGAGATCGTCCAGGCCGTAGCGGGTTAACTCGTAAGCCACACCCCGCTCCTTCGCTTCCGCCTCACTCAGGCCCACACGAGCCACTTCCGGCGAGGTAAAAGTGACCCAGGGCATCACCCGATAATCCACCTTGAAGCGCTTGAACTGGCCAAACAAGCCGTTTACCGCCGCATACCAGGCCTGATGCGCCGCCGCGTGAGTAAACTGATATGGCCCAGCCACATCGCCACAGGCGAATACGTTGGGATATCGCATGCTCATGTCGTCGTCTACTGGCACAGTGCCGTTAGGCAAGGGTTCAATGCCAATCCGGTTTAGATTCAAGCCCGACGTATTCGCAGCGCGGCCCACAGCCACCAACACCTGATCGAACGGAATACGCACCTGCTCACCCTTGTGATCGCAGTAGGCAACTTTCTCACCGTCTTCCATGCAGAATTTTGTGGCCGCATGGTTCAGGCGCAGATCAATGCCATCGGCTTCAAACTGCTTTTTCACCACATCAGACACATCAACGTCTTCTTTAGCCAGCAAACGGTCATCCCGCTCCACCTGAATCACCTGGCTACCCAGCCTTGCAAACGCATGGGCCAGTTCCGAACCGATAGGCCCTCCGCCCAGAACCAGCAGCCGCTCTGGCTGCTCCTCCAGATCCCACAGGTTGTCTGAATTCAGCGGGCTCATTTCCGCCAGCCCGGGTATCGGAGGCATGGCCGGTTTGCCGCCGGTCGCAACCACGATGCTGCGCGCGGTCAGGCGTTCAGTGCGGCCATCATTGTGTTTTATTTCAAGCTCCCAAGGAGATACGAAACTGGCCTCACCAAAGATGCAGTCCACACCCAGTTTTTGATAGCGCTCGGGGGAATCGTGGGGCTCTATCTTGGCAATCACTTCCTTCACCCGGCTCATGATGTTTTTGAAGGAGCCCTTCACAGGCACAGATTCCAGCCCGTAACGGTTGGCATGGCGCATGGTGTCGGCGGCTTTGGCACTACGAATCAGTGCTTTGGACGGAACACAGCCAGTGTTCAGGCAATCGCCTCCCAGCTTGTGCTTTTCAATCAGTGCCACCTTGGCTTTTACGGCAGCGGCAATATAGGCCGTCACCAAACCGGCAGACCCTCCACCAATCACCAGCATGTTGTAATCAAAGGATTCCGGTTTTTGCCAGCCAGCGTAAACACGGCGACGACGAATAAAACCCACCACGAACTTGGCAATCAACGGGAAAACGCCCAGCAAGGCGAGGGAGATCAACAAATCGGCAGACACAATATCGGACGTAGACTGAACCTGGCCCAACTGGGTTCCGGCGTTCACATAGATGAATGTGCCAGGCAGCATTGCCACCCAACTTACCAGCGCATAGGTGCGCAGCTTCATTGACGTCAGGCCCATGGCCAGATTGATCAGGAAAAACGGGAATACCGGTACCAGCCGCAAGGTGGCGAGATAGAAAGCGCCGTCTTTCTCCACACCGCGATCCATCTTCGCCACGGTTTCCCGGTAGCGGGAACGCAGGGTATCGCGCATCAGGAATCTGGCAACGAGAAAGGCGAGAGAAGCCCCCACAGTAGACGCCAGGGAAACCGCCAGCAGCCCGTATATGTTGCCAAAAAACCCACCGCCAGCGAGGGTCATAATTACCGCGCCAGGCAGGGAAAGCGCCGTCACCACCACATAAATAACCATGTAGCCTGCAACCGCCAGCAGCAGATTTGCCTCAATCCATTGGGCCAGGCTTGCCTGATGGGACTGCAGGTTAGCCAGGGTGAGCAGTTTATGGCCGTCCAGACCAATAAAAACGCCAACCACGGCCACAATGGCCAGAATCAGTATCAGCTTGCTTCGATTCATGTCTAAGCCTGTAAGAAATGTTTAGAACAATACGTTTGTTGCTGTGACACGATCACCGCCCAAATGTTGCAGCGCACATGAAACGAATTTGAAAAGCTATCCTGAAGACAGAAAGCCAAATATACACAACCGGAGTGAAGAATGTTTCTGAACTGGCTAGCGAAGCATCTCGCCGCCTACCTTTCCAAGCAGGTAGCGCAGCACCCTGTGGCCACCTCAACCTACGAGGCCGTGGCAAAGGCGCTCAGGCCCGGAGATGTCTTGCTTGTGGAGGGTGACACCCGCATTAGTGTGGCGATAAAGTACCTGACCCAATCCACCTGGTCTCATGCGGTTCTTTATCTGGGGCCCGATGCCGGTCTGGGAACATCAGAAAATGGCGAGCCCCACACGCTGATTGAGGCAGACCTGGAGGTTGGCATTCGCACGCTGCCGCTATCCTTCTATCGCAACAGCCATACCCGTATCTGTCGCCCTGTAGGACTGGATGACGAAAGCATTCGCATGCTTACTGACTATGCCCTGAGCCGACTGGGCAACCGGTACGATCTGAAAAACGTGTTTGATCTGGCGCGCTATCTCATCCAGACGCCACCGGTTCCTTCACGGCACAGACACAAATTACTATCCCTCGGCAGCGGCGATCCAACACGCACGATATGCTCCACGTTTATTGCAGAGGGTTTTCAGCGCCTGCGCTACCCCATACTTCCGACCATAGACACCATTCCTTCTGACGACCCCAACTGCCGGGACTGCATTCGTGAGCACTACCGAATCCGGCAAACATCCTTGTTTACACCAAGGGATTTCGATGCATCGCCGTACTTCCAGATAATCAAACCAACGTTGGAAAACAACTTCGATTTCAGAGCCATCGACTGGGCAGACTTATAAGCTGCCCATTACCGATCGGCTTTAACGCAAATCCGGGTTCAGCGTATAGGTTCCGGTCACTCTCGCACTGGCCAATACGTGACCTTTCATGGCCTTGCGCACCGCCTCGCCATCAAACTCACCAGAAAGCCCCAACGACTCCACATCCAGCGCATGCACTTCGTAATGATAGTGGTGCAGCAGCTCATCATTCCAGGGCGGGCAGGGGCCATCGTACCCGGTGTAAGTGCCGGCCATGTCAGGGTTGCCTGCCAAAAACTGGGTAAAGTTATTCACCCCGCGCAGGCCAAACACGCCATCAGCGCTGTCTTTGCCTTTTGGCGTAACGCCATCACTGTCTTCGCCTTCCGGAATGCGACTAACACGGGCAGGAACATCCACCAGCAGCCAGTGGAAAAAATCAACCCGTGGAATATCCTTTGAAATGGTTTTGCCTTCCTGGTTTGCATCGTCCGCCACACTGGGTACATCCGGGTCGAACATCATAATCACAAAGCTTTTAGTGCCTTCCGGTACATCTTCCCAGGACATTCCCGGGTTCCGGTTAGGGCCAAAACTCATGCGATCTTCCGGGTGGAACACGCCGAACGCGAATAGATCCGGGATCGGCTTACCCTCTTCAATCCCCTCAACGTTCAGTTTCATGGTGCCTTCTCCTGTCAGTTATTGCTGTTATTAGCTTAGATATATTCTACCGATTGTGTCTGAGGCTAACTCATTCTGTGATAAAAGGTTGTATCAACGGTATCGTACTCGTGTCTACAACCACTGTTCAGACATCATTTAAATGGAGCCAAGATGAGCGAACACAAGCCCGGCCAGCCGCAGCAACCAGAGAACCAAATGGATGAAGATGCCATCGCCTTCGCCCAGGGTATTTTTGAACTGGCACGCAACGGTGGTGCCGGCCCTCTCAGTATAATGCTGGATGCCGGCGTTCCGGTGAACATGCGCACCAGTAACGGCGAAAGCCTGCTCATGCTTGCCGCCGGCAACGACCATGCAGATACAGTGCAACTTCTGCTGGAAAAAGGCGCCAACCCGGAATTACAAGACGCCGAGGGCAATACTGCATTAAGCCTGGCCCGCGCCAATGGCAACCAGAACGCGATCAAGCATCTGAACCGCTAGCACCCCGGATTTTTCTCAAAGAGCAACGCATGTTCAACAAAGGCGATATTATTCACCACAGCCGGGACAAACTCGGCAGTATTCTGGTGATCGACTACCGCAAACACCGGGTACTGACCTTTAACTCAGTGTTTGAGCAAAGCAAGATCGACCGGCGCTACCCTCACGTTCCGGTGCACGAATACAACCGCGCCATGTTCCTGCCCGCCGCTTTCAAAAGCCCGCAGCACGTCACCATATTGGGGCTCGGCGGTGGTGTAATGGCCAGTGCTTTCCATCATCTATATCCCGACTGCCGCATACACGCTGTTGAGTTGCGCGAAGCTGTGCTCTACGTGGCCCGGGAATACTTTGATCTACCCGATAGCAACCGCATTGAAGTGACCATTGCCGATGCCCGCAATGCCCTGAGCAACATCCCTGAAAGCAGTACGGATTTAATTCTGGCCGACCTGTACAGCGCAGACCGCATGAGCCCCGCACAGGCGCAACGCCAGTTTTTAGAAGGCTGCAGCCGGGCGCTGAGCGACCATGGCTGGTTGGTGTTGAACTACCATCGCTCCCCGGATCCCGAAGGGCCTTACTTCCGCCAGCTGAAAAAGCACTTTGCCGTGTTACTGGCTTTCAAGAGCAAAACCAACAACACCATTGTGTATGCCAGCAAAAAACCCTTTGAGGCCATACACCCGAAGGATCCTGCGCTGGCCAGCCTGGAAAAACGCCTGCCTATTGGCTGGAGCCAGTTAATGGGCAAGGTGATCCGGCTTTAACTTCATCGGGCGCGCCCTCGTCAAGTTCTCATGGCCGGTCATGGTAACCCCCCAAAAAAACGTATAATCTTTTCCCTTACGGATACAAGCTGGTTTGCGGAACTAAACCGGTCATCACCCAAGGAAGGAATGCCCCATGAGCAACCTCGAGGTCGCCTGCATTGGCGACACCCACGTTTGCCCCATCCCCGGCCACGGCAGTAGCCCCATAATCGCCAACGGCGCGACAGCCAGCCTGGATGGCGTGCCCATTGCCCGGGTGGGCGATGCCTGCGGCTGTGGCGCGAAAATCATTCAGGGTTACCCTCTGGCCTTTTTAGATGGCCGCCCTCTGGCCCATATGGGCAGCCCGACCGACCACGGCGGCCAGATTATCACCGGCAAACCCCGTCTCATCCTGGGCCTGGCCACGTCCACAGCACCAATAGTGGATTTCGCCAAGGCAGGGGCGCTGGACAGCCAGGGACAACTAACCCCCGAGGCCAGACGGGCTTTGAATACAGACCCTGCAGGCTTTGTTGAATGGGCCAAAGCCAAAGGCGCGCTGGTAGACGCAGGCCTGGGAAGCACAAACCCGGATGAAACTGAGGCCTCGAAGCACCCCGACGACGGCCAGCGCACCACAGTGACCGTTGAAGCAGGCATCTTCTTCGACGGCACTGGTAACAACAGCGACAACACCGGTGCCTTCGAGCGAAAAGTGGATGAGTGCCTGACCGCTCAGGCCGCGGGCGCCATCAGTGAGGAAACCTGCAGTGCCGAAATCTCACAGCTGATGGAGGGGAGTTACCTGAATGCTGAGACTAATGTGGCGAAGCTGCGGGATCTATACTTACCCTCCTCCAGCCTTACGTCAGACACTGAAAGTCACCAGTTTCCTATATACGTCTCAGGCGTCGGCACCAAATCAGGCAAAGATGACGACGCCTGGGCAATGGGAACCGGCACAGGTGAGCTTGGCATTCTCGCGAAGATGGCATTAGCATGCGATGAATTTGCAACCTTCATCTCCCGTGAAACACGTGGTTCAATCGACGAGCTGACTCTTGATGTCTTCGGCTTCAGCCGGGGAGCTGCCACTGCCCGGCATTTTGTGAACGAGGTGAGAGACGGTGCCAGCGGTGCTTTGGGGCAGGCGTTCCAGAAGCAGGGCATTGCCTGGCCCAAAAAAGTGACCATCCGTTTTCTGGGCCTGTTTGACACTGTTGCAGCTGTTGTAGACATACTGGACGCCGACTTCTCTGCCCACAATGCTCATAATGGCAAGGTGCGCGTGGACATTGCCGCTGAAACGGTGAAGCGGGCCGTACACCTGACCGCCCGGGATGAATGGCGCTACAACTTTTCCCTCAACAGCCTGAGGGCGCCGGATGGCAGCCTGCCGGATCACTTTGACGAGTGGGTGCTGCCCGGCGCCCATTCCGACATAGGGGGCGGATACCCCGATAACTTCCATGAACGCATTCAGGTAGCCTTGCCCCGCAAGTTTATCGGCCGCTTCCCCAGAGACAGTTATGAGTACACAAGAATCCTGATGGATCGCAAGCGCATAGTCAGCGAAGGCTGGTTGGGGCCATACAACCCGGGCGGCACACTAACCATTGAAGAAGCGTATCGGCGGCAGCTGAAAGAGGGGGAAGTGGAACTGCAGTTCCGCCTCTGGCTGGACCGCAGGATACAGGCGGAGTACTCACGAATAGCCTTGCGGCAGATGTACCGGTTAGCAAAAAATGCGGGTGTGCCGCTAGATCCCATAGATCCGGCTGATCCAGATATCGTCTTACCAGATGAACTCCAATCTATAGCGACCAAGATCACCATTCACATCAACGAAGGTCGGCCTCTGGAGCTATCTGCTGCGGAGGAAGCTCTGCTTCACCAACGCTATATTCACCATTCAGCCCATTACCAGGTTTCCGGGCCACTTTTTCCATTCAAACCTGCCCCCGACAAGGTGCGGGGCGTACACCCAAACAAGGGGCTCCAATGATCAAAAAGCTCGTCATCCTCTCCGTTGTGTTCTGTGCAAGTGTATTAACGGGTGGCTGCTCTCTAGCGGGCACCCCTGAATGGGATCATCCGGTGAAGTACCGGCTTCGTGTCAGTGTGCCCCGACACTACGATGCGTGGGTCAAACCGGTGCAGTTTGAAGCAACTGGGAAACGAGCCTGGTGGCACCCGGTTGGCATCACCACTTGTTGCTGGAAGGCGCCTGGTAACGGGAACGCGCACCTGGAACCCATGCCCGACTATATCCACGTCACCTGGTTTTCCTTTGCCGAGCAGCAATCCTATACCCGGCTGATACATATCCCGGATCCCGAAGTCCTGCGTGAACGAATGGAGCAGCCCGCACCGGTTCAAAGGAATGGGAAAACCATCAACATGCCCCGCGACACCTTGGTTTTGGGGCTTGCCCCCGGTGGCACAGTTGTCCTGTGGATTATGAACTGGGCCGAGACGGCCATCGAAGTGGGGCGTTATAAAGCGGTCAAAATAGAAACTCACCCTGAGCACTATGAGAAGAGAACCGAACGCTATTTATCGGATCACGGTGACTACCTTAGAGAGCACGGCCTGCAGCTGGATCGGTGGTAGGCATTAATCGCCCAGGATACCAAGAAGCGCACAGACAGTAGATCCGAAGCCTGTCGCCAACTCAGCCCACTACCACGTTTCCGGACCATTCTTCCCATTCAAACCTGCCCCCGACAAGGTGCGGGGCGTACACTCCGCCTCAGGTCCACTTCTCCGGCGGCGCCGTGTAGCCATTAAAGCCCTCTATCAGCGCCGCCGGTGTATCGGCCAACACAATCATGTCGAGGTATTGCTGCTTGACGAACCCGGAAGCCACCATGGTTTTAACCATCTCAAGCTGCGCGTCGTAAAATCCATTCACATTATAGAAAGCGCAGGGCTTTCTGTGAAAACCAAGCTGCCCCCAGGTCCACACCTCGAAGATCTCTTCCAGTGTGCCAATGCCCCCTGGCAGGGCCACAAAGCCATCGGCCAGCTCTGCCATCTTCGCTTTGCGCTCATGCATGCTGTCTACAACAAAAAGCTCTGTAAGACCCGGATGCGCCAGCTCCCTGTTAACCAGATGCTGCGGAATCACGCCAAAAACCTTGCCTCCGGCTGCCAATACCGCATCAGCAACAACGCCCATAAGGCCAACATGCCCGCCACCAAACACCAGGTCTATCCCGTTATTACCGAAGAACTCGCCCAGCTCTCTGGCCTTTTCAATATAGAGCGGCTCATTACCTGAACGGGAACCACAGTAAACTGCTACTTTCATATCTTCCTGTCTCTTGCTGTATTTCAAATGATTAATGGGCCTTCCGACCAATTGTGCAGCCTGCCCGGCGCGCGTTAGTATTATCCCCGCAGCACCCGTATCCTACCTGTAAGCCAGCCCCAGTGACGACAGCCAAGCGTTTTTCCGCAAGAGCGTTTGGCTTTCATTACTTAAAGGTCTGAACGCTATGGATAACCTTCATCACATTGTGGTGGTCGGCGGTGGTGCCGGCGGCCTCGAACTTGTTACCAGCCTGGGCAGAAAACTCGGCAAAAAAGGCAAAGCCCGCATTACCCTTGTTGATGCCGGCCTGACCCACGTGTGGAAGCCCCTGCTGCACGAAGTGGCCTCCGGCTCACTGGATGCCAACTCCAACGAAGTGAACTACCGGGCCCACGCCCGCAGGCACCACTACGAATTCCAGCTCGGCCGCATGAATGGCCTCAACCGTGAGGCCAAAGAACTGGTGATCGCCCCCTTTTTTGATGAGGAGGGCATTGAAGTAGTACCTGAGCGCCGACTGAAGTACGACACGCTGGTGATTGCCGTAGGCAGCACCGCTAACGATTTTGGCACTCCCGGTGCACAGGAGAACTGCCTGTTCCTCGACAGCCTGAAGCAGGCACGGCGCTTCCACAACCTGATGCTCAACGCCTTTTTGCGCAAAAACCACGAAGCCATGCAAGGCGGGGCTCACGCCCTCAACATAAGCATTATAGGCGCAGGCGCCACAGGGGTTGAGCTGGCTGCAGAACTGCGAATGGCATCACGGGAACTGCCCGTTTACGGCATGAACCACCTGAAAGCCTCCGATGTATCCATTACCGTAATTGAAGCCGCCGACCGGATTCTACCGGCGTTGCCGGGGCGGCTATCGGCAGCCGCCACCAAAGAGCTAGGCCGCCAACACGTGAAAGTACTCAATGGCCAACCCGTAAGCGAAATTCGCCCTGGCCTTGTGGTACTGAAAGACGGCACCGAACTGCCCTCAGAAATGACCATCTGGGCCGCTGGCATTAAAGCGCCTGCATTTTTGGCCGACCTCGACGGGCTGGAATCCAACCGCAGCAACCAGCTAATAGTGCACCAAACCCTGCAAACCACCCAGGATACAGACATATTCGCCTTCGGCGACTGCGCAGCCTGCCCGCAGCCGAATTCTGACCGCCCCGTAGCGCCCCGCGCCCAGGCGGCACACCAACAGGCCGACACCCTGTTTAAAACCCTGTGCAACCGGCTGGAAGGCAAGGATGCGGAGCCCTTCGTGTACAACGACTATGGCTCACTCATCAACTTCAGCCACTACACCACCGTAGGCAACCTGATGGGCAACCTCTCTGGCCGCAGCATGTACATTGAAGGCAAGATGGCCCGGCTGTTTTATGTATCGCTGTACCGCATGCACCAGGTGGCCTTGCACGGCTTTCTGCGCACGGGCGTGATCTGGTTTATGGATAAGATTAGCCGGGCTATGCAGCCGAGGATGAAGTTGCATTGATGGGCTAACTGAAAACGCATTGGCGAGGTATCGAAATGGCAACAAGGAAACAATGGTCGGAATTTGATCGTTTGGTTGCCCTCGGGCTTTATTGTGAGCTGCCTTTTGGCAAGTTTGATGAGCGCAACTCTCGCATTATTGAGGTGGCAAAAAAGCTGGAGCGTTCGCCCGGCTCCCTTGCTATGAAATTGGGCAACCTTGCTAGCTTGGACCCGGTAATTACCAGTTCTGGGCGCAAGGGGTTGGTTGGAGCCTCAAAGGCAGATCGGGAGTTATGGCAGAAATTTAGCGAGCAGCCCTCCAAAATCATGCCAGAGATCGCCACGGCTCTTGAGAGCCTTGATAAGGCAGCTTTCAAGGACTCAGAAATTATCGAGCTAGATGACTACCGCGAAGAAACTGCCACCGCAATCATCCAACGTCGAAAGAGCCAAAGCCTATTTCGCAAAGCAGTGCTTTCAGCTTATGACAACCAATGCTGCGTCACGGGCATTGCCGACCCGCGCTTTCTCGTTGCCAGCCATATAAAACCTTGGGCTGAAGATTTGGATAATCGCCTGAACCCTCGCAATGGCCTGTGCCTCAGCACCTTTTTTGATCGGGCCTTCGATATTGGCCTGATTACGTTCTCCGATGATTACGCTCTAATTGTTTCCTCGGAACTAGAAAAGCAGCAGAGCAACGACCATATTCGAGAGACGTTTTTAGAACGAAGCGGAACTGCGATTGAGCTACCAAGCAAGTTTTCGCCATCACAAGACTTTATGCGCTGGCACCGTGAGAGCCTATTTATACAGTGAGCAATCTAGGAGTGTGAGGTGCCCAACATGGAAAACAGCATTTCAGAAATTGAGCTGATTCTTAAACAGCGATATGGCGTTTCATTCACAGATATCGGGATCGAAGGCGAAGAATGGCTGGATCGCTTTGGCGACCAGCCATTAGTGGATGCTGTGGAGGCGTATGCAGCCAAGTATGGTTTAACGCCACTAACTTCTACAGGCCTTATGCCCTCTTCAAAATAACACTCATAGGGCTGCTGCCTTCGTGGCTTTGGTAGTCCATTGTTCCGTAGTAAGTAAACGGAGCTGCCTTTTTGTTTAGGAGCTTATTCCCACGCACAAAAAGATGGATCGTCAGCCCTAACTCTGCATGGTTGATTAATTCCCTGCCACGCTTACTCTCAGGTGTTGTGCTCCTTTGGCTTTGCCAATGGAACAATTTTTCATCAATCCAATGATCCACGTAGCGATGGCTCTCTTCTTTACCTTGTTTATTCAAAGTCACTAACAGCACATGGGCGTTTGCATCGGCCAAGAAAACATGCCCGCTCTGCCAATTGCCCGGGTTGAATTCAGCTCCAAATAGCGCCGGAATATCTTCCCGCATAAAGCTTTGCCCCACGGCCAACTCTAGCGGATCAATCACCGCTTCAAGCCGAGCAAATGTCCGAAACTGCTCACTTAGCTCAGGCGTTACCAAAATATCGACATAGCTTGGATTCTTAGCTTTTAGAACATATTGGCCTTGGCTGGTTTTCTCGACCACACGAAGCAGGTATTGCGTGTCACCCGTTTCATCCATGCGCTCAATGGCTAACGTCTTGCCAGTGATGCTGCCCGCTTGGTCGGGATTGATTTGTTCCAGCAGCAAATAATCGCCGCTGTGAATTGGATTTTTGCCGCCATTCATCGAGTCACCCGATGCTTGCGCGATAAAGTGCCGGCTGGGGTTCAGTCGGCCATAACCTTCGCCAAGATGGCGGTACTCTTCGGCCTCCGCAGAACTGCTTCGAAAGTGTCCGCAGGCGATTTTCAATGTAGGGAAAAATGGCAGCTCGGTACCTGGGGCATCATTGCCCGGGAAAGCAGATACGTTCTGATCAACGGGCTCTATGTTGCTCCGTGCCTCGTAGCTGGCCAACCGATAATCCACCAACTCCTGAACCAATGCGGTGAAGGTATCTATCTGGTCACTCTCAAGCGTAATAGCGTTAGTAAAGTGCCCCTCAGTAATCTTGAAGAATCCAGCTGTCTTGGTGTTTTCACCGATCCATGCCCTCACTGGATTCCTTCGCCAATAAGCCTGCCAAGCCTTTGGTTCAGGGTTCTCCCGCATCTCTCCCGGCAGTTCCCCCAACAAAGAGCGCCTACGCTGTAAAACTTTCAAAGACTGGCTGGCTAATGCAGCCAATTCCGGTGGACTGCGCCAGCCATCCAGCTCTTGAAATGCCTCAAGGAGAACCATTTTGAACGACTTGGTCATGGCCGTTTTTTCGAGCTCAGTAAGAAACGCCGTTTGCTGCTCTACAAGCTTAGATTCCGTCTCGTCCAAGTCCTCCATGTGCGCCACTAGCGCAAACCAGTGGCCGAACTGTTTGCGCAATTGGGTGAGACTGGCACCAAAACGATAGAACTCGGTGAGAGTGGGGCGTCGACCCAGAGTATCCCGCAGCAAGCGATAGTCTTTCTCAGTACCTGCTCCATCCAAAGACTTCAAAAAATCGATCAGTTGCAGGTCGTAATTGATGAAGCAGCCATCTGGTAAATCCAGTTTTTGAGTTTCTGCCTTGCGAGCATACTGCGCCAACTGTCGATGGTTCATGTCCGCGCCCATCAGCGCCTGAGGCTTATGTAAAAAGCCTTGGTGGTTACCAATAAAGTCTAAAACCACCAGCTTGTCTTTGCCTTCTGCTTTACGGAGTCCCCGGCCAAGCTGCTGCAAGAATAGAATTTTCGATTCCGTTGGTCGCAGCAACATCACGGTATCAATGGTCGGTAAATCCACGCCTTCGTTGAACAGATCCACCGAAAACAGTATGACCAACTCGCCAGAGCGCAGCTGCTCTAAAGCCTCCCCTCGGGACAGCTCAGACCGGCCATGAACAGCAGCGGCAGCAAAGCCTCTTTTTTGGAATTGCTCTGCCATGAAGTCTGCATGATTGATCGACACACAGAATGCCAAGGTGCGTTGTTGCCGGTGTTTCTGCCATACGCGCTCCGCATGGCGAGCACGGCCTAAAGTGGCAAGTTTGTGAGCAAGTTGGTTGGGGTCGAACTTACCATTGCGCCAAGGAATTTCAGCATAATCAACGCTGTCGTCGTAAATTCCGTAGTAATGAAAGGGTGCCAACAGCTTACTGCGGATGCCTTCAAACAAGTTGTGGGCATAAACCAGATTGTCGTCGCACAGAGAAAGAATATCCGAGCGGTCGGTCCGATCTGGTGTGGCGGTCAAACCCAACATGAACGTGGGGGCAAAATAGCTCAGCAAGCGGTGATAGGTTGGTGCCGCGGCATGGTGAAATTCGTCCACCACAATGTAATCAAAGTGCTGGGGTGCAAAGCGCTCTAAGTGGGCCTCTTTTCCCAGAGTTTGTATCGAGGCACAGAGCACATCCACAGCCATATCCCGCTGTTTACCCATATAAAAGCCCACACGGCTTTTGGGACGAATGCGGATAAATGTTTCGGCTGCCTGATGAAGAATTTCCTCCCGGTGGGCAACAAACAGAACTCGCCTGGCACCCATTTGCGCCGCATCAAACGCAGACAGCCAGGTTTTACCCAAGCCTGTCGCCAACACCACCAAACCTCGGCTATATCCTTCAGATCGTGTTTCGCGCAGGGCCTCTAACGCAGCAGTTTGTACCGGCGTTGGCTCTGGTGGTTCTTCAACTTCGTGGCTGCCAGCTTCCATAGGGCGAGGTGGGAGAACTCTTCGAGCTTCGTACTCATCAATCCAACCATCTGACAAAGGCAGGGTGTTGCGGTGGCGAAATAGCTCCTCAAAACGGCTCAGCGCTTCAAAAAAGCCGTTATCGCTAGGGTAGTCCACCCGGTAGTTCCACTCCAAACCATCCTGAAGCGCTTGGCGGCTGATATTGCTAGAGCCAATAAACGCCGTTCCCTGCCGCGCCGTTTCATTGCCAACATAGGTGAAAATATAGGCTTTAAGATGAAAGCTTGAGCCTGCACTTTCATAGACCCGAACCTGCGCGCCCCTCTCTTGCAGTAGCATTAAACTGCGCAATGCTTCAGGGTCGGTGATGTCCATATAATCACTGGTTAGAACCCGAACTCGCGCTGGCAGTTCGTCTCGGCCAAGGGCATCTAGTAAATCGGGGAGCACCAACTTCAATCCGGTGGACTTTACGAAGGCCACCGCCATATCAACCTCACTGGCTTTATTGATGCTGGCACAAAGGTGCGGAAGGAAATGCTGGTGCTTACCGCCCGTAATCAGCTTGTCGGGCGTTGCGGCCTGCTTATGAAAAACCCCATTCACCCAATACTCATCCCGCCCCGGCCTGCGATCTGCAGTTTGCCAGGTGGCTATCTTCTCAAGCCCCGGTAGAGCACTTGCCCAGCTTTCAAGCTGAGCCTCTGTCGCATCGGTAAAGTGCCTGCCGTTGTGTTCGCGCTGGTGTTCACCACGTTTGAAGCTCAGGTATAAAGCGCCGCCGGGCTTCAGGGCTTGCCATAACCGGGAGAGTGCTTGGGGTATCTGTTGCAGGGGGAGGTGGAGCAAGCTGGCGCAGGCCCAGATGCCATCGTAGGCCTGATGTTCAGTAACCTGGCTGAACGTGCGAACAGAAACCGGGTGGCTTATGGCTTTGGTTGCCAGGGCAGCCAGTTTTTCGGAGGCATCAAACGCCGTAACGCGGTAGCCACGGGCCAGAAACTCGCGGGAGTCCCGTCCTGAGCCGCAACCTGCGTCCAGAATATGGGCATTTTCAGGGAGATGAGGCAAAAAAGCGTCGTACAGCGCGGACATATCCACATGCAGCGTTTCGTCTATAAATTGCTGCGCGTGCGCGTTGTAGTAGGCAACCGATTGGCTCATGCCGGGCAATGCTCTTTTATTATCGACAGAGCACAATATAAGCGACTGTTTTATAAATACAAACCGTTAAGGCAACTTATGGCCTGCCCGTCTATTTGAATCGCACAACAAGCTCGTGAAGTTCTCCGGCTATATGTTCCAGCCGCTGAACCCGCTCTATTGCCAGCTCCCCTTTTTGCAGGCTATCGGAGCCCAGGCTGGATATGTGCTCAACCTGCTCATTTATCTCATCAAATACTTGGGCTTGCTGCTCTACGGCTGCGGCCATCTGTATCGACATTTCAGCAATGGTGCTAACCGATTTGGCGATCTGCCCCAATGTGGTTTCCGCTTCCAGCATGTGGGCAAGCCCGCTATCGGCCGATTTTTTACCCTCATCGGATGCGCGCACAGAAGCGGAGGTTCTGGAGAGCAGGGCTTCAATTATTCCGTGTATTTCCCGGGTGGAATCTTGCGTTCGTCTGGCAAGGCCCCGCACTTCATCAGCTACCACGGCAAAGCCGCGCCCGTGCTCGCCGGCCCGGGCCGCCTCAATGGCTGCGTTCAGTGCCAGGAGGTTGGTCTGTTCGGCAATCTCTTCAATAATCTTGGCAACGCTGGCGATTCTCTGGGTTTCTGTAGCCAGTTCACCCACCGACTCGCTGATGCTGTGCACAGCCGCTTGCAGGCCTTCAATGCCTTCCCGGGTTGTTGCTATAACACTTGCCCCACTATCCGCCAGCCCACGGGATTCTTCTGCTTTCTGGGCCGTGCTTTGAACATTAGAAGACACTTCTGTAATGGTCTGGGATACCTCATTCACAGAGGCCGCCACGTTACTGATTTCTGCCTGCTGTTTTCTCAGGGCTTCATGGGATTCGTAAGTGACTTCAAGCCCTTGTACGGCGCCGGTTTTTACTTGCCCTGCAGATTCTTCCAGGCGAGTAAGCACCGCATCCAGGTGGGCCTTTTGCGCCATTACCGCAACCTTCATACGCCCGGACTCCAGATCGTCGTCGGTAAAGCTGCGTGCGGCGAGGTCGTCGGTAAAGCTTTTATCAAGAAGCTGCATTACGGAGCTTATTAACTGGCGCCGTGAGCTGTGCAGCCAGAGAGCGTAGGTGATCGCTCCAATCAACAGAATAGCCTGGGCTACCAGAGACTGACCGGAGAAAAAGGTGAGTGCAGCCACAACCACCACGGCAGCCATAAACAAGGTTTGTGGCGCAAATCTTTTGAAGAAAGGTGTATGGACGCTGCCTTGGCGAATTCTGGCGTACTGTTTTTCAGCACGCTGGATGTCTTCTCTGGAAGGGCAGGAGCGAACCGATTCGTACCCCACAACCGCGCCAGCTTTGGTGATGGGTGTTATGTAAGCGCTAACCCAGTAGTAGTCGCCGTCTTTGCGACGGTTTTTGACCATTCCCATCCAGGGTGTGCCAGCCTGCAGGTGGGGGCAGGTTTTTTCTCACAACGATCGCCTCAGCGTAGCCAACACTATTACTCTAATGTGGTACAGGATCGTCGATGTGTACAATCTTTGCAGTTTGCATATATAAACTTAAAAAATGAGCGTCGGTTCAATAGCCTCCATGGTTGCCGCTATCATTCTCATCATCTAGCAGGGGGTGCTCGCTGATAAAGAACCGGTTCTTACCCGCGCGCTTCGCCTCATACATAGCGGCATCGGCACTTTGCATAAGGCCCTCGTTGGTAATTCCAGCTCCGCGAGCAACCACAATGCCAATGCTCGCACTCACTCGTCCCACCCCTTCAGGCATATAAACGGGCTCTGCAACTGCTTGAATGATTTTTTCAGCCACTGTTATGGCGTTTTCCGGTGAGGAGACTTCTGGCAGCAGTACGATGAACTCATCGCCGCCCATGCGCGCCACTGTGTCTGTCTCACGAACGCTGCTCTGCAGTCTGGCTCCAA
Organism: Marinobacter sp. 1-3A; assembly: GCF_016597775.1. Classification (NCBI taxonomy): domain Bacteria; kingdom Pseudomonadati; phylum Pseudomonadota; class Gammaproteobacteria; order Pseudomonadales; family Marinobacteraceae; genus Marinobacter; species Marinobacter sp. 1-3A. The sequence goes on from NZ_VCGZ01000002.1 coordinate 224,341, forward strand.
TCTCTTTTAACAGACTATCGCCAGCATCGTGGCCAAGGGTGTCGTTTACTTCTTTGAAGTGGTCAAGATCAAGGAACATAAGCCCAAGATGGCGGGAATGGCGCCTTGAAAGCGCTATAGCCAAGCTGAGGCGGTCATCCAGAGCGCGCCGATTTGGGAGGCCGGTCAGAATATCATGGTACGCGAGCGTGTGGATTTTCTCCTGATACTCTTTCATCTCGGAGAAATCCTGGAATGAAATCACCACACCTTCGTCGCCGGTATCGCTGGTGAGGGGTGCGGCGTTCAGGATCACCGGGATGGTGGCGTTGTCTTTGCGCCGAAACTCCTCGTCTTTACTGCGGTAAAGCTCTCGGGTGTTCATTACGTTGAGGATGGAGCAGCTCGCCTCATCCCCTTCGTGTACGTGGAATACATCGTGCCCTTGTTTAGAGACTATGTCCTCTGAGTTCCATCCCAAAATGCGCTCAGCTTCCGGGTTGATGTAGGTTACAACACCCCCACTATCCATAACGATCAAACCATCCCCAAGCACGCTGGAAATTTTCCAGAAACGCCGGGCCTGCTGTGCGTTTTCGCGTCTTAGTTCGCGACGTTTGTGGAGGGAAAACTGGAAATAGAACACCGTCACTAATATCAGCATCAAACCAATCAGGTAAAACCCAACAACCCATGGGTGTACCAAAAGAGCGTTAGCTGGCAGCGTGCTGTGGGGTAAAAACGACACAGCCTTCCAAACGTAACTCTCACCTTCTGCTGATGAATCCAGCCCTTGAAGCGGGTGAATGGTTTCAAACACAAAGAGGCCTGCCGGCGTATCAACATGACCCTTTTCTTTTTGGGATATGTACTTCCATGCTTGCGGATAATCTCGCTGGAATGCAGACGGTAACCCAAACATGAAGCCCCACTCGTCGTTTGCATCCGGAGCAGATAACACGCCACCCTCGCTGTTAAGCAAAAATGCCGGGTAGGTTTCCCCCATGCTCTGCCTGAAGGTGTCCAGAAGCGACTGGCCTAGCATATTGAGAATTACCGTACCTCGCTTTTGGCCACCATCACCAAACACCGGTACACCAAACCGAACCATAGGCAGGTAGGGGTATTCGACCTTGCCGTTTTCAACATTCAGGTCGAGAGGGGATACGTACACACTGCCCTCAGGCATCGCCAAGGTGCCAGTGAAATAGTAACGGGTGCCTTTAGACTGCAGTTGGCCATCAGGGGTAGTTATGCTGCTGCCGGATGAATAATCCAGCCGAACCAACTCAGTTCCATCAATGTCGAGAAAGCGAATCTGGTTGTAGATTGATTTTTGTTCGAGCAGGACCCGAAAAACCTGCTTAAGCCGTACTTTGTCAATTTCAGCGCGGGATTGATTGAACGCCTCGGCCGCTGGCAATTTTGACACTGTGCGCAGGTCATTCGCGACGTAATCAAAGCCGATTTAATATACCCTTGCTCTTTTATTCCAATACCTGACATGTGTTTCCAAAGAGTTCTTTAAACGAATGGAATGGCTGACTCAGTACCCCCATTCATCCTCTTCGGGGTCAAGCGCTGGTGAAGTCGCGGCTACAATCAAGCCGCCCTTCACAAAATCCTGCAAAACAATACCGTAAGTGCCGTCCGGCACCTCTTTGGATATATGGTAAGGCCGATCTTGCTCGTCTAATGGGCCCATTTTCAAGTCCAGGATTCTAGCAGGTGTCTTGGGTATTTTAAGCGCGTCCCGAACCATTAACACCTTCGGTTTGAGCTTATGGTCAGGATCACTCTCAACGACAATCCCCACCTCTCCGTTCATCATTTCAACGACGGAGCCAGGTGGGTAAATGCCTATCATCTGGATAAATGCATCTGCCAGTTCCGCATCAAACTGGGTTCCGCGATTTTTGTGAATAATTTCCAACGCATGCATGGATGCCAGAGCTTTTTGGTACACCCGCTTGCTGGTTATTGCGTCGTAGGTATCAACCAACGCAATGATCTTCGCAAAATATGGGATTTTTTCAGCCGGTAGGCCTCTTGGATACCCTTTGCCATCTTCTCTCTCATGATGGGAGAAGGCCACATCCACGGCGGAGTGCAGCGCCGCGCCTGTACTCATCAGAATGGTTCGGCCATGAACTGCGTGATTTTTCATTAAATCAAATTCTTCGCTCGTCAGGCGGCCTGGCTTGTTCAACACCTCGTTCGGTATTCTGGTTTTTCCTACATCGTGCAGCAGGCCGCACAGCGCCAGATTCTGAATTTCACCTTTTATCATGCCCAAATGTTTGCCAAACGCTGCCGCCAGTATGGAAACGTTAATGCAGTGCTCGGCGGTATATTCATCCTGGTTCTTGATTCTGGTGAGCAACATCAAGGCGCTCTCGTTACGCAGTACACTCTCTACGCAATCGTTTACAACCGCTCGTGCGTTATTGATATCCAGTGCCCGGCTAACGCGTAAGCCAGACATGATGGATTTGGCTGTGTCTTGAGCCTCTTCAAATCGCATGCTGACGTTTTGAAGCTCACGGCCCACACTTACCTGATTAATGTAGGAAACCCGCTTTCGGGGAATAGGTCGGGCAGTGCCGGGTTGCGGTGCTTGTGCCTGATTCTTCTTGCGATTGAAAAGGCCTGCAAGGCGATTGGAGTCGGGCGTTTTTTCTATGGGCTCCCGACGCTTTTCAGCCACGCCTTGTATAACAACATACTCGCACTGGCGGCGCACAGCATGGAGGTCTGAGGTGTCATTGATAATAAACCCCTGAACAAGGAAATCGGTGTCTTCCCAGGGTCTATCCAATCGGATTACATGCATTCCGATTTCCAGGTCAGAAACATCGACCTGGGTTTCAATAAGCTCAACGTATGTGCCGCGCATGTGCTCTGCTCAAAAGTGAGTTTTCCAACATCATCACTATGCAGTCTAAATGTAAAACGGGCTTTGGGTCTGTAAAAAACGGTTAAAACCTGTACAGCTTCACGCTACTCCGTAGTAGGTTCGAGTTTCTCGACCGTCAATTTCGCCAAAACAGACAACTCTCCCGGGCTTTGGTTGGCATAGGCAATGATTTGCTGCTTCATGCTCCTGGCCCAGAATTTTTGAAGGTGGTCGGCTGCTACGTCGGTTACCTTTTCGTCGTCACCGTGGTGCAAGTTGTTGGCGATTATCTGCTCGAGCATTTTAATCAGGTTGTTCAACTGCTGATCACTCACAACTCTCTCTCCTGAGCCTTTTCGTCGCCACGGGTATAGGCTACGTGGCGGCCGGGGCGGGCAAATCCGATAAGGTTCATGCCGCTTTTTTGGGCTTCTCGAATGGCCAGAGCGGTAGGGGCAGACACCGCCACCAGGCTGCCTATGCCCACGCTGGCGCTTTTTTGCACCATTTCAAAACTTGCTCGGCTAGAGATCAGCGCAAAACCTTCACTGAAAGCTTCACTGCCATGTTCCCGTAGCCGGGCACCTATCAGTTTATCCAATGCGTTATGCCTGCCCACGTCTTCCCTAGCCAATATAATTCTGCCCTTGGAATCGCACCAGGCGGCTCCGTGGGTAGCACCGGTTTGCAGCTGTAAGGGCTGGTGCGTTTTCAGATTACTCAGCGCATCCTGCACAGCCTGGTCGCTGGGGAGTGGTTGCGGGGCAACTTGCTCAAGTACTCGCACCACATGGGCTAGAGATTCGGTTCCACACAGCCCGCAGCCGGTTCGGCCGGCCATATTACGGCGTTGCTCCCGCAAACGGGCATAGCAATCCCCGACAATGTGCATGTCCACTTCTATGCCGTCCTCACCCGGTTTTATCTCAATACTGAACAGCTGATCCGGCCGCTGCAGAATGCCTTCGCTCAGGCTAAAGCCCAAGGCAAAGTCTTCGAGATCGCAGGGTGAAGCCATCATCACCGCATGGGACACACCGTTGTAGACCATGGCTACCGGAACTTCTTCCGCAACAAGATCCTGCGAACGGGCGCCTGCAATACCACCGCGCACACTCACCCGCGCTTCACTCACCGGGGGTGAAGCGCTTGCAGCTGTGTCATCCATGGCAGCCACCCCTTGTTTATTTGAGAGCGTTTGCATGGCTGCCTTCCTCGCTTTCCATGGCCGGTTGCAGCAAGGCCTGCTGGCGCTTGTCGAAATCCACAAAGTTACGCTGCCAATCCGAGGGCTGGGATACTTTCTCTACCTGAACGGCGGTTACCTTGTATTCCGGGCAGTTAGTTGCCCAGTCAGAGTTGTCGGTGGTGACCACGTTGGCACCGCTACTCGGGTGATGGAAGGTGGTGTAAACAACCCCGGGCAGCATTCGAGTGCTCACCTTTGCACGCAACACTGTGTGGCCAACGCGGCTGCTGATGCCAAGCCAATCACCGTCTTTTACCCCCCGTAGCTCTGCATCGCTTGGGTGCAGCTCCAGCACGTCTTCTTCATGCCAGTCGCTGTTGCTGGTGCGACGGGTTTGGGCGCCAACGTTGTACTGGGACAGAATTCGCCCGGTGGTCAGCAACAGCGGGAAACGGCGGCTTGCACGCTCTTCGGTTGCCAGGTACTCGGTTACAGCAAACCGACCCTTGCCGATGGGGAAGTCCGCCATGTGCATGGTGGGCGTGCCATCCGGGCACTCATCGTTGCAGGGCCACTGAATGCTGCCCAGCTGCTCCAGTTTGTCGTAATTCACGCCGGTAAACGTGGGGGTTAGCGATGCAATTTCATCCATGATTTCAGAAGGATGGTTGTAGTGCATGGGGTAGCCCAAAGCGTTAGACAACGCCATGGTTACTTCCCAATCTTCCATGCCCGCAACGGGCTCCATCACTTTGCGCACGCGGTTGATGCGGCGTTCAGCGTTGGTGAAGGTGCCGTTCTTTTCCAAAAAGGTGGAGCCCGGCAGTAACACATGGGCGAACTTGGCGGTTTCGTTCAGGAAGATGTCCTGTACAATCAGGCAGTCCAGTGCTTTCAGCGCAGCTTCTACATGTTGGGTGTTGGGATCTGACTGGGCAATATCCTCACCCTGCACGTACAGTGCCTTGAAGCTGCCAGCGATGGCGGCGTCAAACATATTCGGAATGCGCAGCCCCGGTTCGTTATCGATGGGCACACCCCATACAGCTTCGAAGCGCTCACGCACGGCTTGATCGTTCACATGCTGGTAGCCCGGCAACTCATGAGGGAAGGAGCCCATATCGCAGGAACCCTGCACGTTATTTTGCCCGCGCAGCGGGTTCACTCCGCCCCCCTCTTTGCCGATGTTGCCCGTGGCCAATGCCAGGTTGGCGATGCCCATCACCATGGTGGAGCCCTGGCTGTGTTCGGTTACACCCAAGCCATAGTAGATGGCTCCGTTATCTGCCTGCGCATACAGGCGGGCGGCTTCGCGCACTTTGCTTGCAGCTACGCCAGTAACCGCCTCCATGGCTTCGGGGGAATTCCGCTCTTCCGCAATAAAGGTTCGCCAGGTGTTGTAGGCCTCCGTATCACAACGGCTATTTATGAACGCCTGATCTTCCAGGCCTTCGGTCACAATCACATGGGCCAGCGCATTCACTATGGCCACGTTAGTACCGGGGCGCAGCGGCAGGTGCAGGCCTTCTTCAGCATTGGGCGTGTGAATCAAATCAATACGGCGCGGATCAATCACGATCAGCTTGGCACCCTGGCGCAAACGCTTACGCATCAGCGAGCCAAATACCGGGTGGGCATCGGTTGGGTTGGCACCAATCACCATGATGGTGTCGGCCTTCATCACCGAATCGAAGGTCTGGGTACCGGCCGATTCGCCCAAAGTGGTTTTTAGGCCGTAGCCGGTGGGGGAATGGCATACCCGTGCACAGGTATCTGTATTGTTATTGCCAAAGGCGGCACGCACCAGCTTCTGCACCAGATAGGTTTCTTCATTGGTGCAGCGTGAAGAGGTAATACCGCCAATGCTTTCGCGGCCATACTCGGCCTGAATGCCTTTAAGTTTCTTCGCCGAGAACGCCAGTGCTTCGTCCCAGGACACGACTTGCCAGGGGTCGTTGATGGATTCGCGAATCATCGGTTCGCGGATGCGGTCGTCGTGAGTGGCGTAGCCAAAGGCAAAGCGGCCCTTCACACAGGAATGACCGTGGTTGGCTTCGCCACCTTTGTAAGGAACCATGCGCACCACTTGGTCACCCTTCATTTCGGCTTTGAACGAGCAGCCAACACCGCAGTAGGCGCAGGTGGTGACTATGCTGTGCTCGGGCTGGCCGGCGTCGATCACGCTTTTTTCCATCAAGGTGGACGTAGGGCAAGCCTGCACACAGGCGCCACAAGACACGCACTCGGAATCCATGAACGGATCGTTCTGGCTGGCGACCACTTTGGAATCAAACCCGCGGCCTTCGATGGTCAGTGCAAAGGTGCCTTGCACCTCGTCGCAGGCTCGCACGCAGCGTGAGCAGACAATGCACTTGCTGGGATCGAAGCTGAAATAGGGGTTGGAGTTGTCGATTTCGGCGTCCAGATGGTTCTCGCCTTCAAACCCGTAACGCACTTCCCGCAGGCCCACTACGCCGGCCACATCCTGCAGCTCGCAATTGCCGTTGGCCGGGCAGGTGAGGCAATCCAACGGGTGATCGGAGATGTACAACTCCATGATGTTGCGCCGCAGTTTCGCCAGCTTGCCGGTCTGGGTGGTAACGGCCATGCCTTCGGCCACAGGCGTAGTGCAGGAGGCCGGGTAACCGCGGCGGCCTTCGATCTCTACCGCGCACAGGCGGCAGGAGCCAAAGGCTTCCAGATTGTCGGAAGCGCACAGTTTGGGGATGTTGATGCCGGCCAATGCCGCTGCGCGTAATACCGAGGTGCCTTCGGGAACCGTGATATCACGACCATCCACCGATATGGAAACCAACTCTTCTGAGAGACTGGGCGGTGTGCCCAGATCCCTGGAAAAAGAGTCAAAATCAGGGTTCAGGCCGTTCTTGCCAGGCTCGTAGCTTTGGGTACTTGGATCGTAGTAGTGCAACATATCAAGCCTCCACCTGGTGCGGACTGGCCATCAGGTCTTCTGAGAAGTATTTCATAACGCTCTGTACCGGGAAGGGGGTCATGCCGCCCATGGCGCAGAGGGAACCGTCCACCATGGTTTCACACAGGTCTTCCAGCAATTCCAGATTGCTGTCCCGGTTTTCGCCGGCACGGATACGGTCAATCACTTCCACACCGCGCACCGAACCGATTCGGCATGGGGTGCATTTGCCACAGGATTCAACAGCGCAGAACTCCATGGCAAAACGGGCTTGTTCGCCCATATCCACGGTGTCATCAAACACCACCACGCCGCCGTGGCCAATACCGGCACCGAGTGCGGCGAAGGCTTCGTAATCCATGGGAGTGTCCCATTGGCTTTCCGGCATGTAGGCCATCAACGGGCCGCCCACTTGTACGGCTTTCATTGGCCGGCCAGTAAAGGTGCCTGCGCCAAAGTCTTCCAGCACGGTGCGCAAGGTAACGCCGAAGGCCAATTCAATCAGGCCTCCCTGTTTGATATTGCCCGCCAGCTGAATGGGCAGGGTGCCCAGTGAGCGGCCCATGCCGTAATCCGCGTAGGCTTTGCCGCCGTTCGCCATTATGTATGGCACGGCCGCCAGCGAGAGCACGTTGTTTACCACTGAAGGTTGCCCGAACAGCCCTTTGATGGCGGGTAGTGGCGGCTTGGAACGCACCAACCCGCGCTTGCCTTCCAGGCTTTCCAGCAATGAGGTTTCTTCACCACAAATATAGGCACCTGCGCCGAGGCGCACTTCCAGGCGGAATTTGCGGCCATTGCCGCAAACGTTATCACCAAGATAGCCGTGGGCTTCTGCCCTGCGAATGGCTTCATCCAGCATTTTTTTGGACAGCAGGTATTCCGAACGCACGTAGATAAAGCCAAGAGTGGCGCCCACTGCCAAGCCGGCAATGGCCATGCCTTCGATCAGCATGTACGGATCGCACTCCATCACCAGGCGATCGGCAAAGGTGCCGGAATCGCCTTCGTCAGCGTTGCACACCACGTATTTTTGCTGGCCATGCGGCTCGTCCAGCACGGTTTGCCATTTAATGCCCGCCGGGAATGCCGCGCCACCACGGCCACGGAGGCCAGAGGCTTTTACTTCGTCCACAATATTCTGGGGCGTGAGTGCTGCGGCTTGCTTCAAGCCGGCGAAGCCGCCAAGGGCAATATAATCGTCAATACAAGTGGGATCGGTGATGCCTATGCGGGCAAAGGTCAGGCGCTGCTGCTGTGCAAGGTAGGGGTGCTTTTCAATTTCGCCCAGATACAGTGGGTGATCCGGTTTGCCTTCAAACAGGCCTGCAGCTGCTAACTCGTCTACTTGCTCTGGCTCTACCGGGCCATAAGCCACTCGGCCCTCGGGTGTTTGTACTTCCACCAAGGGTTCCAACCAGAAGAGCCCGCGGGAACCATTGCGCACCAGGTTTATTTCCTGGCCTTGCGCTGCGGCTGCGTGCTTTAGTTCTTGCGCTACACGGTCGGCGCCCAGAGAAAGAGCTGTGGTATCGCAGGGCACATACACGGTTATTGTCATTGGATTTGCTCCTGCCTTCATTTTAGCTGCAAAACAGACGTGGTGAGTGTGTCCGCCAGCTGGTCGAACTTTTGGGGGGTCATTCGGCCGATCGTTTCATTGTTTACGCGAATAGAGGGGCCGCAGGCGCAGTTGCCCAGGCAATACACCGGCTCAAGCGTGAACTCGTTGTCCGCTGTGGTTTGGTGGTAGTCCACACCCAGCTTTTCCTGAACGTGTCGCTCAAAGGCGCGGCCACCCCGGGCCTGACAGGCTTCCGCACGGCATACTTCCAGCAGGTTGCTGCCAGCAGGGCGGGTACGGAAGTGGTGATAAAAGCTGATAACCCCGTGAATATCGGCGCGGGTCTGTTGCAGCATTTCAGCAATAATGGGCACAGCGCCCTCTGGCACATAGCCAATGCGGTTCTGTATGGCATGCAGAATGGGTAAAAGCGCTCCCGGCTTATGCTGCAGGGCTGCGACTTCCTGGCGAATGATGTCAGGGCTCCAATCCTCGGGCAGGACCGCCACCGCTGCGCTGTGGTTAGCGTTCTCTGACATATGCATAATCGTTCCTACCTGTTTTTATTCTGATACAGTAATCAAGCTCTCTTCAGGCAAATTAGCACTCCCAGCACACCTAAGGAATATGAACTCGAATGCATAACAAAAAACTGGACATAGCCCCTGCCTGGGTGTTTCGCACCGACTCAGATGAATTCTTCGAGCCGGTTCTGTTTCGTTTGCTCGAAAGCATTCGCGATACCGGCAAGCTAACGGTTGCGGCAGCAACTGCAGGGATTTCATACCGCCATGCGTGGAACCTTCTGAACCGGGCGGCGGATATTCTGGGGTTGCCGCTGGTGATTATGCGCAAGGGCCATGGCAGTCAGCTCTCTGCCCTTGGTGAAACGTTGCTATGGGCAGAGCATCGAGTGAAAGCCCGGCTGGGACCGCAAATCGACAGCATGACGGCAGAACTTAACGATCAGGTTCAGCAGTTGCTCGCGGGTGCGCAACCCACCCTGCGCCTGCATGCCAGCCACGGGTACTCGGTGGCACTGCTGCCGGAGTTTTCACAGCAGGTAAACATCAACCTGCAGTACCGGAACCCGGAAGACGCTCTTTCTGCACTCAATAGCGGTGAATGCGACGTTGCGAGTTTTCACATACCGACCTGCCCGGCACTCGCTCGACAGATTCTCAGCCACTACCAACGGCACCTGAGCGACAACAATCATCGCCTGATCCGTTTTGTTACCCGGCGCGAAGGGCTGATGATGCGCAAAGGTGAGCATGAACACATTCGCACCTTGAAGGATCTGAGCGAATCCGGCCTCAGTTTTGTCAGCCGCGACCGCCATTCCGGCACCCGCATCCTCTTTAACTTGTTACTGAAGCAGCAGGGGCTTGCAGAGCGCAGCATAAATCGCACGCCTCAACAGGAGTTTACCCACACGGCGATTGCCGCTTTTGTGGCTTCGGGTATGGCAGAGGTAGGCTTTGGTGTGCAGGCAGCGGCGGAGCAGTTCAATCTGAGCTTTATTGAATTGGCGAGTGAGCACTACATGCTGATTTATCGTCAGGACCGAATGCCCAACTCCACACTGGAGCACCTGACCGCACTGATTAAATCGCAGGCGCTGATCGAGAAAATCAACAGTGTACCGGGGTACGAACCGGACAATCCCGGTGAAACCACCACACTTGATGCGCTGGTCGCCAGGTGACATCGAGGAACACTCTTACTTGTCTATCGGGCCCGCGATGGGCAAACTTGGACTAGCCCACTCGCGCTTCCGCCATTTCCCGGCAAGCAGTCACATACGGAGTTCTAATGGATCCAATGCTCACCCTGGTCGGTGCTCTGATGCTTGTCATCAGCATCCTGTTGAGCCCGCTTTCCAGCCGGGTAGGCATGCCGGTCCTGCTTGTTTTCCTTGCGGTGGGCATGATGATGGGCAAAGACGGCCCGGGCGGCATCGAATTCGATGATTTCCAACTTTCCTTCCTTGTAGCCAGCCTGGCGCTCGGCGTTATCCTGCTTGATGGCGGCATGCGAACCCGGGCTGAAACCTTCCGCGTTGGCCTGAAACCCGCCATGTTGCTAGCTACGGTCGGTGTTGCCATAACAGCACTGGGGGCAGCGCTTGTCGCCTGGCTTGTGTTCGATTTGAGCTGGATGACCGCATTGCTGGTGGGCGCCATCATTTCATCCACCGACGCGGCTGCCGTATTTTCGTTGCTGCAGGGGCGCGGACTGCACCTGAATGAGCGGGTGAGTGCCACTCTGGAAATCGAATCCGGTAGTAACGATCCCATGGCGATCTTCCTGACGCTAATGATGGTTACCCTGATTGCCAGCGACGGCGATCACGCCATTCAGGATTCACTGATTCTGTTGTTCAAGCAGTTCAGCATTGGTGGGATTGGCGGCGTCCTTGGCGGCTTTCTGATTTCCGAGCTGACCAACCGCATTCGCCTGATGCCATCACTCTATCCACTGCTGGTAGTAGCCGCAGGCATTCTGTTGTTCTCCGTTATTAACCTGTTGGGCGGCAGCGGATTTTTGGCAATCTATCTTTGCGGCGTGGTGATCGGCAACCGCAAGGTTCGGATGATGCCGATGATTCTGCAGGTGCACGACGGCCTGGCCTGGCTGGCTCAGCTTTGCCTGTTCCTGATTCTGGGGCTTCTGGTGAACCCCTCCGACCTGCTGCCACTGGCGGGAGCGGGCCTGGTACTGGCGTTGGCAATGATTTTCGTGATCCGGCCGATCACTGTTCTGGCGACGCTCTGGCCCTTCGGCTTTAACCGCCGGGAGCTGGGCTTTATCAGCTGGGTGGGTTTGCGAGGTGCCGTGCCGATCGTGCTGGCACTATTCCCGATCATAGCCGGCCTACCGGAAGCACAACTGGTGTTCCATGCGGCTTTCTTTATTGTTCTGGTTTCTTTGTTGGTTCAGGGCACCACAATAACACCGCTTGCGCGCCTGTTGCGCCTGGAAATCCCGGCAGATGGTGAGCCTTTTCGCCGTTTGCCCCTGGACGCCCCTGCGGCGGGCGACCACGAATTGATGCTATTCCCGTTGCGAGGCGAGAACTGGGAAACCCCAAGGTTGCTGAGCCAACTGCGCTTCCCTGAAAACACGGCTGTTGCCGGCGTATTCCGCAACCGGGTGTGTCTACAGCCAAAAGCTGATCTGGAGGTATCCAGTGGCGACATGGTGGCCATGTTTGCCACGCCCAGCGTGCTGAAGGAGCTGGGCAAAGCACTAAGCGGCCGTCACACGCCGAAGTATCTCGCGGAAAGAGCTTTTTTTGGGGACTTTGTGCTGAACGGCGATGCGCTGCTTGGTGATGTAGAGCAGGTTTACGGCATTGAGTTTGATGAGCTGGCCCCGGAGCTGTCGCTGGCTGAGTGCTTTGCCAAACGCACCAAGGGCCACCCGGTTATTGGCGATACCGTGGTCCTCGGGCCCGTCACGCTGGTGGCAAGGGCAACAGAGGCCGACCAGGTCACCAAGGTAGGCTTAAAAATGGATCGGTCACAAAACGTGTGACCTATGCACGAGATAGCCATAAAAGTTAACAAAACCCCTTAACATTCCAATGAGCAGTTATGTTATAAACTGAACTGCGTAAAGATTAATCATTGGTAAGCTTAGGATATGGCTATTCCCCGTTTATTACCCCGATTCCTCCTGGCGTTTTTCATTACGGCTTGTGTTCCGGCCTATGGCACAGAGTTGCTGGCCAGAGCCGATACCCACATGCCGGTAGTCAAGGATTCACCAAGCGACTCCCTGGTGGTGAACAAGGTATTGGTGAAAAAAGGGCAACGCCGTCTTTTCCTGATGAACGGGGAAGAAGTTGTACGCAGCTATCGCATATCCCTTGGGGATAACCCCGAGGGGCACAAGCTCTACGAGGGCGACCAGCGAACCCCCGAGGGCGAGTACACTCTTGACTGGCGGAACCCCGGCAGCGACTTTTACAAGTCCATTCATATTTCCTACCCCAGCAAAACAGATCGCGAGATGGCCGAAAACTGGGGGTTGAGCCCTGGTGGCAGCATTATGATCCACGGCTTGCCAAATGGCGCCGAGGATATGGCCTTTGCCTATGCCGGACTGGACTGGACCAATGGCTGCATTGCAGTCAACAACCAGGAGATGGATGAAATCTGGCAACTGGTCAACGACGGCACCCCAATTCGCATCCTTCCCTGATGACATCCCCGTGGCACAAGTATTAAGTTGCTGTCACATCCTAAGAAAATATACATATACTGAGTTAACATTTACTCTCAGAGTGTTTTACACTGTTTCACGACTCCGGTAGTCAATGCCTATCGGGCCGCAGCTGTGAAAAAGTCGTCTACACTGACTTTTGGAACATCAGGAAATAACTCGACCAATAAGGGGATTTACAATGCGTAAACTGACAATCGCCGGAATCGCACTGGCTACTGCTCTGACTGCAGGCTGTGCAACTACCGATCAGGGCGCTCTTGACGAAGCAAATGCAACTGCAAGCTCTGCTGAGCAGTCCGCAGACAAGGCACTGAACACCGCTAACAGTGCAGCAAGCGCTGCGCGTTCTGCCCAGCAGACCGCTGACCGTGCACTGGCCGCCGCTAAAGCAGCTCAGAAATCTGCTGACGAAGCAAACGAGCGCGCCAAGCGTATGCTCGAGCGTGCAAGCAAGAAGTAATACTTCTGCTTGAAAGCACGATAGAAAAAGGCCGGGAATCCCGGCCTTTTTTATTGCGTCTGATTCGTCAGAACAGCTTCGCCAATACCGAAACCGGCAGGCGGCGGATAAGGAAACCGATAGGCGTCCAGGGCCAGCCGGGTACAAAACTCTCGCTCTTCCCGGACTCAATGGCTTTCACCATCGCCTTGCAGCCGGTTTGTGCATCCACAATGAACGGCGCATTCTTCACCTTCTCATTGATTGCCGTTCTGATGTAGCCCGGATACAGCGTTGTCACCTTGATGGGGGATTTCGCCTTTTTCAGCTCAACCCTCAAGCCCTCTGAAAGCGCCGCAAGGCCCACCTTGGTTGCCGCGTAGGTGTTCACATTACCCGGCATGCCTCGCACAGCAGTTACTGACGACACAGTAACCAGGTGCCCCCGGTTTTGCTCACGGAAAATCTCCATGGCCGCTTCCATTTGCGCCAGGGCGGCAACAAAGTTGGTTTCTGCAGTTTGGCGGTTGGCGTTGAAAGCACCAGTGCCCAGAGGTTGGCCTTTGCCAATGCCGGCATTAACGATAATCCGGTCCAGGGTGCCAAATTCCTCTTGAAAGGCCCGGAACACCTCAAAATTCTGTTCGTGATTATTTACATCAAGAGCACGAATACTGATGGTGATCTGCGGGTATTTACCCGCCAACTCCTCCCTCAGGGCTTCCAGCCGCTCGGTGCGACGAGCGCACAGGGCCAGGTTATCACCTCTGGCCGCAAACTCACGGGCCATGCCCTCACCAAGCCCGGAACTGGCTCCGGTGATCAGTATGGTGCGTTTCATGAATTCTCCCGATTTATCGTTATATGGAAAACTGCGCTGCGCGCGACATCAGAAATACAGCTTCTGTTCCGGCTTATCTGATACTGGGCTCTGTTTGTCTTTAGACGTTTTGTCTGAAGCCACCTGTGAAATCTGCTCTCCCACCATAGCCGGAATACCGTCGGCCTGGTCTACCGCCAGCTCTATCGCCTTGCGCTGAACCTCTACACCCGGGTGTTTCAAGCGGAAGGCTTCAACCTCCTGAGTTACTTCTCGCCATAGGCGATCTCTGTCCTGCTGGCTGTAGTCTTCATGGGGGCGGTGAACTTCAAGCCACACTTCTCCTCCGGACATGCCCATCTTTACCGGCTTATTCACAATCTGGACCGACGTCCCTTTGCTCACCTGATAAACAAAACGCGAAATGTCTTCGTTGTACATGCGAAAGCAGCCATGACTGACAGGCATTCCAACGCCAAACCGTTTGTTGGTGCCGTGAATCAGATACCCCTTCTCACTCAGCAAAAGAGCGTGGGTTCCTAACGGGTTATCCGGGCCAGGCGGAATCATGCGGGGGAGGAAATCACCCGAGGCTGCATGCTCGGCACGAATGCTCTCGGGGGGATACCACGCCGGCGATTCCAATGGCATGGTGACCTTTGCATCGGCCAGTGGGGACGGATTCTCGGAGGTGCCGACGCCCACCGGATAGACCTGCACACCATCTTCTGCGAAATAGTAAAGTCGGTATTCCGCCAGGTTAATCACAATGCCTTCACGGCGGACATCCGGAATTATGTACTGGCGCGGCAGGGTGATGTTGGTGCCTTCACCCGGGAGCCAGGGATCGACCCCCGGATTGGCTTTCACCAATTCCAGATAGCCCATTGCAAGCTGGCTACCCACTTCGGCAAAGGTATCTTCGTACTGGGTGGTAAACACGTCGAGCCGGCCCGCCAGATCCCCTTTGATCTCGAACGTTGGTACACGGGGGCTACGATCCGTTGCCTGCACCGTCGCAGGCTGCTCTGGTGTGCTTTTTGGCTTTGCCGCCCACACCGGCTGAAAAGCCAGGCTTCCTGCTAGTAACGCCAGTACTGAATACGTTTTAAATCCCATAAACCCCATTCCAGATAAACCTGCTTCTTGGCATGCAGTGACAGCCGACACCCTCAGTAGTTCCAAACCACTGATGACAGTGTCACCACCGCCATAACTGCGAACAATATACTTGCACAAACCCGGGCAGCTGCCAGCGGCAATCTGTCCATCAACCAGTGCCCCGCTATGATAACCGGTATATTGGCCAGCAACATCCCCGCTGTTGTACCGATAACAACCCAGAGCGTCTCAGTATAGCGAGCTGCCAGAACAACGGTGGCTATCTGGGTTTTGTCGCCCATCTCTGCGAGAAAGAACATCACCGTGGTTGCTGTGAAGGCGCCCATGCCCAGAAACCGTGAGCTTTCGCTGTCGTCTTTATCTGGCACCAACAACCACAGGGCAATTACCACAAAGCTCAGGGCGAGAATCCAGGGTAACCAGGCTGCAGGAATCCAGGCGGCCACCCAGGCTCCCAACCAGGCCGATAGTGCGTGATTCAGGATCGTCGCAATGAGTATGCCCATAATGATGGGAAAGCGCTGGGAGTAGCGAGCAACGAGGAACAGCGAGAGTAGCTGGGTTTTGTCGCCAATTTCGGCAATGGCAACGGCTACTGTAGAAGTGAGAAATGCGTCCATGGATTCTTCCGGGGCGGATAGTCAGACATGAGACAGCTCACCATCCGCCCTTGGGGGTGAAACTGCCTCAGGTCTCGCCAATTTCACTGAATCCAAGTGAAACACGGTAGCCATGGGGATTGAGCCCCAAGTATGTTGACTACCGTCCGCCCCGGATAACCGATGCGGAGGCTACTCCCCTGAAGAGTTGGACCAATGCTAGTCAATCACGCGGAGTTTGGCAAATCACTAGGCACGCATGCGCCAAACAGGTACCACCGCAACCGCCACAAACACAGCAACCAGCCACCAGGCCGTATGGAACGCATTGATGGTGGGTACGCCGCCGCTGTGCTCACCGAACTCAATAGTCAGTGCCACAATGTTCACGCCAAAAGCGCCACCCAACTGACGGGTAAAGTTGATGGTACTGGAGCCTGCGCCCAGCTCTTCGGGTTTGAGCGGGTTCAGTGCGCCTATAGACAAGGATGGCAGCATAAACCCTATTCCTATCCGGCCGAACACCGTCCATAGCGCAAGCCAGCCAAACGCCAGAGTAAGATTGGATAACGCAAAGAGGATAGCCGATGAAGCAAACATCGCCATGCCGAAAATA
Organism: Marinobacter sp. 1-3A; assembly: GCF_016597775.1. Taxonomy (NCBI): domain Bacteria; kingdom Pseudomonadati; phylum Pseudomonadota; class Gammaproteobacteria; order Pseudomonadales; family Marinobacteraceae; genus Marinobacter; species Marinobacter sp. 1-3A. The sequence goes on from NZ_VCGZ01000002.1 coordinate 240,730, forward strand.
ACCAGTTTGCGGGCATCGCCGCCGCGGTCAGCCAGTTTTCCCGCCAGTGGGAAGGTCATTCCCAAAACAATGCCCGCTGGCAGCATCAACAGCCCTGCCTGAGTAGCTGTGTAGCCCAAGGCCGTTTGAACGTATAGCGGTATCAGGTAAGTGGAACCAAACAGGGCCAACCCCAGTGCCATAGCGCCCAGATTGGCGTAAAGGAAGCTGGGCTTGCGCAGCAGGCCAACATTCACCAGGGGGTGTTCTATGCGCCTTTCACGCAGTACAAACATGAGCAGAAACACCAGCGCCACCAGCCCTTCGAGGGCAACCCGAACCTCCTGGCCACCCAGGTTTTGCAGGCGGTTCAGAGTATCAAGGGCAAACCCGATAGTGGCACCCAGCAACACCAGCCCGGGCAGATCAAAGCGGTAAGGAGCTGGCCGGGTGGCTGGCACCGGCAGAAATCTCAGTGCCATAAATACGCCAATGAACGTGACCGGTGCTGGTGCAAACATTACAAAACGCCAGTCCAGCTGATCCACCAGAAAGCCGCCAAGAACCGGCCCGAGTGCCGGGGCCAGCACCACGCCCATGCCATAGATACCCATAGCCTGACCGCGTTTATTGCGGGGAAAGATGCGGAACACCAGGTACATGCCCATGGGCTGCATAAGGCCAGCCATGGCGCCTTGGCCAATTCGGGCCGCAATGAGTTGCTCCGGCGAACTGGCAAAACCGCCAATCACGGAAATCACCGTAAATGCAGCCATGGCAACCGCCAGCGTCTTGCGCACGCCGAAGTGATCAAGCAGCCATGAAGAGGCCAGCATGGTGGTGGTCATGGCTGCAATAAACCCGGTTGCCAGCCAGTGCACCATGCCTTGGCGGATATTGAATTCCACCATGATTTCGTGGAGCGCCACGTTCACCACAGTGGCACTCAGCACCGTAGCGATGGTGCCCACCATGACCGTGCAGACGGCTAGCCAGCGCCAGCTGTTACCATATCGGGCCGTCAGCCCCGCAACTGAATTATCACTCAAGTGATTACTTCTGCTTTTCGCCGTTTTCCATGATTCTGTGGAACACCTTCAAGGCAACTGCAATATCGCCTTCGTCCACGCCTTCGAGCATTTCGTCCCGAAGCATGTTGGCGCGGTCGGTGAGGACTTCCATGAATTCACGGCCCGGGTCGGTCAGGTGCAGTCGACGGGCTCTGCGGTCGTTAGGGCATGCCCGGCGCTCAATCAGCCCCTGTTGTTCCAGGTTATCGAGCAGGCGCACAAGTGTCGGGTTCTCAATGGCCATCAATCCGGCCAGTTCGCGCTGGGTCAGGCCTTCACCGCCTTCTTGCAGGTAGACCATTGTGGTCCAGCGAGCCTGGGTAACACCCAGATCTTTCAGGCGTTCGTCTAACAGCTTGCGCCAGCGACGGGTTACCCGGGCGACAGCAAAAGGGAACTGATCTTTCATAACTAATACTCCGTTCCGGGGCCGGATTCGCGCTCCGCGAATCGCGCAGCGCCGACCAAAAGGCTTACATTACAGGAAAGCTACCAATAGCAAGCTAACAATTGTATTAAAAATAGATGTAAACGCAAAACAGAATCGGCAAAAAAACAGAAAAAATACAGATCCTGTGAGTCAGCCCGTTTGGCGCAGGGACTCCTCATGCATTTCTTCAACCTCGGGGGACTCGCAGAACTCTGTATTTCGCGGATCGAGCTCAGTAAGCACAGAGGATGTTTCCGGCATGGCCGGCACATAGTGCTCCTGATCTTCTACTGCCACGTCTTCTGTGTAGGTAATGCGCAGGGATGTAACGATGGCAAGAACCAGCAGGAACCCGGCGTTGCCCAGGAATAAACCTTTCGGACCCAGCAGGTTGATCAGTTCAGCCATCACAATAGGACCAATCACGCTGCCAACACCATAGCTAAGCAGCAGCGTGGCACTGGCCGCCACAATACGTGTGCTTTCCATACGGTCGTTGGTGATCGCAACGGAGATCGGGTAAATCGTTGCCGAAAGGCCAGTGAACGCGCCAACAAGAAGCGTTAGCTGCCAAAGGTTATCTGCACCGGTAAAGCTGACACCAACCGCTGCAAGTGCGGCAAAAGACACCACCCAGAACATTACACGGCGACGATCAAAGCGGTCACAAAGCCGCCCCAAAGGCCAGGCCAACAGCATGGCCGCAATAATAGCACTGGCCATAAAGGTTGAAGTTTTGGCGACATCAAGCCCCATCAGGGTGGCGTAAACCGGCCCCATGGCATAAAACCCACCAATTAGCACGCCACAGATCAGGGCGCCGGCAACACCGGTGAACGACTCTCGGGCCAGCGTGAAAAAGGAGATGCGCTGCACCTGTTCAATAACCGGCGCTTCCATCCGCGTTAGCGACAGAGGTACCAACGCCAGTGTCAGCAAGATTGCAGCAATGGAAAACGGCATGAAGTTGGCGGGGTCGCCCACGTTGATTATGAGCTGACCACCTGCAGCAGAAAGGTAAAAAACAATCTGGTATACCGCGAACATTGCCCCGCGATTGCTGTTGCTCGCGCGGCTGGAGAACCAGCTTTCAATAACGACCAGAACACCAGCAATGGTAAAACCGGAGAGCACACGCAGGAGCGCCCAGAACACCATCGATATCGCCATCGGGTACATTAGTGACGTTACCGCCGCAATCGCTGCAAATACGGCAAACGCGCGTATGTGCCCAACACGGCCGATAATATGGTGTACGTAGAGAGTGCCCAGAACAAAGCCGATGGAATAGCACACCAGCACCCAGCCGATGATGTCGGGCGAAACCGCTTCAATGCTCAGGCGAATACCCAGCAACGTCATCAGAAATGCATTTCCGCTGACCAGCAAAACGATGCTCAAAAGGAGAGCTGAAAGAGAGGCGACCATTCGGGTCATGGCGGAAACTCCGGGGGTTTCTAACAAGCTATTACAGCAGCCCTTTGCGGGCCTGACTACTAAGCACTTCCCGAAGCCGAAGAAGGCCTCAAAGCATACCAACAAGCGGCCATGGCGACGTTTTACAATGTTTTACATTAATGTGCCGTAACAGACCCGCAAGTCCATAGGAGGTAACATCAATAATCATTATTCAACGAAACCGTGAGCGCCTGGTTATGAAAAAAACGGACTGGCCCATCCGATGGGATTTGCTGCTTCGCTACCGTCTCATCGAAACCATCGCACTGTGGGAAGGTCGCCTTACGACAAACCACATTTGCCACAGCTTTGGCATCGGCAGGCAGCAGGCATCCAAGGATATCAATACATACCTGCGCGAACTCGCTCCGGGCAACCTTGTTTATGATCGTCATCTCAAGGGCTATGTGCCATCTCCCCGCTACCAGCCTGTAGTAACCCGCGGGCACGTCAGCGAGTACCTGGATCTTCTGGCCCGCCAGCAAAGCCTCAGCAGCACATTTGAAGCCCTGGATATCGGCTTGCCAGACAGTACCGTTGTATACAGCCCCAACAGAGTCATTGCACCCGAAACCATGCGCGCTGTGGTAACAGCAACACGCCATGGCAGGCAACTCCGGGCCAGCTACTCCTCACTGAGCCGCCCCGAAGCCGTAGAAGGTATTCTTGAGCCACATACTCTGGTGTGCACAGGTGATAACTGGCACCTGCGAGCCTGGTGCGATTCCAACCGGGAGTTCCGGGACTTTGCCCTCAGCCGTTTCCACGCAGCACCTGTGGCCCTGCGGCAAAAAGCCAAGCACCCGATACAGCAGGACGAAGACTGGAACCGCACGGTTACCATGTCCATCTCCCCAGATCACCGCCTTACCGAAGCACAGCAAAAAATCATCGAGCTGGATTACGGCATGGAACATGGCTGCCTGGAAGTTGAGACCCGCGCGGCTCTTGCACCCTATGTGTTATCGCGCCTGGGCATCACTCTGGATAACTACCACCCCGACCCCCTCGTTCAGCAGCTTGAGCTGACCAATCCGGACCACCTAGGGTTTGGCAGCAAACGTGAGCGTGCTCTGAAAGCCGTTGCGGGCCTCCGTTAACCGTTAAGCGAGCAGTGTGAATCCAAGAGCCGGATACCTTCGCGCCCTAGTTTTAATTCTATTGCTGCTGCCGTCCTTTCAGGCATGGGCTGCCATGTCCTGTGGAGGACCAGCAACGCCGATCTCCAAAATTCAGGGGAAAGGCGACCGCTCCCCGCTTGCAGGTCAAAAAGTTACTGTCGAGGGCGTGCTCACACTCGATGCCCGCATGAAAGGCGGTTTTAGCGGCTTTTACCTGCAACAGGCTGACACTGAAACCGATGGCAACCCTGAAACCTCGGAAGCCCTGTTTGTTTACACCCGCAAGAAAACCGGCACGCCCGGTGAGCGTCTGCGAGTTACCGGTACCGTAAAAGAATTTCACGGCCTGACCGAACTGGTTGAGGTAAAGGCGATACAGTCTTGCGGCCCCGCGACGGTTCCTGGCGCTCAGATTTTATCCCTGCCGGGGTCGATTAACCTGGAGTCGCTGGAAAACATGCGCGTACGTGTAACCCAGCCCTTAACCATTATTGATTCCTGGAACCTCGCTCGTTACGGCGAACTAACGCTGGCCAGCAACGATCAGGTTGTGCCTACCGAATATCTGGAACCTGGGCCCAAGGCCGCAAAGATTGCAGCGCGCAACCTGCAGCAGAGGCTGCTACTGGATGATGGCCGCGGCGTGCGCCAACCTAAGCCGATTCCCTGGCCCCCGGGCGGGCTAACGGGCACGAACACCGTACGCAGCGGCGATAGAGTCCATGAAATAGCTGGCATTCTCGACTACCGGTTTGGTGCATGGAGAATACAGCCCGAGCGCCCTCCGGTTTTCAGCCCGGTTAACACTCGCCCTATAGCCCCGTTGCGGCCAGACACCCAACATATCCGGGTGATGACCATGAATCTGGAAAATTACTTCAATGGTGATGGTGCAGGCGATGGTTTTCCCACAACACGGGGTGCGCCAACCGCAAAGGCACACAAAACCCAGCTCAAGCGGCTGGTAGAGGCTCTACAAGCACCAGACCCGGACATACTGGCGATTACAGAACTGGAAAACGACGGTTACAGCGAGACCAGCGCAATAGCGCAATTGACCCGAGCCCTCGGCCAGGAATGGTCTTTTATCGCGACCCCGGGCGCAGATGGTAACGACCAGATACGCACGGGCTTGCTGTACCGGCATGATCGCATTACAGCTGAAGGGCAGCCCGAACGCCTCACCACTGGGCTGTTCAGCCGGCCGCCAATAATGCAGGCGTTCAGGCCCAAGGGCCAAAGCCTATCCATTCAGGTAGTCGTGCCACACCTCAAATCAAAATCCTGCCGGGGTGCTACCGGAAACAACCAGGACAACAACGATGGCCAGGGCTGTTACGCTCACCGTCGCTCAGAGGCTGCTCAGGCACTTGTGCAATGGCTTGAGCAACTACCAACAACCACAGCCCATGTCGGCACGTTGATCACCGGTGATCTCAACAGCTATTACAAGGAAACACCGCTGACCACCCTGAAACTTGCCGGCTTCACCAGTATGGTGCATCACTTCCACCCATGCTCAGCACAGCAGTGTGATCACTACACCTTCAGGTACAAGGGCCAGAAAGGTTCTCTGGATTACGCGCTTGCGTCGTCGTCTCTGGTGCCACGGGTGCTCAACGCAACTACCTGGGCCATCAACGCAGATGAGCCCCGGGCCCTCGGTTACAAGACAAGTTTGCCGGGCACCACTGCCTTACCCTGGCGTTCTTCCGATCATAATCCTGTGATTACCGATATCCGGCTCTGACCCTTGCCTCATATTCCTGAGGGATTCCGCTGATATACCCACCAATTGGCCTGCCACCCCCATTTACCCGTCATTGAAGTCATGGGGGCCGGGTGCTGCAAAGGTCATAATCAGTGTCAGCATTCAGATTTACTGACAACAAGAACAGCGGATAACAAGGATTACCATGCGTGTCTCTGCTTCCAATACACAGGATCTGGGTATGCCGGCCATCTACCTGCATATACTGGCTGAACTGCTAAAAACCATTGGTCTGGACGAGCGCGACCTGCTGCTCAGGGTTGGATTGGACCCTGTCCGGCTGCAGTCAACAGACGTTCGGGTTAGCCACGCGCAAGCCAACGAATTTGTGACCCGCGCCATTATTGAAAGCGGCGAACCCGGCCTTGGCATTATGCTGGCCCGTGAACTGAAACTGCCTTTGCACGGTGCACTGGGCGTGGCTGTGATGAGCAGCCGCACGTTGAAAGACGCGCTGGATATGATGACACGCTACCTCACGCTTCGGGCGCCACATCTGCGCGTTAGCAGTCGCGAGCACGGCGATGCGATGCACTACACCATTCGCTGTGATGGCGACCCGGGGCCCCTGCAAGGGTTCATTGTGGACGCCATGCTGTTTGGCTGCGCCTTCATGGGCGAACAGCTTACGGGCACCACTATCGGGGGGGCGGCGATTCTACGAAAAGGCCCGGAACCCTCGTATTTCCGTCGGTTCCGACAAGCGATCGTGATACCGGTAAACTATGGCTCCCAGGAAGATGCTCTGGTCATTCCCCAAGGCATGCTGTCAGCGCCCATCCGCTTCAGTGACGATCAGCTTGCAGCATCGTCACGCGCCCAGTGTGAAGATGCCTTGAAACAGCTTACAGAAGATGCAGGCTTCGGGTGCCGGGTGCGACGGGTGATTGAAACCAGCTATCCCTTCCCACCAAAGCTGGCGAGAGTGGCGGCCACCCTGTTTGTATCCGAGCGCACATTAAAACGCCGACTGCAGGAAGAGAATGCCAGTTTTCAGAATTTGGTGGATCAGGTTCGGCTGGAACGTGCCCGGGAACTGCTCACCGGCACCAGCATGAATCTGAACCAGATTGCAGACGTTCTGGGCTATGCCGATGCGGCAAATTTTACCCGGGCATTCAAGCGCTGGACGGGAAGCAGCCCCAGCCGGTACAGGGATGCAGAAGAAAAACCAGGCAGGATGTTTCTACACTCCGGCACCCCAGCTCATGCATAAATCAGTCAATGCCGATAATTTTGTGCATTTGTAAGGTCAGACGCCAGCGGGGGTTGGCCAGGCAATAATCCGTCGCTTTGCGGGTATTGCTCTGCTTGATCGGGTCTGTACTGCCGTCGGGCGCCGATGGCGAGGCCATTGGCGACAGGAATAAATGCCGGGCGTTGAAGTGAACAAACCGTTCCGGCATGGCTTCAGGCTGAGGGTACACCAGCTTCAACTCATCACAGGCTTCAATCACCACCGGCGCGTCTGCCTTGGGGCTCACACACAACCAGTCAATCCCGGCGGGTGCAGGCAAGGTACCGTTGGTTTCCACACCCACTTCAAAGCCCACCTTGTGAAAGGCCTCGATCAACGGTTCGTCCAACTGCAGCAATGGCTCGCCACCGGTACACACTACGTAGGGCGCACCCGGCGCATCCGGCCACAAGCCGAGAATATGATCTGCCAGAGCTTCTGCTGTCTCAAAAACACCACCATTCTGGCCATCGGTGCCTACAAAGTCTGTATCGCAAAAATTACATACGGCCGCCGCCCGGTCTTTTTCCCGACCAGTCCACAGGTTGCACTTGCTGAAACGACAGAACACCGCAGCGCGACCGGCTTGGGCGCCCTCACCCTGCAAGGTGTAAAAAGCTTCTTTTACTTTGTACATTAGCGACCTGCCTCATAGGCCAGCGGGTCTGAAAGACCATTCTCTGCAAACGCCTCAAGTCGTTCTACGCAAGACCCACAAAGCCCGCAAGCCTTTTCCCGGCCGTTATAACAGGTCCAGGTGTGAGCGTAGTCGAGCCCAAGCTTAAGGCCTTCAGCCAGAATATCGCCCTTGGTCATGTGCATGAAGGGCGCCTCAATGCCAACGGGCTCATAGTTGGCAACCCGGCATACAGCGTCCATCTTTTCTACAAATTCGGGCCGGCAGTCAGGATAGATTGCATGATCTCCACCATGGGCGCCATACCAAACCGCGCCGGCGTTCACCGTCACCGCATAGCCTGTAGCCAGCGAGAGCAGGATCATATTCCGGTTTGGCACCACAGTGGCCTTCATGTTGTCTTCGTCATAATCGCCCTCGGGTATGTCACCGCCGGAGGTAAGCGCAGAGCCAGACATAACCTCGCTCATGGCACGAATATCTATAACCTTGTGGGGTATATCCAGGGTGGCACACACCGAACGGGCAACATCCAGTTCACGCACATGGCGCTGGCCGTAGTTGAACGATAAAGCGTGAACCTTCAGCCCTTGCGCGCGCGCGCGGTGGAGCAAAGTGAAGGAGTCCATGCCTCCGGAATAGATAACAACCACGGTGTCAGTCATGCAGGCTCCTGGCAAGCGGATAAAGGGTTCTGTAAAGACCGGGTAATCACGAGGCGGTATTGTAGCAGTGCAAAGGCAGGAAGGGTTTACGCCCGTATAAAACGGGCGAAGGTGCCAAGACCTGGAGCTGGTTTCTACGTTAGTGCTTGAGCGCACTCATTTTGAGAGCGATCACTTCCAGACCACCTCTCAAAGTGGACAGCGTCCAGTATGTAACCAGCGCCATCAGCCCTGCACCAATAACGGTGAAGGCCAAATCATCACCAACAACCTGTTCTTTTGCCAGCACCATGTACATGGCCAGCGCGGCGATCAAAATAATTTCTACGACAAAATGGAAACGGAACTTATTACGGGCAGATCCGGATTCGTCGGACATTTTCTTAGGTTTCAACCTCTGGGTATCTATCAGTATGGGTGATTGGTTAGTGTGCAAATTATCCCCCAAACTGCCCCGAACATCTGTACGAGTTAGTGGCTACGGACTTTCCACTACCAAAAACTGCGCGTTCCTTACCCGCGTCTGTAGGGGTTTGCCGCAGCTCTCGGACTATTGCAAACACCGGCTTAACGGATACACTATCGGATCAAATACACCAGAAACGCCCGTTATGATCCGAATGATTCCACAGCTCTTGATAAATGCCGCAGCAGAATGCCGTAAAGGCCACTGTGTGCGTGCGATGGTAGAAGTTATCTAACGGCTTTCGGTCAGTTCCCGGGAGCCTTTCAAGCGACCGGGGCAGCATCTCCAGCAAACCCCGGTTGCCCTCGGCTCCGGGGTTTTGTTTTTGCTGTCGAACAACGACAAGGAGATCACCATGAAAAGACAACACACAACGCGTGCCGCTAACCAGCCTATCAATAACCGGGCAGGGGCTATTCGTCGCCCGGAACAGCTACCGCTGCTGGATGCTATCTGCAAAAAGCTGAACCAGCGCGTGAATCTGGATGACGAGCAGAGGGTACTTGGCGTTTACGAGCGGGGGTGGATCTTTAACGGCGTGCTTGCCAGCCTGGGCAGTGCGGAAGCACGCTACGTTCGCGCGCTGGCTACCCGCCACAACTCCTGGATTGCGCGTCAGGTGGCATAACGCGACAGCACATGGTTTGAGCCGGTCAATGGCGCCGGTTCAAACCATTCATAACAGCCGTATCAGGGCCATGCACCACCGCGTAGTTATTAATCACATCGAGTATCTTTTCCTGCGAGTAAGGCTTCACCACATAACCATTGGCGCCGGCACTGATTGCCCGCTGAATACTGTCGATGGAGTCATCTGCTGTAACCAGAACAATATGCTGGCCATCCCGTGCTTTTTTGAACTCTTTCATCAGTTCGTGTCCGTCTCCATCCGGTAAGCCAAGATCCAGAAGGATAATATTGAACTTACCATCGTCAAACGCCTTGCGGCCCGCTGCTACGTTTTCGCAATCCGTTACATCTGTAGCGCCTGCCTTGTAGAGCATATCCACCAACCGTTCGCGCATTACCGGCTCATCTTCCACAACCAGTACCGTCAGCTTATCCATTACTATCTCCTTTTTCGTCGGGCGCAGGTTGTCCGGGTTTCGTGTATCCCGATGATTACCACGAATCGGCGCCGGTATGCCGGGGAAGGTCCAGAGGCGCATGTGTTGCTCTGGCCGGGTTACCGGCATCTGCTACATGCCCCTCAGCGCGCGGGCTGTAGGCATCCTGATCACCATCACGGGTCAGAATATTGCTGATTGCCACGGCGGTGGAATAGAGCGATATAGCAAGAATGAGCAGAATCGGCTGCACAAACGCCACATACCCCGGCACTTCAGCGCCACTAATAATGCTCAGTATAAGGATGATGGCCGGCCCTAGCACTACAAACAGCGTCAGAGCGATAAAGAATACAATACGCTCCTTGTAACGGCCAAGATCCCGATTTATTACCAACCCCAATACGAATTTGCCTATGGCCAACCCGGCAAGAATGGCCGCAGCTATACTCAGGTCTGCATGCATCAGCATCTCGTAGAGGCGCCCGTCCCATAGGCGCTGCATGCCAATAACAAGAAACGGGAAAAGCACGAACAGTACGTCGGCATAGGTGCCGTACATCATGCTCATGGACTGCTGTTCACGGTGTAACTGGCGCTCACTCATTGATCCGTTCCTGTTTCGTTCTGGGTTAGTTCACGCTCGATCATGTCATTCAGTATCGCAAACTCGCTTTGTATCTGACTCCACTGGGGGTCCGTTTCCTTCACAAGTGCTTCTACAATGCCTGCCTGAAGGGTCATTTCCGGGTAGCCCATGGTGCCAGCAGACCCTTTTATCTGGTGTGTTTCAGTCTGGAGTACTTCCCGGTCACGGTCTGCCATTGCCTGCTTCATTCGCTGCTGGCGTGTGACCAGCCCCGCCAGGAATCTGGCTACCAAGCGGCGCATGGCCTCATCTTCTTCCAGCTCGGCGGGACCGGAATCCAGAAAACGAGCCAGCAACGCTTGCAGTCGATGTTCGTCTATCGGCTTCTCGAGCACTCCGTCGCAACCTGCTTCACGCAGTGCGTCGGTTTCCTGCTGATCGCCCGCCGTGAATGCAATAATCGGTCGCCGGAAACCTGCCTGCCTGAGCAGTTGGGTTGCCTCAACGCCATCCATTTCCGGCATGTGTCTGTCCATAAGCACCAGCTGCACTGTATCTGAAAGTGCCTTGCGCACGGCTTCATCGCCTGTCGCAACAGAGACAACCTCAAGGCCCAGGCGTGTAAGCATTCGCTCTACCAACTGCCGGTTGTCGGCATTATCTTCTGCTACCAGCACCCTGCCGCAATGTTGCGGAGCGGGCACCACGGAGCTACCCGCTTCAACCTCAAGGTAGCGCGCCAAAACCTCATAAAAACGCTGCTTGTCGATGGGTTTCGCCAGGTGCTCATTGCAGCCCGCCAACCGGTAATCGGCAATATCCTCGGTCATGACATTAGCGGTTAACGCAATTACCGGCGTATTCACCCCCGCCTCCCGCAACGCCACGGTCGCATCGCGGCCATTCATCACCGGCATCTGGATATCCATCAGAATCAGATCAAACGGTTCCCGAATGGCCATTTCCAGGGCTTCCGCACCGTTGCCAACGTGCACCATCTCAGCACCCGTGCGGCTCACCAGTAACGATACCAGGCGGCGATTCACGTCGTTATCTTCTGCACAGAGTATACGCCCGGAAAGACGCGGCGCCACAGTCACCGGGAAGCTTCGGCGGCGCTGGTTCAGCTCGGAGGCATCCCGCAGGAAGTGAACCTGCTCCAGAGAGCCCGTGCAAATGGACAACTCGAACTCACTGCCCTCACCGTAGGTACTGCTGACGCGGATACTGCCACCAAGCATTTCTGCCAGCCTGCGCGAAATACTCAGGCCAAGGCCGGTGCCGCCATACTGCCGGGAAATCGCGGCACTGCCCTGAGCAAAAGGATCGAATAGCCGGCCTATCTGCTCCGGCTTCATGCCAATCCCGGTGTCCACAATGCGGGCAACCAGAACTTCTGCCTGGCGCTCACACCGGATTGCCAGGGAGATCGACCCTTTTTCGGTAAATTTAAGCGCATTTCCACACAAATTAATAATAATCTGGCGCAAACGTGTGGGGTCGGTCTGGATCTGTTCAGGCAATGGAAATTCACAAACTATATTGAAATCCAGGCCTTTTTCCCGAGCCCGAGGTTCAAAAAATGCGCGAATCTCATCCAGAAGCTCTGGCAGGTTTACCGAGATCACATCGACATCCAGTTTGTTGGCATCGATTTTGGAGTGATCGAGAATGTCGTTCACCAATTCCAGCAGGTGCCGCCCGCTGCGGACGACCGTCTCCGCGCTGCTGCGCTTTTCCTGTTCATCAAGGTCCGGGTCCATAAGGGTTTCGCCGTAGCCAATGATGGCCGCCAGCGGCGTGCGGATCTCGTGGCTCATGTTGGCAAGGAACTGGCTCTTGGCCTCGGCGGAGTTACGGGCCAGTTCTTTCTCGAGCCGCTCCTGTTCCCGCTCACGTTCAATGCGCTGGCGCCGATGGCTTTCGGTGGAATCAACACAGGTACCTTCCAGATGGGTCGGCTCGCCATCGGTGTCATAAGCGGTGTGGAGCGAAATAATGGCCCAGCGTTCTTCCCCTGAGCGGGTCAGATAGCGGGCCTCAACGCCTTTTACCGTGCCCCGCGCTTGCAATTGCTCAACCACTAGCTCCCGCAGCCGGTCATCGGCTATGCATGCGTCCAACACATCGGGGTTAGCTTCCAGTAACTCCTGGCTGCTACCAAAACCCATCAAGCTCGCCATAGCCGGGTTAGCTGTTACAAATTGGCGTTCGGCCGACATCTGAAAAACGCCCTCAATGGCATTATCAAACAGTGACTGGTATCGCTGCAGGTTAGACAGCGCCCGGCGGCTCCAGCTCAGCGCCTGGCCCTGAACCTGTTTGATGCGATCTGCCAGGGCAAAAGAAAACAGAATAATCTGCGCAGTTAGCCCTATCTGGGGTGCATAGCCTGTGAACGTATTGAGCGGCAGGTAGCCCATAACCGTCATTCCGTATATACCAAAACCAACGAGGGCAAGAGTCCATGCGAAAAAATAGGAGCGGGCCGCTGGGTTGTAATAGCGCCAGGACAAATAGCTCACCACGATCAAAATCAGGCAAAGTATCATCGAGCCGATAACAATCCATTCCATGGCAATGTGGTAAGGCACAAAGAGCGACAGAACAAAGGTAAGAAGCACCGAGTGACGGCACATGATCAAAACCCGGTCCAGATCCAAAGACCGGGTGCGGGTTTCAAGGAGTGCCCGGGCCATCAACAGGCCCCAGAACCAGGTCATGATGATCTGTAGATGCAGATACTCCTTGTTGAACAACGCAGGGCGGCTGTCCAGAAGCTGGATTCCATGTACCTGCTCGGTGGCGATAAACACGCCAGCAGACACCAGATAGAGCACATAGTAGATGTTACTGCGCTCACGAACGGAAACCGCAACAAACAGGTTGTAAGCCAGAATGGCAAGCAAGCTGCCCAGCAGGGCACCCCGGATAATTTCGTCTACCGACACCTTTTCAATGTAGCTGTCCGGGCTCCAGAGGCTGATGGGCAGACGGAAGGTGTTGGTATTGATAATGCGCAGGTACACAGATGAAACGCTACCCGGCTCCAGATCCAACCGGAACGTGGGGTTGGGCACTGCCAGATCACGCTCTGCCCAATTATCATGATAGCCAGCCTTGCGCTGATCGATAAGCTCACCGTCGCGCACCATATACAAGGCAACTTCATCTACCAGCGGCAGAGCCAACTCCAGAATCCATTCTTTACTGGCCACTCCGGGATCCGCACGCACATCAAAGCGAATCCAGTAAGCCGATTCGGTATAGCCAAAATTCAGCACGCCGCTTTCGTGCCGGGTAAACCGCTCGGGCGCCATGGCAAGGATGTCAGGCAAAAGATAAAGCTGGCCGGCATCCTCCAGATACTGGATGCAGCCGCCAAAATCGCGGAGGCTTTCCGTGCCCCTGTCCAGAACAAGCTGACCATTGCGGCACGACTCTTTAGCGCTCGCCACGCCAGGCACCAGAACCATAGACGTGACAAGGCATATCACGAAAAGCAGCCACTGTACTGCTTTGAATGAGGCCGGTTTACACCGTTGCTGCAAAATGTGATCTCCGCGCGGGCATGAGCCTGTTTTATAGTTTATTGTCAGCAGTCGGATCGGGGCAGACCGCCCCGCGGGTATTTACTTTAGCCGTTTATGGCTGCTTTCGCACCTCAGGGCCTTCTGAAATGAGACACTCCTGCTTTTTCACTGCTATCTCCATCGCACTTCTTGGCATCAGTGGGTGCAAGATGGCGGATACCGGGCCTACAGGGATTAATCCTGCGTCTAACGTGGACTACTCGCTCCCAACATTCACACTTCAAGACAGAGAAGGCCTTGAGCCCGTGTTGAAATATACCGTTTTCCGTGATGTTTACCGGGGAGTAGAACCTCTAGTTGCAGGAAACGACAACGGTTTAGCAGCTGAATTGCGCGAGCACCTTGACGCTTTTTTAAATACTGTCCCGACCCAAAGTGGCACCGATTACATCAGTACCCGCAATCCGGTCGACCTGATGAATGAAGTAATTCGCTCCGGACAGGTGGATAATTTTAATGAAGGCCGGCGACTCATGGTCTCGAGCATCAGAGATAATCGGGCCGCAACCTACAACACTCCTGCAAATCAAGTCCTGACGCGTTTCTCAGAATACAACAGTGATGAAAACACCCCTCCGGAAGATCGCGCCTGGATCTACCGAATGCTGGATTGGACTTACAACGCTAATATGGGAAAGGTTTTCCGGGCGATGCTGTTCGTCGCCACTCCACCAGCCCAGACTACCAGTGCTACCCCGGAAATTGCTAGCGCCTCCTGGAGTGGCCGTTACGCCAAAGAAACCTTCAGTGCGACCGGTTTTAACATGCCGGAATATTCAGCAACGAGCTTTGAAGGCCGCTCCCGCGGAAAAGTGGAACTCCTGCAAGAATTCGTTGCCCTGCAAAGAGACACCCTTATTCTTACAGAAGCTTCCGGTGTTTCAGTGAATGGTACAGAACCAGATTGCGTTAGGGCTGTGTTTCAATACAACACGTCACGCGTGAAGGTGTTTATATCGAAAGATAAGCCCTCAAATTCCCCAAACAACTGCGGCAATCAAACAGAGGGCGAACAGGTGCTGGAATACGACATAGTCACAATCGATACTCGTCAGTAGTAACGCTGACCATCCAGCTGCCAATTCTGCAAAAAGCCTTTTTTGCGGTCGATCATGCGCTCGTAGGCTGAAATCATGACGGCTACATGGGGCGCTTTGGCCAGTCGCAAAATTTCGATTCGGCGCTCCAAACGTTCCACTTCGGTGCAGACTTGTTGATGCACGTGAGTACACACACTATCGTGGTGGTCGAGCCGAACCTGCCGGGGCGATGGGGGGATTTCTTCGTAGGGATTTCTTGGCTTATCCATTGCGTATCTCATCCATTGAGTTGCCGCGGTTCCTTCATCAGACTGCAGTTTGCACAACTGTCTAACAAAGTGCAACAAAATGAACAGAGTTTCACTTCTATGCAATAAATCAGGTACCAGCACTACACTCAGAGAATCCTGGCGAATCCGCTGCTATAGTTCCCGTTACCAATTTCACCGCTACCAGGATTGTTTATGAGCCAGACCTCCGTTGCCGATACCCTCAGGGAATACCTGTCTCTGCTAGAGCTGCTGGACGACGCCTACTGGGAAGCCTCCAACATTGCCCACAAGGACATGCTGTACGACATCATCAGTATTTTCAGCCAGGAGGTGTCGGAGATAAACAAACTCAGCATTCAGGATCACCACTATCCCTATGAGGTGATCACTGAAGGCATTCGTCGTGTTGTACCAAAACTGGAAAGGCTGGATGAAAGCCGCGAGGACGTCATTCAGCGCACGCAAACGCTGACAGACTTCCGGGACATACTTTCATCCGTACTCGGTATTCTTGAGGATCAGTTAAGAACCCTGTGAGCGGTCGCTTTAAATGGCCACCGCCGGGCGCTCGCTTTCCGGGCGAAGAGGAAACTCCCGCGCAATGGTGTAAACAAACTTGCCGAGCGCGGGAATGTGGTGACCCACTATGGGAAACCCGGTGTTCAGCAAACTGACGGAGATATCCCGCGCGGCATCGGCCCAGCAAAGCTTGTTGATCAAGCCTACATGGCCAAACGCGTAGCGGCTTCGTTGCCCCCACATACCAACCGGATTACCACCCAGCATCATGCCTGCGCTGAAGCGCATGGGTATCATCATGGTGCGGTCAATTTGTAATGAACCAAACTGCTGAATGGCGCGGCGAACGGTAATCTCGCTACAAATACGCTTACCCTTCCAGGTACCGCCATTGAGCATCATCTGGAAGAATCGGCCCATCTCTTCAGCGGTGCCACACAGGTTACCCGCCGGAATCACAGCTTCCTGGAACAGGGGGTTGTTGGTTACTTCTTCTACCGTCGATATATCGCCGCCAAGTGCGCGGTTTACGATCCACGACACAGGGAAACGCGGTGTCGGCCCGGTAGCGTAGTTGGTGGCCAGCTCATGCAGATTGGGCGCCTCAATTCCGTAGGTAAACCACTTCATGCCCATGGGCTGGCGAATGTGCTTGTCCAGGTAGTTTTCGATGGTGTCGCCGGTTACCTTTTCGAGCACGTGCTGCAGCACATAACCTCCGGTGATGGCATGGTAAGCAACCTTGCCGCCATCTACAGCAATGGCTCGGGATTCACACAACAAGCGCCAGATCTCTTCCTGATCCCACAGCACCTCAATGGGCGTTTCTTTCGGAATGGAGGGAATGCCACCCCTGTGAGACAGAATCTGGTGCACCGTGATGGTACGTTTACCATTTTGTGCAAACTCCGGGCAGTAATAGGACACGGGGTCCATCAGGTTCACCAGGCCTTGCTCAACCAGCATATGCATCAGCAATGCGGTAACTGCCTTGGAGGCAGAAAAGTAGCAAACGGGCGTGTCTGTGGTCATGGCAATTGTAGGGGTGCCAGCCGTATCGTGGGGGCCGTTGCCGCTGGCATGGCCTATGGCCCGATGCAGGATCTGTTCACCACGGTGGCGCACAGATAACTGGATACCAGGATGGACACCGGTGCGATACAAGGCTTCTACGCTTTTCCAGATGGTGTCTACCGTGCGGGTGTCTATGCCCACCGCTTCCGGGTTTTCGCCTGCGGCATCGCGCTGGGTAACGGTAGATAGATCCTTGGGAACCTTGCAACTGTGCAGTGCACGACGGGCTATTGGGTTCATCAGGTACGCCTTGATTGTGGTGGCTATTTTTATTCTATCTTCGCGGTGGGCGTTGTCGGGTTCATTGGCTGAAAACTGCCAACGGCTGCGTCAACGGGTACACCCAATCCAATCCGGCATGTATTTCGGGCCGGTTCAGACGTTATTATAAACGGTTGATAAGAGGGCAAACCAACCGTTTCTGGAGCAGTCTATGACACCCGGTATCGATGCAGCCAGCAAAGCCGGCATTTTTCACACTATCCACGAGTACGAGCACGATTCTGCCAGTGCAAGCTACGGCAACGAGGCTGCAGACAAGTTGGGGGTTGATCCTGCACGTATTTTCAAAACCCTGGTAGTCGCTGTCGATGGTAAAACACTGGCGGTAGGCGTGGTGCCGGTTACCAGCATGCTAAGCATGAAGCTGATTGCCAAGGCTGCCGGTGGCAAAAAGGCTGCCATGGCAGACCCGCAAGAGGTACAGCGTCGCACCGGTTATGTGCTGGGAGGTGTGAGCCCACTGGGCCAGAAAAACCGTATAAAAACCTTTATTGATGCCTCCGCTGAAGGTTTCGAGACGGTCTACGTGAGTGCTGGCCGCCGCGGGCTGGAGATTGAGCTGTCTCCGACCGATCTCGCCAGACTGACCGGGGGAAAACTGGTGCCTCTGCAGCAGGCATAAAAAAACCCGGAGAGCCGATTAAAGGCTTTCCGGGTTTTCATTCCAGGTGGCCGGGCACGATGCCCGGATACCGTCAGGGGTTACTTAACCGATGCACGGGCATCCTTCAAAATCTTGTTGAAGGTTGCGCTCGGCTGCATAACTGCCTCCACCTTTTCTTTGGGTGGGTGGTAGTAGCCACCGATATCGGCAGGATGACCCTGGATAACGCTCATTTCTTCCAGAATCTTGTCCTTGTTCTCTTCCAGCTGTGCAGACATCTTGGCGAAGAACTCTTTCAGTTCTTTGTCGCTGTCCTGAGATGCCAGCTCTTCTGCCCAATAGCGAGCCAGGTGGAAATGGCTTCCACGGTTATCCAGCTCACCCGTTACCCGTGAAGGCGACTGGTTGTTTTCCAGCAGGCGCTCGGTAGCTTTGTCGAGAGTCTGGCCCAACAGGCGTGCACGGTTGTTGTCGTGCTTCTCACCCAACTCGTCCAGAGATACAGCAATGGCCAGGAATTCGCCCAGTGAATCCCAACGCAGGTGATCTTCCTGCAGTAGCTGCTGCACGTGCTTGGGAGCAGATCCGCCAGCTCCGGTTTCGTAGAGGCCACCACCGTTCAGCAGGGGGACAATCGAAAGCATTTTGGCGCTGGTGCCCAGTTCCAGAATCGGGAACAGGTCGGTCAGGTAGTCACGCAGTACGTTACCGGTTACCGAGATGGTATCAAGACCACGAATCAAGCGTTCCATAGTCCAGCGAATAGCACGCACAGGCGACTCAAGGCGGATGTGCAGCCCTTCGGTGTCGTGATCCTGCAGGTAAGTATTCACCTTCTTGATCAGCTCGGCGTCGTGCGGGCGCTCGTCGTCGAGCCAGAACACGGCTGGCATACCAGTCGCACGGGCACGGGTAACGGCCAGCTTGACCCAGTCGCGAATCGGCAGGTCTTTGGTTTGACATGCACGCCAGATATCGCCTTCTTCGACATTGTGCTCAGTCAGCACTGTGCCGTCTTCAGCCAGAATGCGCACGATACCGTCTTCTTCTATTTCAAACGTCTTGTCGTGGGAGCCGTATTCTTCAGCCTTCTGCGCCATCAGGCCCACATTCGGTACTGTTCCCATGGTGGTGGGATCAAAGGCGCCGTGGGTTTTGCAGAAATTAATCATTTCCTGATAAATCGTGGCATAAGTGGACTCAGGCATGACGGCCTTGGTGTCTTTCAACTTGCCATCGCGCGCCCACATCTTGCCTGAGTTACGAATCATTGCCGGCATGGAGGCGTCAACAATCACATCACTCGGTACGTGCAGGTTGGTAACACCCTTAACGGAGTCAACCATGGCGATTTCCGGGCGGTGCTCGTAGGTCTTGTGCAGGGCTTCCTGAATTTCTTCCTGCTTGGACTCTGGCAGCTGCTTGATTTTCTCAAGCACAGACGACAGACCGTTGTTCGGGTTTACGCCGATTTCGTCAAACAGTTCGCCGTATTTGTCGAAAAGCTCTTTATAGTAAATCTTCACCGCGTGACCAAACACGATCGGGTGAGAGATTTTCATCATGGTGGCTTTCACGTGCAGTGAGAACATCACGCCGGTCTTTTCGCAGTCTTCGATAACGTCTTCGAAGAATTTGCACAGCGCTTTCTTGCTCATGAACATGCCGTCGAGCACTTCACCTTCCTGCAGTGGCAGGTCGGACTTGAGGACGGTTTGCTCACCCTTCTTGTTCTCGAACACAATGCGGGCGTTTGTTGCCTTGTCGAGGGTTATGGACTGCTCATTAGAGTAAAAATCGCCCCCGCGCATGTGTGCCACGTGGGTACGTGAAGCCGGGCTCCATTCGCCCATACTGTGGGGATATTTGCGTGCAAATGCTTTAACTGCTGCTGGTGCACGGCGATCAGAGTTACCTTCACGCAGAACCGGGTTTACGGCACTGCCAAGTACTTTGGCGTAACGCTTGGTCGCATCTTTTTCTTCGTCGGTTACAGGGCTTTCTTTGTAATCAGGAACCTTGAAACCCTGGTCCTGCAATTCTTTGATAGCTGCACGCAACTGCGGAATGGACGCAGAAATGTTCGGCAGTTTGATGATGTTGGCGTCTGGGTCTTTGGTGTATTCGCCCAGTTCTGTCAGTGCGTCTGGAACGCGCTGGTCTTCCTCAAGGTAGTCCGGGAATGTTGCCAGAATACGCGCCGCCAGGGAGATGTCGCTGGTTCCAAATTCGATACCAGCCGGCTTGGCGTAGGTCTCAAGAATCGGTAGCAGTGACCGTGTTGCGAGGGCAGGTGCCTCGTCGGTCAGTGTGTAAATAATCTTTGCTTTGGATGATTTCATTTTCGTCCTCAGGCTAATAGGTGGGTTCAGGACGGTCATAGCTGGATCAGGCGTCTTGTGAACGACTGAGCTTCGCAATGACTGATTTTTTAAACTTTTGATAGACCTACTAAGATAGCATTTTTTTGTAATCTCGGGTTACGATCTTAGTATAAGAACGGACTAAAAACCCTTGATCTTCGGTAACTGGGGGATCAAATGAGGGGAATTTACGAAACTTTCTAACATTTTGGCGTGTTGGCTTTGCTGGCTTGGGAGTATCGCGATGGGTGTGCTTTCTCCCAAAACACGCTCCTTGCGGCACCCCTGCGGGGTCCGGCCCACAATCATAGATTGTGGTCGTTCGGCTTTCGCATGAAGCTACGCTTCATAAACGCTCGGCCGAACCCATGTGGCGCTTGGGCTCCGCCATCCTTGGCTCCGCACAGTTTTGGGAGAAAACACACCCACCGCTCAACAAACTTTTCAGTTAATTCCAACAACCCATAGGGTGAAAACTCTGCACCGGGGTCACACTGCAAAAAATAGAGACCCGGATGTTTTACCCCTTCACCTGTTCAGTCAACCAATCGGCAAAAGGTTCTCTTCCGCAAGCCGCTCGCAAATCTGGTCCAGTGCTTCGGGGTTACCCAGGGCATCGCGGTTGTCGGCTTTGGTAGAGCCGTTGATCAGGCGGGCTACGGCCAGCTCTACTTTTTTGCCACTGCGGGTGTAGGGGATGTCTGGCACCTGCACTATGTGCTTGGGCACGTGGCGTGGGCTGGCGCCTGTGCGGATTCGGGCTTTTAGCTGTTTCAGCAAATCGCTGGTGACTTCCTGGCCGTCAGCGGGCACCACGAGCAATACGACTTCTACATCACCATCGATTTGCCGGCCAACCACGAGGCTGTCTTTTATGGCCGCTTCGGTTTCTACCTGGCGGTAGATTTCGGCGGTGCCGATCCTTACGCCGCCGGGGTTGAGGGTGGCGTCGGAGCGGCCGTAGATGATGGCGCCGCCGTGTTCGGTGAATTCTATGAAGTCACCGTGAGCCCATACGCCGGGGAAGGTGTCGAAGTAGGCTTCGCGGTAGCGTTCGCCGTTGGCGTCGTCCCAGAAGGCGACGGGCATGGAAGGCATGGGCTGGCGGCACACGAGCTCGCCTCGGCCCTGGTCTACGGGTTTGCCGTCATCGCCGTAGGCTACGGCGTCGACACCGAGAAAGCGGCATTGGATTTCACCACGGCGCACAGGCAGCAAGGGCGTAGAGCCTACAAAGCAACCGCAGATGTCGGTGCCGCCGGCGATAGAGCCCAGCAGGGCTTTGGGTGCGCCTTGGCTGTATACCCAATCATAGTCTTCGGGGAGCAGGGGCGAGCCGGTTGAAAACACGACTCTCAATTTGCTCAGGTCGAGGGTTTCGGCCGGAGCCATTTCAGCTTTGCGGCAGCCTGCAATGAACCTTGCACTGGTGCCGAAGTGGGTTACGCGCTCATGCGCTACTGTATCCCAAAGGAGGCTGAGGCTGGGGTAGCCGGGTGAACCGTCTACGGTGATTACCGCAGCGCCTGTTAGCAGGGCGGAGGCTTGCCAGTTCCACATCATCCAGCCGCAGGTGGTGAAGTAGAGGAACCGGTCTTCCGGGCCTACGTCGCCGTGCAGCATGAGCTCTTTGGCATGATTGATCAGCAGGCCTGCGGTGCCATGTACTATGCACTTGGGTTTGCCGGTGGTGCCGGAAGAATAGAGTATGTATACCGGGTGATCCGGATCGACTGGCGTGTACGAAGGCGTTTCGCCCGCGCCATAGGCAATGGCCTCATCCCAGGTAGTAACCAGTTCACCCGTAATTTGTGCAGTTTCAGGTAGCTGTTGAACACTGACCACGCATTTCAGGGTTGGCAGGCCGGCGATCAACTGTGCAAACTCTTCTTGCCGTGCCAGCACCTTACCGCCGTAGCCGTATCCGTTCACGACAATCAGTGCAGAAGGCTCAATTTGGCCAAACCGATCCAGAATGGCTCCCACACCGAAATCAGGCGAAGCAGAGCTCCAGATAGCACCCAGGCTGGTTGCCGCCAGCATGCCGGCGAGCGCCTCATAACCGTTGGTCACCACACCGGCTACGCGGTCGCCTTTTTGGATGCCTTTGCTAAGCAGGAAGGCTTCCAGGGCACCCACATCGGCTTTCAATTCGCCATAGGTACGGCGCAGAACAGGGCGCGTCTCGCAATAAGCCACCACAGCTTCTTTATCGGCGTGTTCCCCCTCAGCATGGCGCAGCAGGTTAGCCGCGAAGTTCAGCTTCATACCCGGGAACCACTCGGCACCCGGCATATCCCGCTTACCCAATACTTTGCTGGCCGATGTTTCGCAGATCAGCCCACAATAATCCCAAACCTTTGCCCAGAAGCTTTCAAGGTCATCAACAGACCACTGGTGCAAAGCGTGGTAATCAGCAAAAGGGCCATAGCCCTGCTCTTCCAGCCAGGTTTTGAAGCGACCCATTTGGGTATTGGTCAACTCGCCTTCCGATGGAGACCAGACTATTGGGGACTGCTCAATAACGCTCATCCGTTGCTCCTGTTGCTTACTGCATGTGCCAGCCGTGGCTGACTACAATAGATTGTCCTGTAAGAGCGGCTGAAGGGAAGGCCGCCAAGTGCACCGCCATTTCGGAAACATCTTCCTGCGTGGTGAATTTGCCATCTACTGTGTTTTTTAGCATCACCTTGCTGATGACTTCCTCTTCGGAAATGCCCAGCTCTTTCGCTTGCTCCGGTATCTGTTTATCCACCAGTGGCGTTCTTACAAAGCCCGGGCAGATAATGTTACTGCGAACTCCGTGCTCAGCACCCTCTTTGGCAACGGCGCGGCATAATCCAAGCATACCGTGTTTTGCCGCCACATAAGGTGCCTTCAAGGGCGAGGCCTCCAGTGAGTGCACTGAGCCCATGTACAGCATAGTGCCTCCACCGTTGGCGTACATTTGCTTCAGCGCCGCCCGGGTAACCAGAAATGCGCCATCAAGGTGCACGTTCATTACCCGGCGCCAGTCCGCATACGCCAGCTTATGAACCGGGTCTATGTGCTGGATGCCGGCGTTGGCCACGGCAATGTCCAGACCACCCCAGGCCTTTACAATGGCCGCTACGCCCTCGTCCACGGCGGCCTCATCGGTTACATCCATGGCCAGAGCCATGGCGGTTCCACCAGCTTTCTCTATAGCGTTAACGGTGTCTTGTACACTTTCCAGCGTAAGGTCTGCCACAGCTACACGGGCACCTTCACGGCCATAATGTTCAGCGATTGCCCGCCCAATGCCTCGCGCTGCGCCAGTGATAAGAGCGATATTGTTTTCGAGACGCATGGTGTTTGCCCTCTGGTTATTAATCAATTTTTGTTAGTGAAAACCTGCGCAAAACGTACGTGTCAGGAGCCGCCGTACACTTCATTTGGAAGCCATGTCGCCAGCGGCTGGAACCAGAACACCAGTGCCAAAGCCAGAAGCTGCAGCATGATGAACGGCAACACGCCCAGATAGATGTCCCGGGTGGTAATACCCGGCGGGCATACTCCCTTGATGTAAAACAGTGAGAAGCCTACGGGCGGTGTCAGGAACGAGGTCTGCAAACACATGGCAAACATGATGGCGAACCACACCGGCTCCACGCCCATTTTGAACAGCACGGGCGCGACCAGCGGCAACACAATCAAGGTGATCTCCACCCAATCCAGAAAGAACCCGAGCAGGAAGGTGATAAGCAACACGGTCAGCAATACGCCTGTGGTGCCATAGGGCAAACCGGTGATTGCACCTTCAATAACTTCATCTCCGCCCAACCCGCGCAGTACCGAGGCAAACACGGTGGCACCGATAAAAATGCCAAAGATGAAGGCCGAGGTGCGACTGGTTTGGTAAAGGGATTCCTTCAAAGTCTCCATATCGAGGCGTTTGCTCACAAAGGCCATGAGGAGCGCGCCACCGGCACCCACCGCAGAGGCTTCTGTGGTAGTCGCTATGCCAAAGAAGATGGAGCCAAGCACGGAAATAATCAGGGCCATGGGCGGCAAAATTGCCCAGAGCACGCCAATCCAGGCCCGGATATCAAGACGCTGCCGGTTAGGCGGCGCCGGAGCCAGGTCCTTTTTGATATAGGAAGCGATGATGATGTAAAGGATGTACAGCATGGCGAGCATAACGCCCGGGATCAGCGCGCCCATAAACAGCTTGCCTACGGAAGCCTCCGAGGTGCCGAGGCGATCGGCCATCAATACCAACATGATGCTTGGCGGCACCAGAATGCCCAAGGTACCGACCGAACACGCCGTGCCCACTGCCAGAGACTTGTTGTAGTTCGCCTGCATCATGGGGCCAAGAGACAGCATGCCCAGCAGCACCACCGAAGCGCCAACAATACCGGTAGATGCCGCAAGCAATACGCCAACCAGTACCACTGTAATCGCGTAGCCACCGCGCAAGCCGCCAAGCACGCGCACCAAACTGTGCATCAGCTTTTCGGCTATGCCTGAGCGGTCAAGCATGATGCCCATGAAGATAAACATGGGCAGCGCCACCATCAACTCGTTGGCAACTATGCCGTAAATCCTGGCGTCCAAAACGCCAATGGTTCCCTGCCAGGTAAACCACAGGGGAGAATCCAGGTATTCGACCATTACGTGGCCGACAATACCGAATACCAGGCCTATACCCGCCAGTGACCATGCAACCGGGAAACCCGAGAGCAAGAGCACCATAAAGCTGGCGAACATGGCGATAACAAGAATCGCTTCTACACCCATGACGTTAGCCTCGCG
Source organism: Marinobacter sp. 1-3A (assembly GCF_016597775.1). Lineage (NCBI taxonomy): Bacteria > Pseudomonadati > Pseudomonadota > Gammaproteobacteria > Pseudomonadales > Marinobacteraceae > Marinobacter > Marinobacter sp. 1-3A. The sequence continues at coordinate 265,743 of NZ_VCGZ01000002.1, forward strand.
GTTCAGGGATTAGGATGGCCGACGGAGCGCCGATCATCGTAGGGAGGCTCAATAGCCCTGGGAAAACGGAACAGGTAGGTGGTGCAACGTGTGGCGCGGGATACCAGCGCGACCATCACAAACACCAGCCCCAGAGGCAGCATGCTTTTGAATATAAAGCGATAAGGCAGCCCGCTGGGTGCCTGCGAGTGCTCCATGTATGTCCATGCGATCCAGGCGTAGGGCACCAGAGCACTGATCATCAGCGCAATGATGGGCAGCGCCAGCAGCACAATTCCCAAAAGCTCGATAATGGCTTGGGCTTTGGGACTGAATTTCTCTTTCAGCACATCCACACGAACGTGGTCGTCCCGCACAACGGCATAGCCCAGTGTGAGCATGGTGGCCGTTCCGAACAGGTGCCAGGACAGCTCTTCAAGGGCAATGGAGCCCTGAGACAAGACATAGCGGGAGAATACGTTGATCAGAATTACGATCAGCACGGCAATCCACAACCAGGAGGCGAAGCGGCCAACAGCCACAACCAACCGGTCAAGGTGCCAGGACATCGTATTGATTGGCAGCGAATCTGTGCCGGATGCCTGGGCGTGCTTATCTCCTGAGATATTGGTATCAGTCACAAAAACCTCGGATTTTTCGGATGCAGGGCAGGATGCGGGTAACGGCCAGCCGTTACCCGCGATATATCATCCGTTGATCAGTCGTACTTGTAGAAATCCCGTGGCAGGTAGCCATTGGAGTGCCAAATGGAGTGATGCTTCATGAAATCACGCTGGCTGGTCAGCACGCGATTAAACATTTCATCTTTGGCAGCAATTTCATCCAGCACCTCATTCGTGACCTTTTGCAGTTCACGCAGTACAGGTTCTGGCAACGTCTGAGCGTTTACGCCTTCCTTCTCGTAATCACGCAGTGCGGTTGGCTGGGCCCACTCGCTTTGAGCAAAGCCTTTAAGCGTGGCAGATTCGCAACCCATTTCGATGAGCGCGCGGCTCTGTGGCTCCAGCTTCTCCCAAACATCTTTGTTCACCAACAAGTGGGAGGTGGTCAGAGTTTGGTGCCAACCGGGCATGATGTAGTTCTTGATGATTTGATCCAGGCCCAGCATCTTGTCGATGGCCGGCTGAGAGAACTCAGTGGCATCAATCGTCTTACGCTCCAGCGCCTGATAGATTTCGCCGCCCGGAACCATGGTTACGGAAGCCCCGAGCTTCTCCAGAACCTTGCCACCAATGCCGGCAAAGCGGATTTTCAGGCCATCAAAATCTTCCACGCCTTTGATTGGATTGGCGAACCAGCCTGCGCCTTCAGGGCCGATGATGCTGCATAGCATGGGATGGATGTTGCGCTTGGCATAAATTTCTTCCAGCAACGCACGGCCGTCGCCCTCGTAATACCAGGCCAGATAAGCGGGCGGTTCCATGTTGAAAGGTGCACCGGAATACAGCGGTAAGGCGGGGATAGTGCCTTGGTCGTATCCAACCCAGGTGTAGCCTGCGGGGTATTTACCACCGCCTACAGCATCCATGATCTCAAAGGGTGGAACCAACTCATTTGGCTCGTAGTAACGCAGCTGAATATCGCCACCGGATATGGCTTTGAGGTTTTCTGAAAGGTGTTTGACGGGCGTTGTCAGCCCAATAAGATGTGAGGGGAATGCCAGAGGCACCTGCCAACGAATTTTCTCCGCCGCCAAAGCGTTGCTGCTTACCATAGCGCCTGTCATAAGCGCTGCCGCCGTAACACCCAGGGTCAAACCCGAAAGCTTTTGCTTGATCGACATATAACTGATCCTTCTTGTTGTTGTATCTGGCGTCAGCCATTGTTTTCTGTGTTGTTCTGACGTCCTGAATGGCAGACTGAGCAGAGACTGTGCCAATCAGATTTTTCTCATTATTATCAACAACATAAAAAAACACCGATGCACAAGAGGCAGTATATTCGTCCGGGAACCTGGACACTATTGAACCAGAGTCGTATAAAACTGTCCTGAACTCAGGACGAATGTCCGGAAATCAGGACAGTCTGGCGAGTTTTTCGTAAAGCACTGAGCGGGAGATACCCAGTAGCTTGGCGGCCTTGGTGCGGTTACCCCGGGTTGCAACCAGTGCATCTTCAATCGCTTGCGCCTCTGCCTTGGCCAATATATCGGCCAGCAGCTTGACAGGTCGGGGGGCTGTCCGGGCGATACTGCCCTCGCTGCTACGGGGCAGAACCTTGAAAATGGCATCTGCATCCAGCACGCCACCTTCTTCGCTCATGGTCAGGGCTCGCTCAAGCACATTGCGCAGTTCTCGAATGTTTCCTGGCCAGTTATAACTGGCCAAAGCAGCAACGCCGGCATCGGCAATCTCGGCCCGCATATCCAGGCCTTCACTGACCTCCCACAACAGGGTTTCACACAGCAGCCCAAGATCCGCCAAACGATCCCGCAGCGGGGGTATGGGGATTTCCAGTACGTTCAGCCGGTAGTACAAATCCGACCGAAAGCTGCCATCGGCAATCATGGCTTCGAGGTTGCGGCTGGTGGCTGCAATGACCCGGACATCGACCGGGATAACCTTGTTGGAGCCCAGGGGCTCAACCTCCCCCTCCTGGAGGACTCGCAGAAGTTTTGCCTGCAGTGGCAAGGGCATATCGCCCACTTCATCCAGAAACAGGGTGCCACCATTGGCTAGCTGGAACTTGCCTTCACGCATCTTCCGGTCAGCGCCGGTATAGGCGCCTGGAGCGACGCCGAAGAACTCGGCCTCCAGCAGGTTCTCCGGGATAGCCGCCACATTCACACCCACAAAAGCTTTGTCTGAACGTCTGGAAACTGAATGTATGGCTTGAGCCAACACTTCTTTACCGGTTCCGGTTTCACCCAGCAGAAGCACGGCCATTTCGCGCCCCGCTGCCAGCCGCGCGCGGCGCTTTACTTCAAGTGCGCCCGGGCTCGCGCCAACAAAATCCCCAAGACTGTACCGGGTACTCCGGGCTTTTTTAGCCAATGCCTTACGTGCAGCCGCAAGATCCTTATGCAGGCTTCGGTACTTGCTCACCAGTGGCGTTAAGGGTTGCAGATCGTCATAGAGTACGAAGGCGACCGCACCTTCTATCTCGCCCGCTTCGTCGTAATAGGGAAGCCGGGTAACCACCAACTGTTGCTGCTGGTACTCCATGATATCCAGCAGCAGGGGCTTTCCGGTTTCAACGACTTCAGGCATGCGGGTTTCAGGAATAACCTGACGCACTGGCCGGCCAATGGCGGCGGCCTGGTCTTTAAGGCCGAGAAGCTGTGAATAACTGCTGTTTATCCAGGTAATCCGGGACTCGCGATCTACAGCGATAGCGCCCGCGCTGGCTTCCTCAAACATAGGGAAAAGCGCTTCAATAAGCTCTCGGGTTAGCCCGTTTTTATTATTGCTTCCGAACAACTGTGCCATGTAGCGCTTACCGCCGGAGTCAGAATTATTCATAGTAAAAGCCTTGGCACCCAGCCGCGCGAGGTGCTGCATCAGAAGTATATGGCCCTGCCTGCAAGGCGAGCAAACGAAGGGCGCGCGTACTAGCTGCTATGCGCATCTCGTGCCATATCCATATCTATCTGATCTTTTGAGCTTTCTTGTTTTTAGCCTTCCAAGCCTTCACTTTAACTGTCCGGACTTCCGGACACCATAAAAACAAGGCATAGAGAATTGTTGAAAAGCTATCCTATGCGGATAAACGGCAGCAGGCTGAGAGCGCCAATGGTGAGAATTGCCAGGAGGGCAGCCAGAGTGCGTACAGGCTTTTTACGGAGCATATACCAGACACCGCCACCCTCGCCCTGCGAGCGCCATTGCTCATAGGCTTCTCGTTGGCTGTGCAAACGCTGGTTCTGGTATTCCTGCAGCAGAGTTTTGGCTCTTTGCGCTTCTTCTGGGTCGTGCACCCAGAAACCACCCATGCTAATGCCCCAACGGCTTGGCGGGGTTTCGTAATAACGCACATCGTGGGCTTCGAACAACGCCCGGATTTCCTCGGCTTCATCGTCGGGTACGTGGCGCAAATTCATCAAATGATGGGGCATGACGACTCGTTATCTGGTATCGGACGGGGTAATGCCGATATCCTAACACCATAGACCCAAAGACCGAATTTATCACCGGAACCCTTCATGACTGATTCTTCCCTCCGTTTGCTGCTGGATTTTGATGCCTGCGCCCAAAGAGACAAAGGCCAGGCTCCGGCATTTCTGCACCGGCGGGATCGCAAGTTTGCACTCACTTGCGAGCAGCAAAACGTAAAGCCCACCCCGAAACGCTGGCTGGCTCATATCAACCATCTGAGTGGCCCGGGCGCTGGAACGCCCCCTTCGGCGAATACCCTGCGCTTCTGGCAGCGAATCAACTCTGGTTTCATGGTTGCAGGCACCCTGTTTGGTTTACTCACCATGCTTGGCTTGCTGTTCTACGATGGGGGCCAGCGTATCAACGTGACGGTTATCGTCGCATTTGTCGCCTTTCAGCTATTGCTGGCAGTGCTGACCACCGTTCAGTCTCTGGCTGGCTGGCAACCCTGGCGGGCGCTGCTCCGGCGCTTTCGCAATCATCCGGAATCACCGGTTTTCACAAAGCTTCAGCCAGTACTCATGGCACGGGCCGCACACTTGGGCGGCGTGTGTTTTTCCCTGGCTGGCCTGGCGACCCTGCTTGTTATGGTGGTGCTGCAAGACCTGGCGTTTGGCTGGAGCACCACGCTTGAAACCAATGCCAGCCGCTATCACAGCCTGATTGCTGCGATTGCGACGCCTTGGGCCTGGATTTGGCCAGCCGCTGCGCCGGATTTAGCGCTGGTGGAAGCCACACGATTCTTCCGTGCCAGTGCCGGAGCGGCCGGCATGGAGCCGGCACGTTGGGGCCAATGGTGGCCTTTTATAGCCATGCTCTGGACAACCTGGGCGCTTTTGCCACGGCTTATTCTAGCCTTGTTGGCAGGTGTGCTGATCCGGCGCAAAGCCCGGCAACTGCTTGCCAGCCACCCGGCCATGCAGGCACTGCTGTATCGAATGGAAACTCCGGCTCTGGATACCGGCAACCAATACAATGATGCTTCAGACTTACCGGATACCGACACCCAACTCAAACTGCAACCCTTGCCAGACGCAGCCATTGTGCTGTGTTGGGCTGGAGCAGGCGACCCGGAGCTGCCGGATGCTCTTGCCAGCGGCAAAAGCCTGATTGCCAAAGCAGGCGGCAGGCTTTCGCTCGAAAACGACCGGCAAACACTGAAAAAAATAGCCGAGCAACTGGCCGAGCAGGCTGGTCGCACGGTTATTGTGGTAACCCGCAGCTGGGAGCCTCCCACTGGGGAATTGGAAGACTTCCTCACCAATGCCCGCGAGCACTGGCCCAAAGGCACCCGGGTTGCACTGGTGCCACTTGCCACCCGCATAGACCGGGAGCCAGATGATCATCAGGTTCAGCAGTGGCTTCGTTTTGCCAAGCGAATCGGGCTGGAGTTTGTAACGGTAAGCCTGGTACCCATTTATGGAACCCTTGCCGATGTCAACGGGGGATACATGGAATGAACAGCGCACCCACATTTGCCGTTGTCGGCCATCCTAACAAGGGAAAGTCCAGCGTCGTGGCAACCCTGTCCCAGAACGACGGAATTGCCATTGCGCTGGAGCCGGGCACCACACGCAAGCGCCAGTCATACCCGCTGAGAGTGGACGGCAAGGTTCTCTACACACTGGTGGACACTCCGGGCTTTCAACGCCCCCGGCGAGTGCTGGAATGGCTTGAAGCCCACAGTGTATCTGCCTCAGACCACAGCGAGACGGTTCGAGCATTTGTTCTGCAACATCAGGGCGACAGCCGCTTCACTGACGAGTGTGAATTGCTGACACCGCTGATTGAAGGTGCGGGAATCATCTATGTGGTGGACGGCTCCGCCCCATACAGCGCCGAGCACGAGGCCGAGATGACCATACTGCGCTGGACCGGCCAGCCCAGCCTGGCGCTGATCAACAGCATCGGGCCCGACGATTACAGCGACACCTGGCACTCCGCGCTTGGCCAGTTCTTTCAGATTGTACGCAAATTCGATGCAGTTCGCGCCCCGTTCGAGCAACATCTCAGCCTTTTGCGCGCCTTCGGGCAGCTTGAACCAGACTGGGAAAAACCTCTGGATCAGGCAACGCATCACTTATCGGCTCAGCGCGAACAGCGTCGACACCAGGCAGCCGGCATCATTGCCAAGGCATTGCATGACATGATGTCGTTTCAGGAAAAGCGCACCCTGACACTGGATCAGGTCGCAGGCACCAGCGACAGCACCCTGGCGGATCAGCTCCGGCAGCGCTGGTACCAACACCAGCGTCAACGGGAACAGTCGCTGCGGGTTCAAATAGAACACCTGTATCAGCATCAGAGCATCCGGCGACAGGAAGCCGAGCTGGAATGGCACAGCGATCACGACCTGTTCTCGGAAGACAGCCGGAAGCACTGGGCTGTTAGCAGGCGCTACCTGGCCACAGCCGGTTTTGGTGCAGGCGCGGTCAGTGGCGCCGGGCTGGATGCCCTGACCCTGGGTTCATCCCTGGGCACTGGAGCTTTGGTGGGTGGACTGATCGGTGCAGCCGGTAGTTATTTATACGGAGGCAAACTCTCCCTGCCGGTGCTCAATATTGGCTTGCTGCAAGACGGCTTGAAAACAGCCACTTTCGGACCCGTTCAGGATAGCCAGTTCGGGTATGTGGTGCTCGGGCGAGCGGTGGATCACTGGTGGCACATCAGCCACCGCAACCACGCGGGCAGGGACCTGCTCGATCTGCAGCCGGCAGATCATCACTGGCTCGAGCGCCTCGATAAAAAGAGCCGCCAAACCATCCAGAGGACCCTGGATAAATGCCGAAAGCAGCAGCCCCTGGATGGCGCTCAGCAGCAAAAATTTAACGCCGCTATAGAGCAATGCATGGCAGTTTATGACGACTGGCGGTTGAACCGGACCTGAAATGAGTGTTTATACTGTATGGCTATTCCATCAAGCAACGAGGAATGCTCATGAAGATTGTAAGAATTCAGGACATCATCGGTACCGAACGTGAAGTGCACGGCCCAGGCTGGACCAGCCGTCGTATGTTGTTGAAAAAAGACGGCATGGGCTTCTCTTTCCACGAAACGATCATCCCTGCCGGTGCTGAGCTGAACCTGTGGTACAAGCACCACCTGGAAGCGGTTTACTGCGTAGCCGGCAATGGAAGCATTACCGACAAAGCCACCGGTGAAACCCACCAGATCTCCGACGGCACGCTGTACGCCCTCGACAAGCACGATCAGCACACCCTTCGTGGAGGCACTGAAGACATGCGCCTGATCTGTGCATTCAACCCGCCAGTTACTGGTCAGGAAGTACACGACGAAGACGGCGCCTACTTGCCGGATACCAGCGAAGACTGATCTTTCTTGTCTGTAGCTGAACACCCTGTGCCATCCGCACCGTCATCGACAGCAAACCTGCTGCCGGTGGCGATATTACTTTGGCTGGCCGGGGTCTATTTGCGCATCCCCATTCTGGTTGCGCCACCGCTGGCCCCGTTTATCGGTGATGAGCTGGCACTGTCTCAGACCCTCACCGGTGCCCTGACCACACTGCCCATCCTTATGCTGGCCATAGGCTCCATGCCTGGTTCTCTATCCATTTCCCGCATTGGCCCACGCAACACACTGGCACTGGCCATGCTCATTATGGTCATCGGCTCCGCGGGCCGCGGGCTGGCACCCGACACCATCACCTTGATGCTCACCAGCGCCGTTATGGGTGTAGGCATAGCCATGATGCAGCCCGCACTACCGGCACTGCTCCCCCGCTGGCTGGAACCCAAAAACCTGGCGCTCGGCTCGGCCATTTACATGAACGGCATGCTGATGGGCGAATTCATCGGCGCAGGCATAACCCTCCCCGTGATCATGCCGCTGCTGGACAACAGCTGGCGCGCAACCATGCTGGTATGGTCATTACCCGCACTGCTGGTCGCCGCAGCCCTGTTCCTGCCCAAGCGCGATCTGGCAAGACCCACCCGAAAAGTCGCCTGGCTGCCGGACTGGAAAAACCCGCTCACCCTGAAGCTTGGCCTGCTACTCGGTGTATCCGGCGCCCTGTTTTTCGGCGTCAACGCCTATCTGGCGGCCCTGCTGGAACAAAGAGGCGAATTCGACAACCTCACCGAAGCCCTGTTCTGGTACAACTTCGCCCAGGTGATAGCTTCGCTGCTGATGCTGAAAATGGCCCGCTACTGGGTAGGAAGAAAAGCCCCACTGCTCATCATGCTGATACTCAGCCTGCTGGGAACAATCGGCTTGTTGGTGTTTACAGGATGGTGGGCAATCGCCAGCGCAACGTTCATGAGCTTCACTGCTGGCGTACTGCTGATCATGATGGTGGCACTGCCGCCGCTTTTGGTGCCTTCCAGCGAAACCGGCAGACTATCGGCCGGCAACTTTCTGGTCGGCTACACAGTAGCATTTACCGTTCCCATGCTGGGCGGCCTACTCTCAGACTGGACCGGCGACATAAAACACGCCATAGCAGTAATGATTGCCTACGGAGTACTCGTCTCCCCATTGGCAATCAAACTAAACCTGCAAAGGCAGTAGTGCGCCGCACCAATGGCCGAAGGCCGGGGAGCGGGGTGTCTTTTCTGCCGGGAAAAAGATGTCTGAGCGAAGCGAGTTGTTTTTCCCAGAAGAAAAGACACCCCGCTTCACGGCCCACCCCAATGAAGCAGGCCCTCAGTCTTTAGATGTAGTAATCCTTCAACGGAGGAAACCCGTTAAATTCTACTGCACTGTATGTGGTTGTGTAGGCTCCAGTGGACAGCCAGTACATACGATCGCCGATGGCCAGATTCAGTGGCAGCGGGTATTTGTGGTGCTCGTACATAATGTCCGCACTGTCACAAGTCGGGCCCGCAATAACACAGTCTTCGCCTTCACCTTTCTTATCCGTCCAGATGGGGAACTTGATCGCCTCATCCAGAGTTTCAATAAGGCCGCTGAACTTACCCACGTCAGTGAACACCCAGCGGTGCAACGCTGTGCGCGACTTACGGGCGATCAAAACCACCTCGCTCACCAAAACACCTGCGTTGGAAATCAACGAGCGGCCTGGCTCGATAATGATTTCAGGCAAATCTTCGCCAAAATCTTCCTTCAGGAAGCGGGTGATTTCCGATGCATACACCGCCAACTCGTTGGTACGGTTGATGTAATTCGCCGGGAAACCACCGCCCATATTGATCATCTTCAGCTCGATACCATCTTCTTCCTTCAAGCGTTCGAAAATGACCTTAACCTTGTTCAAAGCCGAGTCCCAGGCACCAATTTCGCGCTGCTGGGAACCCACGTGGAAGGACACGCCGTAAGGCACCAGGCCAAGATCCCGAGCCAGAATCAGCAGGTCCATGGCCATGTCATTCTCACAGCCAAACTTCCGGGAAAGAGGCCAATCTGCTGTTTGCGTGCCATCGGTCAGAACACGCACGTAAATCTTCGAGCCAGGCGCCGCCTTGGCAATGTTACGCAAATCCGCCTCGGAGTCCGTGGCGAACATACGAACACCCTTCTCATAAAAAGTACGAATATCCCGCGCCTTCTTGATGGTATTGCCGTAGCTGATCCGATCACCGGTCACACCTAGGCTCATAACCTTTTCCAACTCATACACCGACGCGATATCAAAGCTTGCACCCTTGTCCCGCAGCATGGTCAGAACCTGCGGAGCCGGGTTGGCTTTCACTGCGTAATACACATTCGCGTAAGGAAAACCGTCTACCAACTCGTCGTACTGACGGTTGATGGTGGCGGTATCAATCACCACAAAAGGTGTTTCCTTGGTATCCGCAAACGCCTTGATCCGCTCAAAGGTCTCGGCAGTGTAATAATCGGCGATGTTAGCGTTGGCTGACTCGGTCATGGATGGTGGTCCCCCCAGGGGTAATAAAGCAATATTGAATAAGGGCACCAAACCAAAATTGGCCCCCTGCAATGGGCGCGATAATCAAGCTTTTCCCACCCCACAGATATGAGCACATCTACCCATAATTTGTACAGCGATCTGCTCTCAAGAATGGCCGTCAGGTCGAGTAGCCGGGGCCCTTTCTGTCGGGAAAAAGATGTCTGAGCGCAGCGAGTTGTTTTTCCCGACAGAAAGGGCCCCGGCTACTCGACCTACCCCCAAATAAAGAGGCCTTAGCGAACACCTATTCAACCGTCTATAATTCACAAAACTCAGACGACTACAGGCCCCCAATGCCGAAACTCATTGCAGCTGCATTCCTGGCCCTGCTATTTCTGGCAGGCTGCGCCGAAAACACCACGCCGCCCACATTCAAACAAGCATTGCCCACTGCAACTCACCAACCCGTGAGTTTCAACGAAGACGTGCGCCCCATTGTGGAAGCCAAGTGCCTGGCTTGCCATAGCTGCTTTGACGCCCCATGCCAGCTCAAAATGGAATACTCCGACGGCCTGATTCGCGGTGCCCACAAAGATCCTGTTTACGACGGCGCCCGCTTTAACACCCAACAAACCACCCGCCTGGGCATTGACGCCCAAACCGAACAACAGTGGCGAGAGATGGGCTTTTACTCCGTGCTGGCCCGAGGCGACCAAACCCGCAGTCTGTTCGAGAACATGATTCGCCTTGGCAAACAGTATGAGTTTGCACCCAACAGCAAATTGCCCGAAAACATAGAATTGGGGCTGTCCCGTGCTAACCAGTGTGTCAGCAACGAAGATTTCTCAGATTACGCCAGCGACCATCCCTATGAAGGCATGCCACTGGCCGTAACCGGCCTCACCGACGACGAATACGCCACGCTCACCGGCTGGATTAATCAGGGTGGCGCTATCAGCCCGCTGGTTGCCAAGTTAAATGACGCCGATCTGAACCACATTAACCGCTGGGAAGCCTGGCTGAATGATCGTAGCCCCCGCCAGCAATTGATCAGCCGCTGGATTTACGAACATCTTTATCTGGCGCACCTGTACTTTGAGGATGAGGGGGCCGATACCCGCTTCTTTGAAATCGTGCGTTCCTACACGGTGCCGGGCACCCCTATCGACATGATCGCAACCCGGCGCCCCAACGACGACCCCGAAGGCCCGGTGTATTACCGCCTGCGCCCGGTTGCCGGCAGCATTGTGCACAAGCGCCACATCACCTTCCCGTTCGGGGAAAAGCCTTTTGAGCGCACCCGGGAGCTGTTTGAAGCCGGCGATTGGCAGGTAGACACCCTGCCGGATTACAGCCGTGATAGCCGCGCCAACCCGTTTGTAACCTTTGCAGACATACCGGCAAGAGCCCGCTACCAGTTCATGCTGGATAACGCAGAGTACTTCACACGCACCTTCATTCGCGGGCCGGTATGCCGTGGCCAGATTGCCACCGACGTAATCCGGGATCACTTTTGGGTTAGCTACCACGATCCGGAAGACGATCTTTACTTAACCGATGCGGAGTATCGAGACAAGGTAAACCCATTACTGGCATTGCCTGGTCAGGACAGCGCACTGCTGGATCTGGGGGAAAACTGGATTACCTATCAAGGCAAGCGTAACCGCTACCATGAACTGCGAAACCAGGCCTACAGAGAGGCTTACCCGAAAGGTGCCTCCCTCGACCATATCTGGGATGGCGACGGCAAGAATACCAACGCCCTGTTAACGGTATTCCGCCACCACAATAATGCCTCAGTACAGCGCGGGCTCATCGGCCAGGTGCCGCTAACCAGTTGGTGGATGGATTACCCGCTGTTTGAACGCACTTATTACGAGCTGGTGGTTAATTTCGACGTGTTTGGCAATGTGGCCCATCAGGTTCAAACGCGACTCTACTTTGACCTGATCCGGAATGGCGGTGAACAGGATTACCTCCGGTTGATACCGCCAGGGGAGCGCAATCGGGTTTTGCGCAATTGGTATCAGGATTCAGGTTCGCTAAAACTGGATTACAGCTACGCCAGCATGGACGATACGGTCCCCTCACAGGTGCCCTATGCCACTTCAGCTTTTAATGAAGAGCTGGGCGCTCGCATGCTGTTGAAATTCCACAAACTGAATGCTGAACGGGATGACCCTATCAACCGCTGTGGCGGCAGTGACTGTGGCCGCAAAGATGAACCAGAGTGGATTCGGGAAGCCGATCAGGTACTGTCTGAGTTAGCTGCTACCCGGGCTGAATTCCTCCCGGCAATCAACTACCTGCCAGACGTTACCTTCTTGCGGATTCACAATGGGGAAGGGCAGCGCACGGTTTACACGGTTATCCGCGACCGCGCCCACAGCAATGTCGCCTTCCTGCTGGGAGAGGATTCACGTTACCAGCCGGAGAACGACAAGCTGACCATCTACCCGGGAATCATCGGCAGCTACCCCAACTTCATCTTCGACATTCCCGCCGCACAGCTCGGCTTGTTCAAAGACCGGATGAAGGCCCTGAAGGCAGAGGAACCAAAAGCGTTTGAATCTCTGGTGAGCGTATGGGGCGTACGCCGCACCCACCGACAATTCTGGGAAATTCTTCACGACATTACCGCCTGGCACCGTGAGCACCAGCCCCTGCAGGCAGGAATTTTCGACATTAACCGTTACGAAAACCTGTAACCCTTTAACTGTCTAACTCTCTAACCCAGGGCTCAAACCGCCACAGGGTGGAATGGCTCGGGGGTGTTGGATCCACCAGGGTCCCGGGGCTCACTCTGCTGTTGCAGGTATTCCAGAATAGCGTCTTTCAGATCGCTGCCCTGGCCCAACCCCTGATTACCGAATAAGCGGTTGAATTCCAGCACAAAGGGATAGCCTTCAACCAAGGCAATATCGAAACCGGCGTGATCCACGCCAAGCTCTCGGGCAAGCCGCAGCGCCAAATCGGTCATCACCTCCGGCACCGGGCTGTTATCAATCTTGCCGCCCTTGGATACATTGTTGTAAAAGCCCTGATCCGCCTGGGTGCGCCAATAGGCTGTCACAACCTTATCGCCCACCACCACAATGCGCGCATCGCGATCCAGCGGCAGGTATTCCTGAGCGTACAGGACCTCGGTGCGATCGCAGTATTTATGCCAATCGTCACGGGTTTCAATCAGCCACACACCTTCGCCCATGCTGGCTTTGGGCAGCTTTGCCACAAACGGCAGCGCCATCACACTCCAGATGTGCTCGCGCTCCTCCGGGCCGTTAGCCTCAATGATTGTCCAGGGAATGTGCTCTGGCGCAACCGCCTCAAACGCCCGGGTCATTTCCACTTTGTCGTGGCCAATGTGGTAGCTCGCCACACTGGGGAACACACGACATTTCAAGCCATGTACCAACGCATTGAGCTGCCAGTATTCGGGGAATAGCACCCAGTCTGCATTGCGCAGCAATTCTTTATGGCGCAGGTAATTCTCCGGTTTCAATACCGTCGTATCCGGAAAGCCAAGTGTGCGGAAAATATTAAATGATACGAAATTCATGGGCGGGATCGCGCTGAGTGAAGTGCGCAATTTTTAAGCAGTTTCACCTTGGGCGCAAGTATTTTTTTGTGGGCCAAATTGACGGTGGTCATGGCTTTCAGTAACGCAACTGATAATAATTCGCATTACATTATGCGTTAACTTACCACGGAGCTTTACCATGACAATCGTTCGCCAGTTTACCGCCGTAGCTGCCTCCCTGCTGATCGCCGTGCCCGCATTTGCCGGCGACAGCAGCCACTTCAAAGGCCAGCCAGCAAACACCCTTGAGCAGGCCGTTGCCAATTTTTCCGAGTACAACACCAAGCTGGAGAAAGTGCTGGCCGGTGAACTCACCCCGGAAGCCATGAACGAAGTACACCAACTCACCTACACTCTTGAAAATGCCCTGCAAAAGCTGGATGACGAGATTGATGCACTTGAGGATACTCTGGAGAAAGTCCACAAGGCCTCCGAGCATGCAGACCCGGATACCGTGCGCACCGCCGGCGAACAGTACCTCAGCAACAGCCGGAAAATGATCAAGTAGTTATTGGCGGGGCTTTCGTTTAACGCCCTGCTGGGCAACAGCGGTTAGCGGGTCTTCTGGCCAGGGATGTTTGGGGTAGCGGCCACGGGTGTCTTTGCGCACCTGGGGGTAAACGTTAACCCAAAAGCTGGCCAGATCGGCCGTAACCGCCAGCGGCCTCTGGGCCGGGGAAAGCAGGTGAATCAGCACAGGCACTTTGCCGCCCGCAACCGCAGGTGTCGTTAACCAGCCAAACAGGGCCTGCAACTTGGCCGCCAATACCGGGCCATTCTCTGCGGTGTAATCCAGGGTTACGGAGCTGCCGGTGGGAATGGTCAGGCTGGTTGGGGCCAACTCCCCCAGCTGCTGCTGTTGCGGGTAGTCCAGCACACTGCTCAGGACATTCTGCAGGTTCAGTTTGGCCAGATCAGACCAGCGGCTGATGCCGCTCAGGAAGGGCCCAAGCCATTCTTCCAGAGATTCTGTCAGGGCTTGATCACTGACATCCGGCCACTGCCCGGGAAAGTGCCTGGCCAGCATAGCAACTCGCGCCTGCCACTGCCGGGCAGCGGGCGTCCAGGGCAGGTTATCCAGGCCTCTGCGCCGAACGGCGGCGAGTATGCCCTGCTGAATCAGTTCCGGTGAGGGTTTTGCCAGCGGTTTTTCGGCAAGGAGCAGTGCCCCCAGCCTGCGTGTTTTGCGGGCGATCACTGTGCCGCGTTTATCATCCCATTCCGCTTCATCCTGCTCTCGAATATGAGCCGCGAGATCGGCTTCCAGCGTTGCAAGGTCCACTGGCGCTGCCAGATAAATCCTTGCTTCTCTGGCCTTACCGTCCAGATCTGCCGCCACCAGCCATTCATGCCGGGCCAGCCCATCGTCGTCTCGCAGTAGTGCGCCTTTGCCGTTGCTGAGCTGGTAGCGTGGTGTATCTCCGGGGCGGCGTTTGCCGATGCGATCCGGGTAAGCGAGCGCCAATAAACGCCCCACTTCCGTGGCCGTTGGCATGAGTTCTTGTTCGTTCTTCTCATTATCGCCAGACGCTGACAAACGCCTGGCCTGCTGGCGCAGTGCCTGAAGACGGTGCGGGTCTATACGTTGAGAACCTCGCTCTCCGCGAAGGGCGCGGATGCGTTCATGCATGTCAGCACCGGCACCCGGGCCCAGCAAGTCCCTGTCTTCCAGCAACGCGGCCAGCTCCGCCGCCAGCCTGCCCAGCCCAAGCGATCGCCCGAGTAAGACCATGTGCGCCAATCTGGGGTGAATGCCCAACCCCCGCGCTGATTTTCCGTGATCGGTGATTGCGCCGTCATCATCCAGCATGTCCAGCCACTGCAGAAGTTCCACACCCTGCTGCCAATGGGCGGGTGGGGGCGGGTCGATCCACACCAGGTTATCCGGCGTTCGGGCGCCCCACTGGGCCAGTTCGAGCACCAGTGGCGCCAGATCGGCCTCACGAATTTCTGGTGGCGTAAAGTCTGCCAGCCCGAACTGTTCCGACTCACTCCATAACCGGTAACACACACCCGGCTCTACCCGGCCTGCGCGACCTTTCCGTTGCTCTGCGGAAGCTTTGGAAGCCCGGCCAGTAATCAGCCGTGTCATGCCACTATTTGGGTCAAACACAGCTCGGCGTTGCTGGCCGCTGTCCACCACCACCCGCACGCCTTCAATGGTCAGACTAGTTTCTGCGATAGCGGTTGCCAGCACGACTTTGCGAGTGCCCTCTGCAGCCGGCGCAATGGCCTGATCCTGCTCTGCCGCTTTCAGGTTGCCGAACAGAGGCGCGATGACAACGTTCGAGGCTACCTGCCCGGCCAACGCTTGAGCCACCCGGAGAATCTCTCCTGCACCCGGCAGGAACACCAGCACCGAGCCGGGTTGCTGCGCCAGAGCTTCGGATACAACTGCAACGACCTGATCGACCAGCCTTGGGTAGCGCTGCGTGGTGGGCGCCGGGCGATAGAACACCTCCACAGGAAAGGCTCGCCCTTCGCTGCTTAATACGGGTACATCTCCGAGCAGGCGGGCAATGGGGGCTGTGTCCAGTGTGGCGGACATCACCAGTACTCGCAGATCTTCCCTCAGTGCTTCTTGTGTCTCGCGCACCAGTGCCAGCCCGAGGTCGGCCTGCAGAGAGCGTTCGTGGAATTCATCGAAGAGCACAGCGGCGTAGTCTTCCAGCATGGGGTCGCTCTGGATCAGCCGGGTGAGAATGCCTTCGGTCACAACTTCTATGCGTGTGGCGCCAGATATCTTGGTGTCCAGCCGGGTGCGGTAGCCTATTGTTTGGCCAGGCTGCTCTCCCAGTTGCGACGCCATAAATCGGGCTGCGGAGCGGGCGGCCAAGCGCCGGGGTTCGAGCATCAGGATTTTACGACCCTGCAACCAGGGTGCATCCAGCAACGCCATGGGCACCCGAGTGGTTTTACCCGCGCCCGGAGGTGCCTGCAGCAGAGCTGTGGTGGCTTGCTCCAGGGTTTGTTTTAGGTCTGGGAGGATATGATCTATTGGGAGCACGTTTTTCAATCGTGCGGGATCGTTCTTGCGTGCCAGGCTTCCGGGCGGGGCACGAAGTACACGAAGATCAGGCCGAAGACCAAGGCGCCCACGCCAATTCCGAAGGCGGATACCAGGGTGCCGCCGGCGTCGAGCCATTGTTTGGTGAGCCAGGGGCCGACCATTTGGGTGAAGCCGTAGAGAGCGACCATGGCAGCAGACAGTCGTGGGCCCTGGTGTGGGTGCAAGGCGCGGCCGAGGCGTTGGGTGAGCAGTACGGTGCCAAGGAAGGTGCCACCTACCAGTGCGGCGCATAGCAGTATGCCTATGGCGCCCGGCAAAACCACAGCGGCCAGAACACCTGCCAACTGGATCAGGAAGTTCAGTTTCAGGGCGGGAATGTCGCCCATTTTGCTGCCGAGCTTGTTCCATACCCAAGCCGCGGGGATGGTGCTCAAGGCGACGATGAGCCAGGCACCATCGAGCAGCCAGTGTTCAGCATCCAGTTCCAGTTTTGCCAACAACGGCAGAAAGGTCATAGGGAGGATATAACCCAAACCGGCGCCGGCGTAGGACAGAAACAGCGGAATACTGGCTCTGTCTATGAGTGGGGTATTTGTGGTGGTTTTGCCATTGGTGGCTGGTTCCTGGTCTGGCACATCCAGTTTTATAAGCCGGTGAGCGCCCCATATAGCCAAAGGAATGGATGTCAGAGCCACTGGCCACCAGCGCGCAGCGCCTTCCAGCAAATCCGCGGTACCGGTTACCAGCCCGCTGGAAAGCAGCAAGCCCAGACCCACGCCAATGTAGACCAAGCCACTCATGCTGGACCGATTACGCAACACCAGCCACTCTAGAATCAGCGCCGGTGCCTGCACGAAAACAACACCATTAGCGACGCCATTCAACCAACGTGCGGTGGCGATAGCTGTAAGGTTGTCTGTTTGGGTAACGAAGATCGTGGTTACCACATGCACTACGAGAAACGCGGGCAGCAAAATACGGATATGACTAACCCGGTGCCAGCGAATCGCCAGCATGGCACCCATCAGATAGCCTAAATAGTTCCAGGTGGCGATTGCTGCGCCTTCCGGCGCGGTGAGCTGGCCGTCGTCGATCAGGTAGGGCAACAGCGGGGTGTAAACAAAGCGGCCCAGCGTGTGCACAACCATAAGCACAATGGCCCCTGCGGCCAGAACGCCAAAGAGCTCTTTCGGGGTTGTCGTGTTCTGTTTGTACATACTGTCGGTTCCGGCGAATGCATTTTCAGCCGAGCAGTCTATGCGAGTCGCAGAGCTATGTCAGTCGGACCTTAGCAGAACAGGCTGCTTATCCGCCTCAGGTACGCGGGTTCTCCCTGTTGGCTTTTGCCCACAGGTAAATGCGTTCGAACGCTTCCGCCAGATGTTCCGGGTTGTGGGGTGGCTGAATCAGTGCCGCCAATTGGCCATCCGGATTTATCAGCGCAAAATGCCCGCTGTGATCTACAAGCAGTTCACCGTCGACGTCTCGGTGTACAAACACGGCACTCAGACTTTGCGCCAGCGCACGCAATGTATCCAGATCCCCGGTCAGGCCGTGGAAGTTCTCGCCGAAAAACCCGGTATAGGCTTTCAGCTTTTCAGGCGTGTCGTGTTCCGGGTCGGCTGTGACCAGCAGGTAATCCGGCTGGGGTAGCTCTTTCGAAAGTAGCTTATCGGTACGGCGCAGGTTGGCCATGGCCGCCGGGCAGATATCCGGGCAATTAGTGTAGCCCACAAACGCGAAGGTCCACTTGCCCCGAAGGCTTTGGCGGGTAACGGCTTCGCCGTTTTCGTTGGTAAGCGCGAACTCGACCAATGGCCGCGGCTGGTCATAAACATAGGTGTTCATTTCCGCCAGATCCGGAGCTGGAATTGGCTCCCCGCTGTCCACCAGAAATACCTGCCGACCTATTACCAGGCCAAATACGAGTACGACCAACAGCAGAAGTACAAACAGCGTGACCTTTAGCGAACGATTCATTATTGCTCCAGTTAACTGCCTTGGCCGGTTTTATAGTGTGCCAAGGAGGAGGGGGGATGCCTTTTCTTCTGGGAAAAACAACTCGCTGCGCTCAGACATCTTTTTCCCGCCAGAAAAGGCATCCCCCCTCCTCCCCATAAAATTTTCCGGCTTCAGAAAAATACATAGTGGTCTACAAGGAGTACCACGAACAGGGCCATCAGGTAAGTGATGGAGTATTTGAAGGTGTTGAGAGCTACCCGGCGATCGTCGCCTTTCAGTAGTTTTATGGCGTACTGGAGGAAGCGCAGACCAAGTACCAGCGCACCGGCCAGGTAAATCCAGCCAGACATACCTGTGACGAAAGGTAGCAGGCTGACTGCCAACAGCATCAGGGTGTAAAGCAGGATGTGCAATTCGGTGAATTTATTGCCGTGGGTGACCGGCAACATGGGTATGCCGGCTTTCGCATACTCTTCTTTGCGGTGAATAGCCAGGGCCCAGAAGTGCGGGGGCGTCCAGGCGAAGATGATGAGAACGAGCAACAGGGCATGGCCTTCTACCTGGCCAGTTACTGCTGTCCAGCCGAGCAATGGCGGCATGGCGCCGGCGAGGCCACCGATGGTGATGTTTTGGGGCGTTGCCCGTTTCAGGAACAGGGTATAAACGCCGGCGTAACCTACCAGAGAAGCCAGGGTTAACCATGCGGTGAGATGGTTCACCTGCCACATCAATACCACCATGCCTACGCTGGCGAGCAGTGTGGCGAACACTATGGCTTCTACCGGGGAGATTTTGCCGGTGGCCACAGGGCGCTTGCGGGTTCGGGCCATCACGGTATCTATTTTCTGGTCGACCACGTGGTTGACCACGGCGGCAGCACCGGCAAGAAAGGCTATGCCCAGGTTGCCCCAGATCAGCACGCTCAGGCTGGGCAAGCCGGATGTTGCCAGCAGCATGCCAATGGCGGATGTCAGGATCATCAAGGCCACAACGTTGGGCTTGGTCAGCTCCAGATAATCCCGCCAGGATATACTCTTTGCGGATTGGCTGGTCGTGTTCTGGGCCGGCAGTACGTCCACTTGCTCACTCATGCCGTAATCTCCTGATGCATTATTGTTGTATGTGTTGCTCTTGCAGCCTGAGTTTGAGGCAGCTGGTGGTGCTGCCAGATCAGGTATATCACCGACAGCAGCAGCCCGGCACCCATGGCGTTGTGGGCCACTGCAACCGGCAGGGGAATATGGAAAATAATGTTGGCGAGGCCAAGGGTAATCTGGGTCACCAGCGCTGCGGCAACAAGCAGCACCGGGCCGCGCAGCCCAGCACTGGCACTTCTACGCCAGATCAACGCCAGTAAAACCGCGAAGTACCCCAGAACCACCAACGCACCAACTCTATGGGTTACATGTATAGCTACACGCCCATGGGCTGTGAGCTGCCCGCCCAGATAGTTAGGGCCCACATGCTGGGTAATATCGAACCCGTGTTGGAAATCCATATCTTTTGGCCACCACTCACCCTGGCAGGTGGGCAGATCGGTACAGGCAACGGCAGCATAATTGGCCGCGGTCCAGGCGCCCAGGGCAATTTGCAGAATAATGAGCAACAATCCGCCATAAAGCCAGGGGCGGAGGCTTGCCAAGCGGGAGGCGTTCGCGGTGGGTTTTATGGGTTCTTCAAGTGATCGTTCAGAATCACTACCCTGAGCCGTCGCGAATTTTCTTAGGCGCAGAACCAGCAAGGTCAGCAGGCTCAGCGTGGTAAAGCCGCCAAGAAGGTGAAGCGCAACCACTTGCGGCCAGAGCTTTAAGGTTACCGTCCACATACCAAAAGCGCCCTGCAGCAGGATAAACCCGGCAATGAACAGGGGCAGCTTGAATGGCACACCGCTGCGGCGTTTTCGCACCGCAGCTGCAGCCAGGCCAAATACCACCAAACCTAGTGTTCCAGCGGCGTAGCGATGAATCATTTCCGGCCAGCCTTTGGCCACATCCACGGGGGAATCGGGGAAGCGGGCATTGGCTATGG
The DNA here is from genome assembly GCF_016597775.1 of Marinobacter sp. 1-3A. NCBI lineage: Bacteria > Pseudomonadati > Pseudomonadota > Gammaproteobacteria > Pseudomonadales > Marinobacteraceae > Marinobacter > Marinobacter sp. 1-3A. Next base: position 286,247 of record NZ_VCGZ01000002.1, read on the forward strand.
CGATATTCGATTCGCTTTGGGGTACGGTCAGGAAACCGTAGCAGCCAGGCCAGTCAGGGCAACCCAGCCCTGCGTCTACCAGCCGTGTCCAGGCGCCCAGCATGATCACCACAACCGCAAGTGCGACGGAGAACGTTGCCCAGTTTGCCATGGCGCTGGCTTTAGGCTGTCGGTCGGTAGATGGATGATTCAAGCGTGTTCCTCCAAGCTGAGCCTCAGCCAACCTGTGACAGTTTCAGCAGATGTTTCAAATCCTTCAGCATATCCTTTCCGGAATTCTCCGAACCGTAGTGCATCATCACATTGCCGAACGGGTCGATCAGCAAAATGCGGGGATCCTTTTCCGGATTGATTCCGGCAGGCCAGGCTGTGGTTTTTCCGGCCATTGGTTGCAAGCGCTCCATCAACCGGTATTCAGTGGGCCACCGCGCTGCCAGATCGCCGGTAATATCACCCAGCACTGCGGCTCTTGATACCCGATTAGCATTTTTTCCAAGAGCAATGTTCACTTGTCGAGCCAGATAGAGCAGCTCTTCACACCGGCTATCACACTCTCCAGCCGCAACCACCAGTAACCACTGGGGGTCTGTCTTGCCGGCGATAAAGCGATTAGCCAGAGGCTCACCCGAGAGCGTTTCAAGGTTGAGTTCAGCTACAGGCGTTGGTGGGCTGATGAGAGCACCCTGATTGGTGTGGCCTGCGGGATTCAGCCAACCGGTATAAAACATGATGGTGGCCAAAATCATTGGCCCGAAACCAAGCGCGAACAGCAACATGGCTGTGCGCCGCCCCCTGCGAACCTGTTCGGGGGTTGGGCCTTCTGTTTCTTCTTGCTGTGGTAACCCGTTAGCCATTGTCATTGTCATTATTGCTTCCTGTCTTTCGATAACTCGCGACTACACTCAATATAGTCAGCACCAGTGCAAGCGCAAACCATTGAGTCGCATAACCGTAATGGGTTTGCGGGCCCATGAGGTCCGGTTCCCAATCTGCACGGTAAGCGCCCGGCTGTTCACTACTGTTCAATCGGATAATAGCATCAGGCAGCTCAGGGATTTCAACTCTCGCAACCTGCGCGGGAAGCGTCTGTATCCGCCGTGGCCAGCCTTCTGCAACCGCTGTTTTTGTGGAAAGTACGGGCGGCTCCGGATAGGGATTTAACCGGCCGCTTATGCTGAAGACACCTTCAGGGGGAGCCACATCAGGCAATTGATTCCGCGTTCTCGGTGCAGCTATCCACCCTCTGTTAACCAGAACAGCTGGGCCTCGAAGCGGGTGGAAGGCGGTAATAACTTCATAGCCGGCAATGCCATCACGGGTTCGATTGTCCAGTAGCCAGCTTTGCTCACCGAAAAGCCCTGTAACCGTAATTGGCCTGCCACTATCCAGCCCACTGGCTACTTGCTCTGCCCAATCAAGGTTCTGAGCTTCCTGCTGCCATTGCTCCAGCAGAACCTGCTTTTCTTCCGCCCGGTTCAACTGCCAGATTCCCAGCCCCACCAACAACGGCAAAAATGCGCCCGTAAACACCATTAAACGCCAGTTTAGCTGCCATTTTCGAAGCTTTTGTTTTGCCTCAGTCATGGTCTGCTATAGTGTTTCTGGCTTTAATCAGAACAAAAAACAGAGACTCTTTTATGCTCAAAGCCCTTATCATTTTCCTCATGCTCACCGTTATCATCAGTCTTTTCAGCGGCCTTTTCTTTCTCATCAAAGACGGTGGCAAAACCAATCGGGTGGTGAATTCTCTTGCTGTTCGGGTAACCCTGAGCGTGCTTCTGCTGGGGGTTATTCTTCTGTCTCTCTGGCAAGGGAGCCTGACCTTACACCCGACTCCCTGAGAACCAACCCTTGTTGCATCAAATGACATACACGAACACAAACAGGCCCAACCAAACCACATCCACAAAGTGCCAATACCAGGATGTCGCTTCAAAACCGAAGTGATTGTCTGCGGTGAAATGCCCCTTTTGGATGCGTATAAACATAATGATCAGCATCAGAGTACCCAGCATCACGTGAAAGCCGTGAAACCCTGTAAGCATGAAAAAGGTACTGCCATAGATGCCTGATTGAAGCGTCAGATTAAGCTCTTGATAGGCGTGCATGTACTCTTCCGCCTGGAAGAACAGGAACACCACTGCAAGCGCAATGGTTGCCCCCAGCCAGATTTTCAGTTTCTTTCTGTTATCCGCTTTAATGGCGTGGTGGGCGACTGTTATGGTGAACGATGACGTAACAAAAAGAATGGTGTTTATCAGCGGTAAACCCCAGGCACCAATAACAGACTTTGGTGGCGGGAAAGCTTCGGGGTCCGGGTTGTTGATCAACGGCCAGGTAGCCTGGAAGCCTTCCCAGAGCATATTGGAACTACCGCGATCGCCCTCACCCCCGAGCCAGGGCACTGCGAACACTCGGGCATAAAACAGGGCACCAAAAAATGCTGCAAAGAACATGACTTCCGAGAAAATAAACCAACTCATCCCCCAACGGAATGACCGATCCATTTGTGGGCTATAGAGGCCGGAGCGGCTTTCTTTGATGACGCTGCCAAACCACCCAAACAGCATGTAAATCATAACCAATATGCCCGCCCAGAAAATCATCCAGGCACTACCGGTGCTCTCTCCCTGATTGCTGGCGACCATAATTGAGGCCGCACCGTATAGCATGACTCCAAGGCCTACCGTAGCAATAATGGGCCACTTGCTCTGTTCGGGAACGTAATAGCTCTGATAATCCGCCATAGCAATCTCCGATGGCTTATCCGTTATCGTTTATTGTTGTGTTTGTTGCCTTTGATACTGTCGCTTGTGGCTCACCCTGATCATAAAGTGTGTAGGACAGGGTCAGCTTGGTAATGTGGCTTGGCAAATCCTGATCCACAATAAACACCAATGGCATTTCCGTATTCTCGCCCGCGGCAAGGGGCTGCTGGTTGAAGCAGAAACACTCGGTTTTGTGGAAATACAGCGTGCCCTCCGAGGGCGATAAGCTGGGCACCGCTTGGCCAACCATATCTCGATCTGTGGGGTTTTCGGCATAGAAATTCACGGTGATCGCTTCCCCTGGGTGCACTTCAACGCTGCGTGCAACCGGCCGGAATATCCATGGCATGCCCGGCCCATTCTGGGCCAGAAACTGCACCTTCACGGTCCGGGTCATGTCTGCCGCTGATTGCTCGGTAGACTCGTAACGGCCGCTGGTCTTCCCGTTAATGCCAGTGATGTCACAGAAGACGTCATACAGCGGCACCATCGCAAAGCCAAAAGCGAACATTCCGAACACGCTGGCAATACACCAGCCAACAACCCGCGAATTACTGCGCTGGGGGGCAGCTTTGTTAGCCGGTTGCTCAGCCATTTTCGTCAGTCTCCTATTTCACATCGGGTGGCGTTGTGAATGTGTGATAAGGCGCAGGTGAAGGAATCTCCCACTCCAGGCCTTCAGCGCCTTCCCAAGGCTTGGCAGGTGCTTTTTCACCACCTCGGGCGCACTTCACAACAATCAGAAGGAACAGTAGCTGGGTCGCCCCGAACATGAAGGCACCAACACTAGACACCATATTGAAATCGGCAAACTGCAGTGCGTAATCCGGAATCCTGCGCGGCATACCGGCAAGACCCAGGAAGTGCATCGGGAAGAACGCCAGGTTCATGCCGACAAAAGACAACCAGAAGTGGGTTTTTGCCAGGGTTTCGTCATACATATGGCCCGTCCACTTCGGCAGCCAGAAGTAGGCCGACGCGAAGATACCGAAGATGGCACCCGGCACCAGTACATAGTGGAAGTGAGCAACCACAAAGTAGGTGTCGTGATACTGGAAGTCGGCCGGAGCAATCGCCAGCATCAAGCCTGAGAAGCCGCCGATGGAGAACAGGATCACGAAGGCGATGGCGAACAACATGGGCGCCTCAAACGTAAGCGCGCCCCGGAACATGGTGGCTACCCAGTTAAACACCTTAACTCCCGTGGGTACGGCAATCAGCAGTGTGGCGTACATGAAAAACAACTGGCCGGCCACTGGCACGCCCACAGTGAACATGTGGTGTGCCCACACAAGGAACGACAAGAGTGCGATGGCACCAGTGGCATAAACCATAGAGGCATAGCCAAACAAGCGCTTACGGGAAAATGCCGGAATAATCTGGGAGATGGCCCCGAACGCCGGGAGGATCATTATATAAACCTCAGGGTGCCCGAAGAACCAGAATACGTGCTGGAACAACACGGGGTCGCCGCCGCCAGCCGCATTAAAGAAGCTGGTGCCAAAGTTGATGTCCATCAGCATCATGGTGACCACACCCGCCAACACCGGCATTACGGCAATCAGCAAGAACGCTGTGATCAGCCAGGTCCATACGAACATGGGCATTTTCATCAGCGTCATGCCCGGCGCCCGCATGTTCAGTACCGTGGCAATTACGTTGATCGCGCCCATGATCGACGATACACCCATAATGTGGATGGCGAAGATAAAGAAGGTTGTACTGGGCGGGCCATAGGTGGTGGAGAGTGGGGCGTAGAAGGTCCAACCAAAGTTAGGTGCACCGCCTTCCATAAACAGGGTGGAAACCAGAATCAGGAAGGCGCAGGGTAGCAGCCAGAAACTCCAGTTGTTCATCCGTGGCAGCGCCATATCCGGCGCACCAATCATCAGCGGTATCATCCAGTTCGCCAGCCCGACAAACGCCGGCATAACCGCACCAAAGACCATAATGAGGCCGTGCATCGTGGTCATCTGGTTGAAGAATTCCGGCTGGACAATCTGCAGCCCGGGCTGGAACAGCTCTGCCCGGATAACCATGGCCATGGTTCCGCCCAGTAGGAACATGGCGAAGCTGAATATCAGGTACATAGACCCGATATCTTTGTGGTTCGTGGTCAACAACCAGCGGCTGATGCCGCGAGCCGGGCCGTGATGATGATCTTGTGCGTGGGTACCTGCAACCGCACTCATGAAAACCCCCGTTACCGCCAATTATTGTGGCTGGTGATATCTGTTATCTGGCGTTGATTACTATTGATTCTTGTAATCGAAGATTTCTTTTGGTGTGACCATGTCACCCATCTTGTTACCCCAGGCGTTACGCTCGTAGGTAATGATGGCCGCAAGATCTGCTTCGCTCAGCTGGCCACCAAAAGCCTGCATTGCCGTGCCTGACACACCGTTGACGACAACATCGATGTGCGCGGCTATGTCTCCGGTCGCAATTGCGCTGCCTCTGAGTGCCGGGAATGCAGGGGGCACACCATTACCATTAACCTGGTGGCAAGCTGCGCAAGCTGTCGCGTAAGCCTTTTCGCCACGCTCCATCAACTCATCCATGGTCCAATCTTTCTGGGTCAGCTCACGCTCTTTCTCTGCTGCAGCTTTCTGGTCGGCAACCCAGGTGTTGTACTCCGCCTCTGGCACTGCCTTTACCACCACCGGCATAAAGCCATGATCCTTGCCACACAGTTCTGTGCACTGGCCCCGATAGGTGCCTGGCTTGTCTACACGGGTCCAGGCCTCGTTAATGAAGCCGGGGATCGCATCTTTCTTAACGCCAAAATCCGGAACCCACCAAGAGTGGATTACGTCGTTTGCGGTCAACAGGAAACGAACCTTCTTACCCACCGGAATCACCATGGGGTTGTCTACTTCGAGAAGGTAGTTCTCGCCCTTGGTCTGCCGGTTGTTTATCTGATCTGAAGGTGTGGTGAGGTTGGAAAAGTAGCCAAAATCTTCATTGATATATTCGTATTGCCACTTCCACTGATAACCGGTCACCTTGATATCAATGTCCGATTCGGTGGTGTCATACATATCAATAAGGGTGGCCGTGGCAGGAATCGCCATAATGATCAGAATAACGAGCGGTATAATCGTCCAAAGAACCTCAACCAGTGTATTCTCATGAAAGTTGGCTGGTTTTGCCCCCTGGGACTTGCGATGGGCGAAGATAGACCAGAACATAATCCCGAATACCACGACGCCAATGGCAACGCAGATCCAGAAAATGGTCATATGTAGGTTGAATATATCGTTACTGGTACCGGTTACCCCGGGAGTCATGTTCACCGTCCAGTCCGCCATGGACAGTGCGGGAAACAATAGACCGCCTGAAAGGGCACCTACCCGCTGAGCGTGCACGCGCATACTGTGTCTCCACAGAGTATTATTCTTGTCGGATTTTGCGTAATCCCTCTGCTCTTAACCGGTGCTCGCATACACCAGCAAAACTCAGAGCGAAAGCCTGCTTTTGGATACATCACCATCGAGTATAGACACAGATCAAAAAAAGACTAAAAAGTCATTAAACCCAAAACAACTAACCAAACTCCTTTAAGAAGAAAATCGAATATGGCACTCAAGCTGTCGGTTACAGACAAGCGTTTATGGGCTCTGGCATGGCCATTGATGCTCACCAATCTCACCGTTCCTTTGTTAGGACTGGTGGATACGGCTGTACTTGGGCATCTGGAAAGCCCGGAATATCTGGGCGCCGTGGCGGTTGGCGCAAACCTGTTCACCATCCTGTACTGGACCTTCGGCTTCATGCGCATGGGCACTACCGGGCTGGCCGCCCAAGCCTGGGGCAAGCGCGACAGCTTCAGCCAGGTTGCCCTGCTTTTGCGTTCAGTGATGTTGGCGGTGGGTATCGGCCTGCTGTTGATTCTATGCCATCAACCGCTGATCCGAATTGGGCTGGCTCTGATGAATGCCAGCCCGGAAGTCACCGAGCTTGCCGCTGAGTATGCCGCCATCCGAATCTGGAGTGCCCCGGCAGTGCTGTGTCAGTACACGCTTGTGGGCTGGCTGATTGGTACGCAGTATGCTCGCGGGCCGATGATCATGCTGATTGTGGCCAACGGCCTGAATATTGTGCTGGATGTATTCTTCGTGACAGTGCTGGGATGGAACAGTCGTGGTGTAGCGATTGCCACGGTAATTGCCGAATACGGTGCTGCCAGCATTGGCTTTGCGATCGTGTTGCAGCGCATGCCCGATGGGCAAAGGCTGACCCGGGAGCTGTTCGGAACCCTCAAGGATTACCTGGCCATATTGCAGGTAAACCGCTACATCATGGTTCGCACCATAGCACTGCTGTTAGTGCTTGCATTTTTCACCGCTCAAGGGGCCCGTCAGGGCGACACCATTCTGGCAGCCAACGCGGTGCTGATCACCTTCCTGCTTCTGATATCCAATGCTCTGGACGGTTTTGCCAACGCCGCAGAAGCGTTGATTGGCGAAGCTGTAGGCAGAAACAGCCGGCGGCGCTTTCTGGTGGTGTTCCGCTGTGCGCTGCGCTGGTCTTTATGGGGGTCTCTGCTACTGACCATTCTATTCGTAGTAGGAGGTCGCAGCTTGATTGCACTGCTGACCGGCATTGAGGAGGTTCGCACCACGGCCTGGCAATACTTGCCCTGGCTCTGGCTACTACCCTTTGCTTCTGTTTGGGGCTTTCTGTTTGACGGAGTGTTCATCGGCGCAACCCGCACCCGGGATATGCAGAACACCATGCTGTTTTCTGCACTGGGTGTTTTTGCCCCTGTTTGGTGGCTGACCACGGGCTGGGGAAACCACGGTCTGTGGTTCTCGCTGATCTGTCTTATGCTTGCCCGCGCGGCCAGTATGGGCTGGCTATGCTGGTCCCACACTCGCAATGATCGATGGTTCAGCACCCTTTAGCTGTGGGCAAATGTTAACAATTTCTGACAGTCCAAAAATCGCAGCACAGCAAATCTCGTCTACACTTGTCAGAAACGAAGGGCGCCTCGTGTTGGTATGTGGCGGCAACCAGCCGCAACACAGTTGCCCGGTTACCCACTGCCCGTTACAGGAGGCGCCTTGCGACCTCAACTTGTTCAGACACTGGCATGTCCTCAAATGACTCCACAGGCAGTTCTGGAAATCATTGACCAAGCGCGACGCAAGGAAGCTCGCTCTGGAACCTTTCTGAAGCAGTTGCACCAGAAGGCGGCGGCGTTGCCTTCTGCCGTCACCATTGAGGGCTACCAGCCTGCATCCTGCCTGTTCCAGTTCGTCATTGAATACATTGAAATGGCTCCGCGGCTTATTGAGTGTGTGGATGCCTGCGCTCGGGAAGCCGGTACTGCTCGGCTATTCGATCCCTTTGTGAAAGCCGCCATCGGTTATTTCACCGAGCCATCAGTGCTGCTTTTGCACTACGATGGCCTCGATGGCCTCCTGATCCGCGCTTATCTTTGCCACCGCTTGATGGAGGAGATGCATGAAAACAATCACTCCATTCGAAACGGTGGGCTTGTCGATATAGAAGCAACTCGTGCTAACCTCTTGGTGCACGAGCTGATTGGTGAGCCCTTTGCAAACGAACTGGACGATTCAATCACCGTAACCGTGCTACAAATTGCCGGCACACCGGATTATTATGAACTTAATCTGGACCCCTTCATTGAGCAGGTGAACAATGACGCCTGGAACTGGATGCGACGTTATTGGGAAAGCCTCCTGACCCGCAACCATATCCGCTTTTCGCTGGGCTCCAGCCTGACCTGACCCGGGCAGCAAACTCCGGGCAATTGAAAGGTTTTTATCAACATGACAAAGCAAACCGTTTTGCTGCTGGCAGGGTGCCTGCTGTTCACCCCTGCGCTGGCAGAAGAATTAACGGTACGAATTCAGATCACCGACGGCACGGGCCCGGTAACAGGTGCGCTGGTATTCACGCAAGATAGCAGCCGCGCGGCCCCCATTCAGACAGAAGTGGTTCAGAAAGATCGCATGTTTCACCCCCACGTGCTGATCATACCCACCGGTTCCAAAGTAGACTTCCCGAACCGGGACAACACTCAGCACCATGTGTATTCCTTCTCGCCGGCAAAGCCCTTTAATCTTGAACTCTACGCGGGCAAGCCTGAGGCCCCGGTTGTATTTGACCAGCCAGGCATTGTCGAGCTGGGCTGCAATATTCACGACCATATGCAGGCGTTCATTGTGGTGGCAGACACCCGCGCCATCGGGCAAACCAACGAGCAGGGCGAGGTAAGCCTCCTACTCGATTTTGGCTCCGCTCCGGCACCCGGCGCACTTGACCTGAATATCTGGCACCCCCGTTTGCCAGACAACACAAGGCCGGTGATCCGGGAAATCGATGTCACCAGTCTGGCGGGCGTTTCCGCAACATCGATCCCCATTGAGCTAGACCCGGAGCCACGGCATGATGGCCCTCTGGATCACCTTCAGAAACGCTTTCAGGAGCTTTGATGGGCCGCTTGGCTAACCGCATCGGATTCCGCGGCCGCCTGGTTACAGCCATGGTCGCGTTGGTGGCTCTGGTCAGCCTGTTGATCGGTGCACTCTTGATGGTGTACCTGTTCGAAGATGAAAAAAGCAGAGCTCTGGAACAGCTCACCATAGCCGAGCGTTTGACCAACGAAGTAATCGCCCGTCGCACCGATCTGGAACTCTCCCGGTTGAACGTGGTTGTGCGTGATTTCGGCTTTCGCTCTGCCATCGCCAGCCGCGACCCGGCCACACTCAGCAGCGCTCTGGAAAACCATAGTGGCCGCGCCGGGGCAGATTTCGCATTATTACTGGACCAACGAGGCGAGCTTCTGGCATCCACCCTGCGCCGGGATCTGCCGGACATTGCCCCCTCACAACTCACCAATGCCCGCCAAAACGGCTCTGGCCGCTCACTCCTGGCCATTGACCAGCGTGGCTATGAAGTACTGACTGTTCCGGTTGAGGCGCCTGGGCTGCGGGCATGGTTGGTGGCGGGGTTCGAGCTTGATCAGGACTTGGCAGACATCATTGCCAGGCTCAGTGGCAGCTCCATCATTTTCCGCACAAGCGCAGACAGCCCAAGTGGCTTCACCAGTTTTGCGGCATCATCGGATATCAACAGCGCCATGGACCCTGCATTACTCCAATCGGCAGGTGGTCACAATTTCATCGAAAGCGCTCGCTATTTTACACGTACACTCAATCTCGGTGCCTCCGGACAAGGTGCCTTTGAGGCTATCCTGATGATCAGCCGGGAAGCCAGCCTGCAGAATTACTACAGCCGGGCTCTTGAAATAGCTCTGCTGGTGGCGGCGATTATGGTGTTTGCCACCGTTCTTGCACTGCTGGTGGCACGCTATCTGGGCAGGCCGGTGTTGCAGCTTGCCCAGTACGCCCGCGCCGTGGGGCAGGGGCTAAACCCGCACGCGCCAAACATCCGAACCGGCGGTGAACTCCTGCAGCTACGGGATACCTTGAGGGATACCCTGGCCCAGCTCAGCCGGCGCGAAGCCGAAATCCGCCATGCTGCAACCCATGATGAAGTAACCGGGCTCGGGAACCGTAATGCCTTGATGCACATGGCGACGGAAGGCTTCCGGACAGGACAACCTTGTAGTCTGATAGGGCTGCGTGTGAACGATCTTTCAGACATCAACGATACCCTCGGCATTGAATTCGGCGACAAAGTGCTGCTTGGCCTGTCGCAACGGCTGCGGGACGAACTCTCCGATGCCCACCATATCGCACGAACCGGTGGCGGTGAATTTCTGGCATTGCTGCCAGCGTGCAGCCCGGAGGCTTTGGATCAAAGAGCGAAGGACCTGCACGCCAGCGCGGAATCACCTCTGAATGTTGATAGCACGCCGTTTTCACTACGTACCACCCTGATATCCATGCAACTGCCCAACGACGCGTCTAATACAAATGAGCTGAGGCGCCGTGTGAACCTGACATTCGAGCAAGCCGTGCAACAGGGCAGCGCGATCACACTTTACGAACCAGGCCAGGACGAAAACCACCTGCGCGAGCTCAAATTGATTTCCGACCTGCACAGCGCCATCCGCAACAATGGCCTGCACATGAACTACCAGCCCAAGCTGGACAACCACACAGGCAAGTTGCTTCAGGTAGAAGCACTGGTGCGCTGGATACATCCGGAGCTGGGCTTTATCTCGCCGGAAGAATTCATCTTTCTGGCAGAACAGTCTGGCCAGATCCACGAGCTGACGGATCATATTTTACAACGGGTGGCCGATGAGGCCCGCGCCTGGTTCCACGAAGGTCTGAATGCGGGCGTAGCGATTAATCTCTCCGCAATGGACCTGACCAGGCCGGGGCTGGCCGAACGCGTAGCCCGAACCTTCGCAGACTGGCACCACAGCATGGATCGCATCACGCTTGAGGTCACAGAAAGCGCACTGATGGACGACCCGGTAGAAGCCATGGCGACGTTAAATCGCCTGCGGGATCTGGGCGTTACGCTGTCCGTTGACGATTTTGGCACCGGCTACTCTTCGCTGTCCCAGCTACGTAAACTGCCGGTTCAGGAGCTGAAAATCGACAAATCCTTTGTTTTGAAGTTGAACGCTGAACCTCAGGACCAGTTGATTGTGAAATCCACCATCGACATGGCCCACGGCCTTGGCTTGAAGGTGGTCGCAGAAGGTATCGAGAACCTGGAAACCTGGAAGCTGCTGCAGTCCTGGGGCTGCAACGTAGGCCAGGGCTTTTTCCTTAGCCGCCCGGTTTCCAGGGCTGACCTTATGCAGACAGCCGCTAGTCTTTTGGAGCGCCAGCACGAGCTGGCCGATATGTCTCAGGAGCATTCTTAATGACGCGCCTTGTTGCACAACCTATTAAAAAACTGTGGACCGGAACGCTTGTGCCGTTGATGGCTCTTGGGCTTCTGGTTTCTCCCGCGGTTATGGCCGATGTGGGTAGCCGCATCTGGGCAACCGGCGGCGTCACAACCATAGAAGGCAGCGCGGGCGGCGGCCTGGTGCCCTGGGCCATGCTTGGAAGCTACGCCAGTGACGAAGAGTGGGGCGGCACTCTTGCCCTCAGCCGCGCCGAGGTCGACGACTACAGCTTGGCTGTTACTGGTGCTGGCTTGAACTGGAACAATCGGGTTGAAGTAACCATCGCGCGCCAGACTCTGGATCTGGACAGCCTGGTATTCACCCTGAAAAACGGCTTCGGGCTGGAACAGGATGAACTAAACCAGGATATTTTTGGTGTGAAGGTGCGGTTGGCTGGCGATGCTCTCTACAGCCCCTGGGGGCAGTGGTCAGCGGGTGTACAACACAAGCGACAACGGGATTTCACCGTGCCAAACGCCATCGGCGCCCGGGACGACAACGGCACCGATGTGTACTTCTCTGGCTCCAAAGTATTTTTTGCCGCTGTATTTGGCCGTAACCTTCTGGTGAACGGCACTTTACGGGGCACCCGAGCCAATCAGGGCGGGTTGCTGGGTTTTGGCGGCGACTTGAACAACAGCTATGAAGTAATGGTAGAAGCCGGTGTTGGCGTATTTATTAACCGACAATGGCTGGTGGGAGCCGAGTACCGACAAAAGCCCGACAACCTGAGCTTTGCCCGCGAAGACGACTGGTGGGATTTGTTTATTGCCTGGGTGCCGGATCGCCGCCTGGCGGTCACAGCTGCATTTGTGAACCTTGGCGATATCGCCACCCTGGCAGACCAGCAGGGTATTTATCTGTCTTTGCAGGGGAGTTTCTGATCATGGGCCTGCGCATAACGAAGACAACCATTGCCGCACTTTTAATCACAACAGGGCTTGTTCTGGGCGGCTGCCAGAGCCTTCAGCATGAACCGGATAACCGCCTTTATATGCAACTCGGTGAACGCTCCGGGATTGCCGATGTGGTAGAAGATTTGCTCTACCTGATTGTGGCTGACGAACGCATTAACCATCAGTACAAAGGCATGAACGTTGCCCAGTTCCATCGCAACCTGACTGACCAGCTGTGTGAGCTTAGTGGCGGTCCTTGCACCTATACCGGGCGGGAAATGCGAGAGCTGCATGCGGATATGGGGATCACAGCGACTCAGTTTAATGCGCTGGCAGAAAACCTTATTCTGGCTATGGAAAAAAACCGGATACCCACTGCTGCTCAAAATCAGCTGATTAAACGGCTTTTGCCAATGTACCCGGACATCAGGCATCTTTAACAACCACCAAGAGCCACTGCCACCATAGGGAAGAGCACAGAATGACTGAAAAAAAGATCGAGATCCGGCCTGGCCGCTACCGCCACTATAAAGGCATGGATTACGAAGTAATCGATATTGCCCGTCACAGCGAAACCGAAGAGAAGCTGGTGGTTTATCGCTGCCTGTATGGCGACTACAGCCTGTGGGTGCGCCCGCTCAGCATGTTCCGGGAAACGGTAAACGTGGCGGGCGAGCAGGTTCCGCGTTTTGCCCGGATTGATAAGGACTGACGGTTACACAAGTCTTTTGACTCAGCTGGCCAATTACTGCACATTACCGCGTTTTCATAATGCCAGCCTTCGCGAGAGGGCCGGATAATCCACCACGCGTACTCGGAGTTTTCCCATGAATGCCGTCGTTGCCGCGGTGCTGATCATGCTCGTGCTGAGTTTGGCCCGCATCCACGTTGTTGTTGCCCTTATCGTAGGTGCCGTATCTGGCGGCCTGATTGCGGGACTGTCCCTTGAAGCCACCATTGCGGCCTTTAATAACGGGTTGGGCGGCGGTGCCACAGTTGCTCTTTCGTACGCCACCCTCGGTGCTTTTGCCGTTGCCATAGGCAAATCCGGCCTGGCCCACGCGCTGGCAGACAAAACCCTGGCCATGGTCGGCCAACAGGAAAACAGCGCTGCGGCTAAAAGCGTGCGTTACATGATTATTGGTGTGCTGGTGCTGATTGCCCTGTCGTCACAGAACATATTGCCGATCCACATCGCGTTCATTCCGCTGGTTGTACCACCCATGCTGTACGTGATGGCCAAACTCAAAATGGACCGTCGGCTTGTGGCCTGTGCGCTCACCTTCGGTTTGATCACGCCTTACATGTTCCTGCCCATCGGCTTCGGCGGCATTTACCTGAATGACATTCTGATGGCCAAAATCAGCACCAACGGCGGTGAAACTGAAGGCCTTAGCGTTATGCACGCCATGGCTCTACCTGCCCTGGGCATGCTCTGCGGCCTGCTGGTTGCGGTATTCTTCACCTACCGCGGCGACCGTGAATACGATCTGGAAGCTATCACTCGCACCGAACGCGTAAATGTATCCTACAGCTCCGGCACATTGTTCATGGCCGTTGTCGCCATTGTGGCGGCCTTCGTGGTTCAGCTTTGGCTGGAATCCATGATCCTCGGTGCTCTGGCAGGCTTCCTGCTGTTCAACCTTTCCGGCGTGGTTAAGTGGAAAGAAGCTGACGACCTGTTTACTGAAGGCATGAAAATGCTGGCCATGATCGGCTTCATCATGATCGCTGCGTCTGGTTTTGCGGAAGTAATGCGGGAAACCGGCGAAATCGCCACGCTGGTACAAAGCTCTGTAGACATCATCGGCAACAACAAGCCCATGGCCGCTCTGCTGATGCTGCTGGTAGGCCTGATGATCACCATGGGCATCGGTTCATCCTTCTCCACCATCCCCATCATCGCCGCTCTCTACGTGCCTCTGGCTCTGGAAATGGGCTTCAGCTCCCTAGCCATCGTTGCCCTCGTCGGCACCGCCGGCGCCCTGGGTGATGCCGGCTCCCCAGCCTCTGACTCAACCTTGGGGCCCACTGCCGGTCTGAACGTAGACGGCCAGCACAACCACATCTGGGATTCGGTAGTGCCCACGTTCTTGCACTATAACCTACCCCTGCTTGGGTTTGGGTGGTTGGCTGCTATGGTTCTTTAATTTTGGAGTTAGCCTTCCTTTCTCGTAGCCTGCTGGTTTTGGGGGCTACGAGGTCACGGTGGGTCTTTTCTTCTGGAAAAAAGGAACTCGCTGCGCTCAGACATCTTTTTTCCGCCAGAAAAGACCCACCGCACCCTCTAGGCACACAGGACAGATATCGCTAGGGAAAAATGGAGAGAGGGGAAGCATTCCTGTCAGTATTTCTAGTGTTGCCAGCTCCGAATATGAGAAACCATAGTCTGGAATTTGAAATCTAGAATCTGAAATCCAAACCGTACCGAACGATTTGAACGTCCTTATCTTTTAACCCGAGTTGCCCTCGTAGTATGAACAAGAGGACGTGGGGAGATGTTTTTCTGCCGGGAAAAAAATGTCTGAGCGCAGCGAGTTCTTTTTTCCCAGAAGAAAAATATATCGCCGCGGCCTCGATCCCCGCTAAGCCAGCAGGCTAAAAGCCTTAATCTTTAATCCCTAGTCCTCAGACCCAGCCTTAAAGAAAACAACCTGCTTAACCGTATGATCATCAGTGTTATCACGCTGATTAACCCGAGTCTCCAGTTCAGCATTCTCAGGCACCTCAACATCCGAGATGGCATCGGTAAAACCACAAGCCACACACTCGCGAATCTGCTCACCGGCATCGTCGGTAAACATCTTGATCTTGTCCATCTCCGCGCAGCGGGCACACACTGCACCGGCTATAAAACGCTTTGGGGTCGCCATAACGTAACTCCAGAATAGGTCTCCGGTGGCTGTAACAACCACCGGAGAGAATTGGATCAGGCCGCTTCGTCTGTAATGCCGGTCTGCTTCAACAAGGCATCCACCTGCGGCTCACGGCCACGGAAGGCTTTGAACAGCTCCATTGGTTCCTGTGACCCGCCTTTTTCCAGAATGTTCTGCAAGAAAGCCCGTCCGGTTTCAGGATCGAAAATGCCGTTTTCCTCAAACAATGAGAAAGCATCGGCCGCCAGCACTTCCGCCCACTTGTAGCTGTAGTAACCCGCAGCGTAACCGCCAGCGAAGATGTGGGAGAAGGCATTCGGGAAGCGGTTGAACTCTGGTGCTTCCACTACCGCAATTTCATCACGCACAGTACGGTGCATGTGCAGCGGGTTGGTGGGCGCCTCTTCTGTGAATTCCGCATGCAGGCGAAAATCAAACAGGGAGAACTCCAACTGTCGCACCATAGCCATGCCGGACTGGAAGTTTTTGGCCGCCAACAACTTCTGCAGCAAGTCTTCCGGTAAAGGCTCGCCGGTTTCGTGGTGGCTGGCAATCAAGGCCAGAGACTCAGGGTTCCAGCACCAGTTTTCCAGGAACTGACTGGGCAGCTCTACCGCATCCCAGGCGACACCGTTGATGCCGGATACGTCCATGACTTCCACCTGCGTAAGCATGTGGTGCAGGCCATGGCCAAATTCGTGGAACAGGGTGGTTACTTCGTCGTGGGTGAGCAACGACGGTTTGCCGTTCACCGGTGGCGTAAAGTTGCAGGTGAGGAAAGCCACCGGCAATTGCAGTGCGCCGCGCTGATCGCGCCAGCGTACCCGGCAATCGGCCATCCAGGCGCCACCACGCTTGCCCTGGCGGGCAAACAGGTCAAAGTAGAACCAGGCGATGGGCTCACCGTTGCGGCTGATGCAGTAGGCGGTGGCATCTTCGTGCCAGGTTTCTACGTTCGGCTTGGCTTCAATCTGTATATCAAACAGCTTCTCCGCAACCCGGAACAAGCCTGGCACCACTTTATCCACAGGAAACCAGGGGCGAAGGGTTTCGGGGGAAATGTCATAGCGCTGCTGGCGAAGCTTTTCGCTGTAATAGCCAAGGTCCCAAGCCTTCAGGTCATCCAGGCCGTGTTCATCTTTAGCGAAGGCCTTCAACTCGGCATAGTCTTTCTCTGCAACTGGCTTGGATTTGGCCGCCAGCTCATTAAGAAAGCCCAGAACTTCGTCGGTATCACGGGCCATCTTTTTGGCCAGTGACCGCTCGGCGTAGTTGTTGAAGCCCAATAGTTTGGCCAATGCGTGTCGGCGCTTGAGGATTTCGGCCATTACCTGGGTGTTGTCCCAGGTTCCAGCATCTGGCCCTACGTCTGAGGCGCGGGTAACAAAGGCTTCGTAGACTTCGTGGCGCAGCTCGCGGTTGTCACAGTAGGTCATAACCGGGAAGAAGCTGGGGAAATCCAGGGTGATCACGTAGCCATCCAGTTCTTTCTGGCTGGCAGCCTGCTTGGCGCCTTCAAGGGCAGATTCCGGAATGCCGGCCAGTTCTTCTACATTGGTAATGTGTTTGAACCAGTTCTGGGTGGCATCCAGCACGTTGTCGCTGAAGCGGTTGGTCAGTTCCGACAGCTCGCGGGAAAGGTCCGCGTACTGCTTTTTCTGATCATCCGGCAGATCCACGCCGCCAAGGTGAAAGTCTCGCAGGGTGTTATCCACGGCTTTGCGTTGGGCTTCGCTCAGTTCGCTGAAATCATCCCGGGCTGCGAGCTTTTTGTAAGCTTCGCACAGGGCTGAGTTCTGGCTGACTTCGGTGCTGTATTCGGTGAGCTTTTCCAGGCAGTTTTTATAAACTTTGCGCAGGTCGTCGTTGTTCATCACGCTGTTGAGGTGCGAGATAACCGACCAGGCGTTGCTCAGCTTGTTTTCAAGTGATTGCATGGGCTGAACCAAGGTATCCCAGGAGGGATCTTCATTCTGAGCCAGGCTGGCGATTTTCACGCGGTTTTCGCTGAGTATCTGGTCAATGGCCGTTTCCATGTGCTCGGTGCGCACGTGGTCAAACTTTGGCAGTAAGTCGTCAGTCAGTAACGGGTTATTCATGGATCCCCTTCTCAGCTGTTCAAATGTGAGGTAGCTTCATTTATATCAATCATCGGAGGAAGACGTCTGTGTGGAGGCTTTGCCAAAACACGCCATGAATACGTCCATGTAGGCTCGGCTCCGCCATCCATGGCTCCGCACGGTTTTGGCAAAGCCTCCACACAGCCGCCCCCAACTTCCGGGCAAACGCAACTAAGGTATATGTAATGACGAATATACGTTCTCACAAGGGTATCACGCCAGATTTAGGAGAGCGCACTCTGGTGGACCCCAGTGCGGTAGTAATCGGTGATGTCAAAACCGGTAAAGACTGCTCCATCTGGCCGATGACCGTGGTGCGGGGTGATATGCATAAAATTCGCATCGGAGACCGTTGCAGTATTCAGGACGGCTCGGTGTTGCACATCACTCACGCCAGCGATTTTAATCCGGGTGGTCATCCACTCACCTTGGGCGACGATGTCACCGTGGGGCACAAGGCTTTGTTGCATGGCTGCACTATTGGTAGCCGGGTGCTGGTGGGTATGGGCTGTATCATTATGGATGGCGCGGTGGTGGAGGATGAGGTGATTGTGGCGGCAGGTTGTTTGGTGCCGCCGGGCAAAACACTGGAATCCGGGCACCTTTATGTGGGCTCGCCGTGCAAGAAGGCGCGTGCTTTGACCGATAAGGAGCGCACGTTTTTTGCCTACACGGCGGCCAACTATGTGAAGCTCAAGGATGAGTATCTGGCCGAGGCTTAGTGCTCGGTTGCTGCGCTTTTTTTCGCGCCAGCCTGTTCCAGCGCCCGGGCGTAGTCTGCGCCTTTGTGGTGCTGGGATACGTGATCCAGGAAGGTTTCGCCTGCCTCGTCAGTGGCGTTGAGATCACCGCCAGCTTCCACAAAGAAACCTACAAAGCGTTCAAAATCCTCCGCTCTCATGGCTCGGTATGCTTTCAGCAGGGCTGTGTAGTCAGAACCCTCTTCTTTTGGCGAGCTTGGCAGGTGGCTTTTTACGCGCTCATCGCTCCACTCTTCGTCGAGAACCTTGGGTTTATCAGGGCCGCTCATATTCACTCTCTCCTCTCTAGTTCTATTTATGCTCAGGGCAGGATTTCCACCGGCAAGTTGCCAGTTGAGATGGATTCGTCGCACTCCGGATCACGAATGGCAATTTCCACGCGGCGGTTCAATGCCCGGTTTTCCGCCGTATCGTTCGGAGCCAAGGGGTTGGTTTCGGCACGGCCCGCGGCGACAACGCGCTCGGCGGGCACCTGCTTGCTCAACACCAGCTCGTGCACCACAGATACCGCACGGGCGGCAGAAAGATCCCAGTTGGATCGATACCGGCTGCTGGATATGGGCCGATCGTCGGTGTAGCCAGACACCAGTACATCACCGGTACAACCCGCCAGCACGTCGACCACCCGTTCGATAATGGGGATCATCTCTGGCTTGATATCGGCTTGCCCGGAGCGGAATGTGGCCTCTTCCGAGAACCGGATAACGACTTTGTTCTGGTCGTAATTGACAACCAAAGCCTCGGAAGCAACCTCGTTTTCAAGTTCGCGGATCATGCGACTGGCCAGATCCAGCACGCCGCCGGAAATAACGGTGTCTGCGGTTTCAGGCGCTCGCTCATCAATAAATTCAGGTTCCCGGGTCTGGGACTCTGTGGGTTCGGGCAGGGAGACAGTATCAGATTCCACCAGGGTGATCGGCGAGCCGCCTATGCCGTCACCCAGTACGTTCGCAGATCCAAAAGCCACGGACATGGAGTTGGCCATGGCTTTGTATTTTTCGATATCCATTTCCGCAAAAGACAGCAGCAGAATAAAAAACGTCAGCAGCAGCGTGGCAAGATCGGCAAAGGTAACGATCCACGCAGGTGTTTGATTTTTCTGCTTGGGCTTTCTGGCGTTCCGGATAGATTGCAAAACCTCAGGCCTCCCGCTCCGGCACCAAACCTCTGCGGTGTTCTGGCGTTACAAACGAGGAGAGCAGTTCGGTCATCACTCTGGGGTTTTCCCCGCGCATGATGTTGCGCATGGATGTGATGATCAGGATCTGGTTGCGGCTTTCGTCTTCCGCCTTGAGCTGAAGCTTGTCCGCCAGTGGCAGGGCAATCAACTGGGCAATAAAGGCTCCATAAAGCGTGGTCAGCAAGGCAATGGCCATTGCCGGGCCAATGGATGAAGGGTCGTCCAGGGAGTTGAGCATCTGCACCAGCCCCACCAGGGTGCCCAGCATTCCAATAGCCGGTGCCGACTCGCCTATACCCCGGAATACTCTTTCTGCCACCTCGTAGCGTTCCGCCATTTGTTGGGATTCCTGAGCCAGGGCTTCTTCAACCAACTCAGGCGGGTGGCCGTCTACGCACAGGTAAATGGCCTTTTGCAGAAACTCATTGGTAGTACGATGATTTTCCAGGCCCAGAATACCTTCTTTACGTACAACCATAGCCAACTCGCCAGACTCGCGAATCAGGTCGGTAGGGCGTTCAACTTTGTCGGTAAAGGCTGCACTCATGGCCAAGCGGAAAGCGCTCATCACCGATGACATGCGGAATTTTATGAGTGTGACGGCAAAGGTGCCACCAATGACAATGGCCAACCCCGGCAGATTGAGGAAGGTAAGAAGCGAGGCGTTGGCCAGCATCGCCAGAATCACAATCAAAATGCCGGCGACAAGCCCTACGAGGGTAAGAATGTCCATGCATAGTCCTTCATGGATAGCATTTATGGATAGCCCTTACGGGTTATTGTCTTAGTCGTTTCGCAATACATCAATAACTGGCGCTGTGGCTGGCTGCACTCCCCGCCACACACGGAAGGATTCAGCGGCCTGTTCAATCAGCATGCCCAAACCATCAAATACCCGAACGGCTCCATTATCCAGAGCCCACTGGTTAAACGTGGTTGTCTGCAGAGAATACATCATGTCGTAAACGACTGTATCCGCCGCAATCACATTCTCGTTAAGGGGCGGCAAGTCTCCCTGCAAACTGGCACTTGTACCGTTGATAATCAAATCAAATGATTGATCTGGTTCATTAAATCCACAAGCGTTTAGCTTGGTATCATTAGCTTCATCTGCAAACAGTGTAGCCAGTGCCTCAGCTTTGGCCACTGTGCGGTTTGCGATCGTCAGGCTCGCGGGTTGCTGCGCAAGCAAAGGCCCCAATACGCCACGTACGGCACCCCCTGCACCCAGAATCAGTATGTTTGCGCTTTTCAGCTGAATACCATGATTGACGGTAAGGTCCTGCACCAGCCCCTGGCCGTCGGTATTATCGGCCACCAACTGGCCCTCACTGTTCTGATACAGCGTATTGGCCGCACCGGCTTTTTCCGCTCGTGCCGCGCGCTGATCTGCCAGTTCCCACGCCTGTTCCTTGAAGGGAACCGTTACGTTTAAACCCTTGCCGCCACCTTCAAAAAACTGGCGCACCGTATCCGCAAAGCAATCCAGAGGCGCCTGAATGGCGGTGTATTCCACGGGCTCGCCCGTCTGCTTTGCAAAAAGGCTATGGATTCTTGGCGACTTGCTGTGATTGATCGGGTGGCCGACCACCGCATAAAGCTCGTTGCTCATTTCTAACCTCGTTTACGTCGCGTTACCGGCAAGCCAATCGCGCCCGGTCAGAAAGTGCTCAGTCAAGCGTGCTTCTTCGCTGCCCGGCTCCGGTACCCGACTGTAATCCCAGCGCACCAATGGTGGCAGCGACATCAGGATAGATTCTGTGCGCCCGCCAGACTGCAGGCCAAACAGGGTGCCACGGTCGTACACCAGGTTGAATTCCACATAGCGCCCGCGCCGGTAGAGCTGAAAATCCCGCTCACGCTCACCGTAAGCCTGATCCATGCGGCGCCGTACAATGGGCTCATAAGCTTCAATATAGCTGTCGCCCACGGATTTCATCAGCCCGAAATCCTGCTCGAAATCCCCGGTGTTGTGGTCGTCAAAAAACAGCCCGCCGACTCCCCGGGGTTCATCCCGGTGTTTCAGGTAAAAATAATCGTCGCACCAGTCTTTGTAGCGCTGATAAGTATTTTCTCCAAACGGCGCGCAGGCGTCTTTGGCGATTTGGTGCCAGTGCACGCAATCCTCATCAAAGCCGTAATAGGGCGTCAGATCGTAACCACCGCCAAACCAGTAAACCGGTTCACCTGTTTCCGGCGTGGCGATAAAAAACCTTACGTTGGCGTGTGATGTAGGCACATACGGGTTATTCGGGTGAATCACCAAGGAGACACCCATAGCCTCCCAAGGCGCACCGGCCAGGTGAGGGCGATGGGCAGTGGCCGACGGCGGCATGGTCGCACCCATTACATGGGAGAAGTTAACCCCGCCCTTTTCAAAAATACGGCCGTCGCTGATGACCCGGCTC
Source organism: Marinobacter sp. 1-3A (assembly GCF_016597775.1). NCBI lineage: Bacteria > Pseudomonadati > Pseudomonadota > Gammaproteobacteria > Pseudomonadales > Marinobacteraceae > Marinobacter > Marinobacter sp. 1-3A. The sequence goes on from NZ_VCGZ01000002.1 coordinate 308,101, forward strand.
ACACCGCCGCCGCCCTCCGGGCGATCCCAGGCATCACGTACAAACTCTGCACCACCTTCCAGTGCTTCCAGGCGCTGACAGATGGCATCCTGCAATTCAAGCAGATACTGCTTAACCGCGTTGCTATCGGGTTGCTGTGGCATGAATTCTCCTAACGAAGCTGTTTACCGCTAACAATATCAATAATTCGGCTGGGTTTCCGGTTACCGCCAAGGGCTCCCGGCACAATCTGATCAAGCTGATCTTTGAAGTAGTGGCCCACCTGCTCTGCATCTCGGGCTGGTTCTTCCCCGGCGGGATTGCAGGAGGTGGAAACCAGAGGCATATCCGCAGCTTCACACAAAGCTTTAACCACAGGGTGCTCGCTGACTCTCACCGCAATGGAGCTGTGACTGCCACGCACCCACTCTGGAATCTGTTGGTTCACGTCCGGCAGCAAACAGGTCACCGGGCCGGGCCAGTGGCTCAGTGCCGCCAATTGAAGAGGCTCGGGCAGAGGGTCCAGCAGGAACCGGATCTGTTCCACAGACGCCGCCACCAGAATCAGGCCTTTCTCAACCGGCCGGTTCTTGAGCTGAAGGATTCGGGTGACCGCCTGGAGATTCCAGGGATCACATCCGAGACCCCACACAGCCTCAGTGGGGTAGGCAATAACGCCACCTTGCAGGATTGTGCTGCAAGCAAGCTGTATCTGCTGATCGTTTAGCGGGTTGGGTGCAGCCATGCTGATGTTGTCAGACCAAAACGGGGTGAATCATCACACCGGGCTCAGGCGATTTTCTGGAAACCTCCGGGGGCGGAACTGACCAATCCTTCAAGCTCGAGAAGCAGAAGGGACTGGACAAGCTGATCTGCCGGAAGACCGGTAGCCATACACAGTGTATCGGTTGATTGTGGATCATACCCTAATGCCTCAAACACCGCGATTTCCCTGCTGTCCAGACCTGCCAGCGGGCTGGCAGCCGGTGCTTGCGAATGCTGTTCCAGCGGTTGCGCCCAGGAGGCACCCAGCTCCTCCAGAATATCGTCTACCTGTTCTACCAACCGGGCACCCTGTTTGATCAGATAATGGCACCCCCGTGCCACCGGACTGTGGATCGATCCGGGAATTGCAAACACCTCACGCCCTTGCTCCAACGCCAGGCGGGCGGTGATAAGAGAGCCGCTTTTAAGCCCGGCCTCGACCACAAGAATGCCCCGACTCAAACCACTGATAATGCGATTGCGCTGGGGAAAGTGTGCGGCCCTCGCCGGTGTACCCGGCGGGTATTCCGACACCAGCAGGCCATTCGCGATCACCCGCTCACCAAGCCGGCGGTGCTGGTTCGGGTATATGCGATCAAGGCCACAGCCAATAACAGCAATGGTGGGGTGCCCGGCATCCAGAGCGCCCGCATGGGCTGCACCATCAACCCCCAAAGCCAGTCCACTGGTGACCAGCAACCCCCGCCCACTCAGCTCTCCAGCAAATGAACGGGCGTGGTCAAGGCCTGCAGGCGTGGCGTTACGGCTGCCAATAATACCAATCTGTTCGCGGCTCAACAGGCTCGCATCACCTCGCGTGTATAGCACCAGAGGGGCATCGTGGATGTGCCGAAGGGCTTCCGGGTAGTCCGGGCTTTGCCAGCTCAGGATGCCGATGGCATGTCGTTCACAGGCCAGCAGAACTTGCCGGGTAGTGCGAACACTGGCGTTGGTCTCGTCCTGCTGTTGCCACGCCAGAATTGCCGCCACGGTTTCAGTGTGCAAGCCAAGTGCCCGGAGTGTCGCAGCGTTTTTGGTGAGCAGTTCAACAAGGTTGGGAATGGTTGCGAGCATAGCTCGCCGGCGGGTACGCCCGAATTTAGGCAAACAGGTAAGAAACAGCCACTGCGCAGAGGGGAAGGTAAACACAACATCATCCTTGAAAACAACAAAGCCGGGCCATCCTGGCCCGGCTTTTAATTAACTGATCACTGAATCAGGGGTTGGTAACCTTATCGCCCACTGAAAGCGGACGGGTTGCCTGCAAAATTAGCCCGTAACTCATTTTTTCATAAACCTGGAACACCATCAGCAAGCCAGCTCGCTCGGAAGGCAGCTCAATGGTTTCGTTGGTAACCGGATCGCGGGCCAGATTACCACTCTTGAGAATGGCCATCACGTTACCGGCTTCGAGCCCTTCGCGGGCACCACGGTTAATCGTAACCACGTTGTACTGGCCAATCTGGGTAACGCCACCGTCCACTGACATCATCTTGCCTTCAATCTCCTGAGCTGGAGAGCTGGGCACAAAGCTGGTGGTCAGGCGACGGTCTTCATTAACCAACAAGCGGTCGCCAATACGCACTTCTTCACTGGAGCGGGTCAGATCCAAAGTCAGAACTTCGCCGTTTTCTGCAGAGATATCACCACGGGCAATGCTGCGCGCTTCCAGGCCAAGAAACTCACCGGTATCCGGATCAACAAATTCCTGGCTGCGACGGAAAACGCCAACTTTATCAGCTGGCTTCTTGCCGCGGGCATAAACCCGATCGCCAGCACCGAGCACTATGCGTGCGTCTTTACCTTCGAGGATATACGGTGCCGCATCGATCTGCTCAGGGGTGACGACACGGGTGTCCGTCAGAAAGCTGCTGATTGCATCCAGAGGAATAGCCGGGATGGGTGTATCAATCCGCTCAGAGCGCACCTGCGGGGACAGTTTCACAACACCGTTGTTCGACGTTACCTTGGTGACGCGGGGTTTGCCGTCGATATAAACCAGAGCAAGCCGATCGCCCGGGTAAATCAGATGCGGGTTTGCAACCTGGGGGTTAACGTGCCAAATTTCCGGCCAATACCACGGATTGCTCAGAAAACGCCCTGAAATATCCCAAAGAGTATCACCCTTCACAACAGTGTAACGCTCAGGATGATCAGACCGCAGTTCAGGTGCGGCGTGAGCCCAGGAGGTTAATAGCAGCGTAGTGGCTGCCAGAGCGTACAGCAGTTTCCTCATTGTCTAAGTCCTTGATCGCGTGCCTTGATTCTATGCATTCTGGTAAGGATGCAGCCAGTTTTCTGCAGCTTATTACGTTGTTATGCAACTTACTATAGAAGATGTCTCGCAAATTGTGATGTTATCTTTTGTTCCTCCAGTAAATTCTATGGGATTTACCGAAGATTTCAGCGATTACCTGGTCAGTTTGTACTCAATCGACAATATGGTGGATAATGTACCCATCAGAGGCAACGCGCTGCGTATCTTATAGTGTGAAGGGAACAATTTGCGCTCTACGCTGTCGCATTTCAGAGATCGCTTTCACACGGTTACAAAAGACAACGTTAAAAGTCAGCCAAAGCCGTTAGTCATTCAGAATGTCAGCCGAAATTCCTGACGTTCGTCATACAGGCCAAAAGTACGAGCATTATGATACTAGATATTCTTGAATACCCGGACCCCCGTCTGCGCACCATTGCCAAGCCGGTGGACGAACTGACAGACGCCGACCGCAAGCTGATCGACGACATGTTCGAGACCATGTACGATGCGCCCGGTATTGGCTTGGCCGCGACACAGGTCAACGTTCACAAGCAGATCATCGTTATGGATTTGTCTGAGGACAAAAGCGAGCCAATGGTGTTTATCAACCCACAAGTTGAAGTACTGGATGGCGAACTCGAAGCCATGCAGGAAGGTTGCCTCTCGGTTCCAGGCTTTTATGAGGATGTAGAGCGTATAGAGCACTGCATGATTCGCGCACTGGACCGTAACGGGAAGCCATTTGAGCTCGAAGCTCGCGGCCTGTTGGCGGTTTGCATCCAGCATGAGATGGACCATCTCAACGGCAAGCTCTTCGTAGATTATCTGAGCAACCTCAAGCGCAACCGCATTCGCAAGAAGCTGGAAAAGCTTCAAAAGCAAAGTGCGTGAATAGTGCCTGATGGCCGCGTGAGGATAGTGTAAAAGCTTCGACAGTATCGGACCGGGCCATGCCCGGTCTTTTCGTATTCAACGAGACAGAGACCCAACACCGTGCGACTCGTTTTTGCTGGCACTCCGGATTTCGCAGCAACCGCTTTGAGAGCGCTGCTGGGCACCCACCACACCCTTGTAGGCGTATACTCCCAACCCGACCGACCCGCTGGCCGGGGCCGCAAGCTCCAGCCCAGCCCGGTGAAGCAGGTTGCACTGGACAACAACATTCCAGTGTTCCAGCCGGAAAGCCTGAAAACCCCGGAAGCCCAGCAGGAACTGGCCGATCTAAAGCCCGACGTAATGATCGTAGCGGCTTACGGGCTGATTCTGCCCCAGGCCGTGCTGGACATTCCTGCCCACGGCTGCCTCAACATCCACGCCTCTCTCTTGCCGCGATGGCGTGGTGCGGCGCCAATCCAGCGTGCCATTGCAGCTGGCGATGCAGAAACCGGCATTACCATCATGCAGATGGACAAAGGTCTCGATACTGGCGCCATGTTGCTGAAATCCGCAACGCCTATCGGAGCCAATGATACCGGCGGCAGCCTTCACGACCGCCTTGCCGAGCTAGGTGGCCAGGCGATCATCGAGGCTTTGGACCTGCTGGAAAAGGGCAGCCTCCAAGGCGAAGTGCAGGACAACGAACTGGCCTGTTACGCCCACAAACTGTCCAAGGAAGAAGGCCATATCGACTGGTCGTTGAGCGCTCTGGCGATTGAACGCCTGATTCGCGCCTTCAACCCCTGGCCGGGCACCTATACGGATTTTGAAGAACAACGGCTGCGAATACACGAAGCCACGGCCATTGAAGAGCAAAGCTCCAAACCGGCCGGCACAGTGATAAGCCGGGAACGGGAAGGCATTGATATTGCCTGTGGTACCGGCACCTTGCGCATCACCCGCCTACAGCTGCCAGGGTCTCGCGCCCAGAGCGTGAATGACCTGATAAACGGGGGCAAACAACTGCTTTTACCCGGACAGGAGCTGCGCTGACATGGGCGACTACGACCAACCCCTGCGCGCCGTTGCGGCGGATGTTCTTCTGGCGGTGGAATGCGGTGAATCTTTGTCCCAGTGCCTGCCACCGGCACTGCAACGGGTTGCTCTCAACGAACGCCCAGCGCTTCAAGCCCTGTGCTACGGCACCTGCCGCTGGTTTCACCGCCTCGACAGTGAGCTGAATAGCCGGCTTAAAAAGCCCATTAAAAGCCAGGACCGTATTGTTCACCACCTGATGCTGGTCGCTCTTTTCCAGCTCCGCTTCAGCCAGCAAGCTTCCTACGCGGTTCTGAACGAATCGGTGGAAGCCTGCCGCACCCTCGACAAGCCCCATCTCACTGGCCTGGTGAACGGTATTTTGCGATCCGCCGAACGCGAAGGGGCCCCGGAACCACAAGATGACGCCAGCCGTTTCAGCCATCCCGGCTGGATGGTCGAAAAGCTGCGCCATAACTGGCCCGATAGCTGGCAGGCGATTCTCGAAGCCAACAACGCCCAGGCACCCATGACACTCAGGGTTAACGCCCTGCGCTTCAGCCGGAATGAATATCTGGCCTTGCTGAACGAAGCAGGCATTGAGGCCAGTGCCACACGCTTTGCACCCCACGGCATCCAGCTTGGCCGGCCGGTGCAAGTGGATCAATTGCCCTGGTTTGCCGATGGCGCCGTGAGCGTACAGGACGAAGCTGCGCAGCTTTGCACCACCCTGCTGGATCTCGCACCGGGGCAACGGGTTCTTGATGCCTGTGCGGCTCCGGGTGGAAAAACCTGCGCCATCCTGGAAAGCCAGGCAGAACTTGCCGAAGTGGTCGCCATTGATGAATCCGCCGCGCGCTTGCCCAGGGTTCAGGAAAATCTGGACCGGCTGGATCTGCACGCCAGCCTGCTGGAGGCGGATGCCGCAGATATTGAGCAGTGGTGGGATGGCCAGGCTTTTGACCGCATTCTTCTCGACGTACCCTGCAGCGCCAGCGGCGTTATCCGCCGCCATCCGGACATCAAACTGCTGCGCCGTGAAACCGACATAGTGCCCTTGGCGAGCATACAGCTTGGGCTTCTGGAAGCCATGTGGAAGGTACTGAAGCCGGGAGGGCGATTGGTCTATGCCACCTGCTCCGTGTTCCCTCAGGAAAATCACCGTATAATCCAGAGGTTTATTAAACAGCAGAGCAGTGCCGTTCTTATTGAGCCGGAGGCTCAGTGGGGGACTGATATGGGCGCCGGGCGACAGCTTCTCCCCGATCCAATCAGCCATGACGGCTTCTTCTATGCCGTGCTGGAGAAACCTGAATAATGAAGATCCTGATCCTCGGTGCCGGGCAAGTGGGCGGCACACTGGCAGAAAACCTGGCCAGTGAAGCCAACGATATAACCGTTATCGACACAGACGCCGTGCGGCTTCGGGAGCTGCAGGATCGCCTTGATATTCGTACCGTACAGGGCATGGCCTCTTACCCTTCTGTTCTGAGCCAAGCCAACGCAGAAGATGCCGACATGCTGATTGCTGTGACCAACAGCGACGAGACCAATATGGTTGCCTGTCAGATTGCCTCCATTCTGTACAGCACGCCCAAACTGATCAGCCGCGTCCGCGCCAGCGCCTACCTGTCGAACAAAAAGCTGTTCGGGAGGGAGACCGGTTTCCCCATCGATGTGATGATCAGCCCGGAGCATCTTGTTACCCGGCACATTACGCGCCTGGTTGAGTACCCCGGCGCTCTGCAGGTACTGGAATTCTCCAAAGGGCTGGTTCGACTGGTTGCCATCCGCGCCACTGAAGGCGGGCCGCTGGTGGGCCGCGAGCTGTCTTACCTGCGCACGCACATGCCGAAAATCGAGACCCGGGTTGCCGCCATTTTCCGAAAGGATCGGGCGATTATGCCCAAGGGCGATACAGTGCTTGAAGATGGCGATGAGGTGTTTTTCATCGCCGGCGCCGATCACATACGCTCAGTGATGAGCGAGCTGCAACCGCTGGTAAAGAACTACAAACGGATCTTTATTTGCGGCGGTGGCAACATCGGCCAGCGCCTGGCCTATACCCTGGAAGATCGCTATCAGGTAAAGCTGCTTGAGCGAGATCATGATCGCTGTGTACTGCTTTCCGAAGGCTTGCGCAAGACAGTGGTTCTTGAAGGTAATGCGGCAGACAAGGACATACTGCTGGAAGAGAACATCGAAAATACCGATGTGTTCATTGCGGTGACCAACGATGATGAGGCCAACATTATGGCTTCCTTGCTGGCCAAGCGCCTGGGCGCCCGCAAAGTGTTCACCCTGATCAACAACCCCGACTATGTGGATCTGATCCAGGGTGGGGAGATTGATGTAGCAATCTCGCCTCAGCAAACCACCATTGGCAGCTTGCTTACCCATGTACGCCGTGGCGATGTTGTAAACGTTCACTCGCTACGCAGAGGCGCTGCAGAAGCCATCGAAGCAATTGCCCACGGAGATCATAGATCCTCCAAGGTGGTTGGCAGACGCCTGGATGAAATCAATCTGCCTCAAGGTGCGACCATTGGTGCGATTGTGCGCCACAACGAAGTACTCATCGCCCACGACCACTTGCGAATACAACCGGACGACCATGTAATCCTGTTCCTGGTGGATAAATCCCGGGTACGGGAAGTTGAGAAGCTCTTTGCCGTAGGGCTGACCTTCTTCTAGTTCAAAATCAACAGCATGAAGACAACTTAGAAATACCGCTTTGGCGCGCGTATAATGCGCCTTTTTCCGAATGGTCCTCTTGTGAGCGGGCCACACACAGACCGAATCAGCAGGCATACGTTGTGACAGAGCAGGCGAAAAACAAGGCAACGATCAGCACCACTCCAGACATCAAGACGTTTCAGGGCTTGATTCTGGCGCTGCAGAACTTCTGGGCGCAGCATGGCTGCGTAGTACTTCAGCCCCTGGATATGGAAGTGGGCGCAGGAACCTTTCACCCGGCTACCTTCTTGCGGGCCATTGGGCCAGAAACCTGGAATGCGGCGTATGTGCAGCCAAGTCGCCGCCCCACAGACGGCCGCTATGGCGAAAACCCCAACCGTCTGCAGCACTACTACCAGTTTCAGGTAGTGCTCAAGCCTTCTCCAGACAACATTCAGGAACTGTACCTTGATTCGCTGCGCGCTCTGGGGCTCGATCCGCTGGTTCACGACATCCGTTTTGTAGAGGACAACTGGGAATCGCCTACGCTGGGCGCCTGGGGTCTGGGCTGGGAAATCTGGCTGAATGGTATGGAAGTCACCCAGTTTACCTATTTCCAGCAGGTGGGTGGCCTGGAATGCTATCCGGTTACCGGCGAGCTCACTTACGGTCTTGAGCGCATTGCCATGTATCTGCAGGGCGTAGACAGTGTTTATGACCTGGTGTGGACCGAAGGCCCGGACGGTGTGGTCACATACGGCGACGTGTTCCACCAGCAGGAAGTGGAAATGTCCACTTACAACTTTGAACACGCAGACGTCGAGTTTCTGTTCCAGAGCTTTGATGTTCACGAGCGCGAAAGTGCACGGCTGATTGAAGCTGGTCTGGCGCTGCCTGCCTACGAGCAGGTTTTGAAAGCATCTCATACATTCAACCTGCTGGATGCCCGCCACGCTATCTCAGTCACCGAGCGTCAGCGCTTCATCCTGCGCGTGCGCACTCTGGCCCGCGCCGTGGCCCAGGCGTACTTCGACAGCCGCCGCAAGCTCGGCTTTCCGCTAGCCCCGGAAGCCTTACGCCAGGAAGTATTGGCTATTGCCGATGCAGCCGATAACAAGGCCAACGGCAAGAAGGGTAAAAAAGCGAAGCAGGCACCACAGGCAGAGGGAAAGGCATAATCATGGCAAAGCAGGATTTTCTGGTCGAACTGGGCGTTGAAGAACTGCCCTCGAAATCACTCAAGCCACTGTCTGATGCATTCACTCAGGGTATTATCCAGGGCCTGGAGGCTGCCGGCATCGAATTCGGTAAGGTAGAAGCCTTTGCCACGCCCCGCCGCATGGCCGTGCGCATTCGCGATCTTTCTGATGCACAGCCCGACAAGCCGGTTGAAAAGCGCGGCCCGGCGGTAACAGCTGCGTTCGATGATTCCGGTAACCCCACTCGCGCACTCACCGGCTTTGCCACATCTCTGGGCGTAACTCCGGATCAGCTCGACACTCTGGAAACCGATAAAGGAGCTTGGCTGGTCTATCGCGCCGTAGAGAAGGGCAGGCCAACCGTCGATCTTATGTCCGGGCTGGTTGAGCAATCGCTGGCGTCCCTGCCTATTCCCAAGCGCATGCGCTGGGGTGCTCACCGCACAGAGTTTGTGCGTCCTGTTCATTGGCTGGTGATGCTGTACGGCAACAAGGTTATTGACACGCCTATCATGGAACTGACGCCCGGCAACAAAACCCTGGGCCACCGCTTCCATTGTCCGAAAGCGCTGATTATTCCAACGCCGGCAGACTACGAAATTGTCCTTGAGCAGGAAGGCTACGTGATTGCTGATTTCGCCAAACGCCGGGAAATGATCCGTGCTGGCGTCAGCGCCCTTGCCGAAGCTGAGGCGGGTGGCAAAGTGGTGATCAATGAAGATCTTCTGGATGAAGTTACCGGCCTGAACGAATGGCCTGTGCCGCTTATGGGCCGGTTTGACCAGCGCTTCCTGGAAGTTCCTGCGGAAGCCCTGATTTCCTCCATGGAAGAGCACCAGAAATACTTCCACGTAGTCGACAACAATGGCGACATGCTGCCCCTGTTTATTACCGTCGCCAACATTGAGAGCAAAGATCCCTCTCAGGTTGTCTCCGGTAACGAAAAAGTGATTCGTCCGCGCCTCGCCGACGCCGCCTTCTTCTACGAAAACGACCGGAAAATCCGCCTGGAAGATCGTGTAGAGCGGCTCAAACCGATTGTTTTCCAGGACAAGCTTGGCAGCATTTATGACAAATCCGTTCGGGTAGCTGCTCTGGCGAGTAAGATCGCTGCAGCAATTGGCAGTGACCCGGCTCTGGCCGAGCGCGCCGCCATGCTGGCGAAGACCGACCTGGTAACCGAGATGGTACTGGAGTTCAGCGATCTTCAGGGCATCATGGGTCAGTACTACGCAGCCGACGACGGCGAGCCGGCCGATGTGGCAAAAGCGATGAACGAGCAGTACATGCCGCGCTTTGCCAAAGACAGCCTGCCCACCACGCTCACCAGTTGCGCCCTTGCCATTGCTGATCGCCTGGATTCATTGGTAGGCCTGTTCGGCATTGGCCAGCCACCTTCCGGTACCCGTGATCCCTTCGCCCTGCGTCGCGCCTCTTTGGGCGTACTGCGCATCATCATTGAGCGGGAACTGCCTCTGGATCTGCAAACCTGCTGTGAATGGGCAGAAGAGAACTTCACCGGGTTGACCGAAGAAAATACCGCCGCCAACGTTGTTGATTACATGCTGGAACGGTTCCGGGCCTATTACGATGAGCGCGGCATTGGCGCCGAGGTATTCCTCGCCGTGCACGCACGTCGTCCCACGCGCCCGCTGGATTTCGACCGCCGGGTAAAAGCTGTGGAGGCCTTCCGTCAGATGCCAGAAGCTCTGGCACTTGCCGGGGCGAACAAGCGGGTTTCCAACATTCTGTCCAAGCAGGGTGGTGAAAGCGTTGGTGAGACCGTCAACAACAGCCTGTTGCAAGACGCCGCCGAAAAAACCCTGGCAGACCAGCTGAATCATCAAGCCGAAAAGGTGCTCCCGCTATTTGAGAAAGGCGACTACGCCGGTGCGTTGCAATCCCTTGCATGCCTGCATGATCCGGTAGACAGCTTCTTCAGCGAAGTGATGGTCATGGCAGACGACGCCGCCGTACGGGACAACCGCCTTGCGCTGCTGAACCGCCTGCACAACCTGTTCTTGCGGGTGGCTGATATCTCACTGCTCCCTGCTGCTGGCTGACCCATGCTAATCATCCTCGACCGGGACGGGGTCATCAATGAATACGATGGCAGCTACATCTGCACGGTAGATGACTGGCACCCGATTCCCGGTAGTATTGAAGCGATGGCACGGCTTTGCAAAGCTGGCCATCGCATTGCCATAGCCACCAACCAGTCGGGCATAGCCCGGGGTTTCTACGGCACAGACATACTGGATGGGATGCACGAAAAAATGTCGCGGCTACTGGCAGCCGAGGGCGGCCAGGTCGAATTCATCGCCTACTGCCCGCATCATCCTGATGATGGCTGCAGTTGTCGAAAACCCCTTACCGGGTTACTGGAGCAGATCCAGAATCACCTGCAACTGGACACCCTCGAAGGCGCCATTATGGTAGGAGACAGCCGCAAGGATCTGGAAGCAGGCGCTGCCGAAAACTGCCAGCCTGTACTGGTTCGAACCGGCAATGGAAAAGACACAAAACGCAGTCTGAAAGACCGGGCGATTCCCGGCGCAAGCGTTGCAATATATGACAACCTGAGTGCATTTGCGGATGCCCTGTTGTCTGGCTCAGGGCTAGAATTAGTCAATTGAATCCGTATAATACCGGCGGTTGATCGGCGTGTGGCGCAGCTTGGTAGCGCACTTCGTTCGGGACGAAGGGGTCGCAGGTTCGAATCCTGCCACGCCGACCATTTTCCCGCTTTGTTTTTCTCTCGTCTGTTCTTCTTAATGCAGCAAAGCTAGCATTGCATCGCCCGCTCTGATTTATGCTGACCGCGTCGTCTTAGTCCTATGCCTAGGTAAGTAGGTCCAACTATTCCTCATGATATCCAGCCGCCCCGGAGTGTTCAGCCGCAGCACCTGAAGCGCCATCTCGTCGTTTTTCTGTTTCCAGGTGTCGTTGTCCATGTCCCGCCAGTAACGGGGCGGGCGATTGGTTCGTCGGTCGTGTTCGGCGGTAACCGGGTCATTGGCGCGATGCTCTTCCCACAGGGGAATGTCCGGCAGTGGCCGGCTGGTGTCCATGAAGTTCTGGAACAGGTCCCACAGGGCGTAGCATTCCTCGGGATTGGTTTTGCCGATCAGGGTGCCGATGGGGATCAGGATGTTGCGATACCGGTGAGCCAGGTACAGAGTGTGCACCACCCCGCCGCCGTGGATCAATTCGTTGGAGGTGTAGGCATCGAACTCGTAGAACGGCGCGGTTTCTTCTTCCGGCTGGCCGGTTTTACCCCAGGTGCCTTTTTTATCGTAGTGAAACACCGTCACCAGGCCGGTGCGGCGATTGAGTTCCCACAGCGGGCCCTTGTCCGGCTTGATAAGCTGCCGGGGGAAGAGTTTGAACAGGGCTGTGGGGATGAGGTTGCAGGCGATTAAGGGCCCTAAGAACGTTGCTAGTATTGGGAGAAATGCAAGAAGAGTCGCCCCGAACGGCTCACTCTTTGGCCGAATATGGAGATGGCCTGCGAACCCTAAGGCGATTGGGAACATCATAAAGGCAATGATGATGGGGTTGCCAAACGCACTGAAAAACAAAAGGGTGCGTGTTCTTAGTGCTGCTGTCGCATGGCGATAGCATTCATGGTCAATGCGCTGATGGCTCTGCAGGTCTCCAAACGGGGTTGGGTTTTTCTCGAATTTCCGGATCATTTCGGGACGGTTTCGCCGTCGAATGATCTGTGGTGCGACATCCTCTGTGTGCCCCCAGGGCAGCTTCCGGTCGGTTTTTTGGTTAAACCAGGGCAAGGCCGGGTTGGCACCCGGTGCCGGACGCTTTTGCTGGGGAAGCTGTTCGGAATTGTAGGCTTTCGGGCCGTAGTATCCCGATGCAGGTTTATCCGTTGTCATCCCGTGGTTCCCAAAACGTTCACTCAGTGGCCTGCCGTGAGGCAAGGGGCTTCCGGGGCCTGGGCCTCGGTGAGTAGGTCCAACTGTTCCGCATAATATCCAGCCGCCCCGGGGTGTTCAGCCGCAGCACCTGAAGCGCCATCTCGTCGTTTTTCTGTTTCCAGGTATCGTTATCCATGTCCCGCCAGTAACGGGGCGGTCGGTTTGTTTTTTGATCGTATTCCACCGTCACCGGATCGTTGGGGCGATGCTCTTCCCAGAGGGGAATGTCCGGCAGGGGCCGACTGGTGTCCATGAAGTTCTGGAACATGTCCCAAAGGGCGTAGCATTCCTCGGGGTTGGTTTTGCCGATCAGGGTGCCGATGGGGATCAGGATGTTGCGGCACCGGTGGACCAGATACAGGGTGTGCACCACCCCGCCGCCGTGAATCAGTTCGTTGGAGGTGTAGGCGTCGAATTCGTAAAAAGGGGCGGTTTCTTCCTCCGGCTGGCCGGTTTTGCCCCAGGCGCCTTTTTTATCGTAGTGAAACACCGTCGCCAGGCCAGTGCGACGATTGAGTTCCCACAACGGGCCCTTGTCCGGCTTGATGAGCTGCCGGGGGAAGAGTTTGAACAGGGCGGTGGGGATGAGGTTGCAGGCGATAAGGGGCCCGACAAAAATGGCCAGAATTGGGATAAAAGCAATCAGCATCTGGCCAAAGGTTTCGTCTGGTGGGCTAAGTCTCCAGTGGGAGAAAAAGCCAATTGTTACCGGCAGCATCATAAAGGCGATGACGAAGGGGTTACCGAAGGCATTGAAAAACAGAAGAATACGGGTCCTCAGTGCCGCCGTCGCATGCCGATAGCATTCATGGTCAATGCGCTGATGAGTCTGCAGATCTCCGAACGGCAGTGGGTTTTTCTCGAACTTCCGGAGAATTTCGGGACGATTTCGCCGCCTAATGATTTGCGGCACGACATCTTCTGTGTGACCCCAGGGCAGTTTCCGGTCAGCTTTTTGGTTAAACCAGGGTTGTGCCGGATTAGCGCCCGGTGCCGGGCGCTTTTGCTGGGGGAGATGTCCGGAATCATAGGCCTTCGGGCCGTAGTATCCCGATGCAGGTTTATCCGTTGTCATCCCGTGGCTCCCGGGTTGCTGAATTCGTTGATCCAGAAAAGCTGCTTGTTGTCACTGAAGTCCGGTTCCGTATGTTCATTATCTTTGGCGTCGAAAATAGTTGAATCCTTGGGTGGCGGTGCCGGAAAAGCGAGTTCCCGGATGCCGGTTTCCAAACGGATTTGGGCTTTTGGCTGCCAGGAGTAGCGCGCATTGTGAGTGCTGAGTGGTATGCGAAGAAATTTGGTCGTTTCCGTATGGGGAGAGGGTGTCCTGACAATGTATTCGTAGCCATCCGGCGTGGCGCTCTCCCGGAGAATATAGCTTTGCATTTCGGTGTCTGGAACCTGCTGAGGGGCCAATGGAACCGAGTGGTTGCTGTCCTGCTTAACTCGGTGGCGGAGCAGTTGAAGCTTGAACGTCATTTGTTGTTCCGTGAAGCCGGTCAAGCCCGGTAAATTCGTTTCCAGGCGGATGAGGTGTGTTGACTGGGCAAGATCATGATTGTCCAACCCCTGGCGTTTCAGTGCTACGCGGGTGATTTCGGGAATCGGAGATAGGGTTACCCGTACCTGAGAGAGCAAGTAGACCAGTCGGTACCAGGCTTCCAGAGCATTGTTGTCGCCTTGCAGGTGAGGCAGTCCGCCATGTTCACCGAAAGGGCCGTTTTTGAGCCAGTTCTCTATGGGTTCATCTTCGTAGAGTGCCACAAGTACCGCACCACCAAGGATCAGGCATAGGCCTGCCCACCCCAGAGGTCCCATGCCGAGTAGGGTGAGTTGGGCGGGTACCATTGCCGAGAGTGTTGTCACCACACCACCTACAGTAACGACGCCGTGACCGAGAGCTGCCTGATCGCCAGTGTTTATGGCGTAGATGGTGTCAGACAGGCTGACGCCTGTAAGGGCGAGACCTCCGATGCCACCAAGCAGCATTTTTACGGTCAACGCTTTTGCGCCGAAGAATTTCGCGATAGCTGTAGCGGCCTGATGTTCGAATTCGTAACTCAGAACAGCGGATATTTTTCTTTTGACGGCTTCATTAGCAAACCGCTCTGAAAGCAGAATCAATGCTAACCCAGCACCATATAAAGAGCTAATTGTTCCCGAGATCGCTCTCAGGCGCCCACGCTCCCTCGCAATCCGGTCTTCGTTACTTAGGGCATTCGCCACATTAACCGCCTCAATAGCCAACACCGCCAACGGCAGTGCCGGCGTATTCAGCACCCGGTGCAACCGGCTTCGCTCGGCAGCGTTGAGGTCCACCCGGTGGGCTTTGGCTTCGCCCTCCAGCTTGCGAATCTCCGCGTTGATATCCCGAATCCGGCCACCGGTCTGTTTCAGTTCGTCGACCACCTGATTGTACCGGCTCTGGGCCGCCTGCAACTTCGCCCTGAGTTCTTCATGGTTGCCATTGGCTTCGGCCAGGGCCCGGCGTGCCAGGGTCAGGTTATTCTCGGCTCGGGTGAGTGCCTGGATAGCCTGGGTGGTGGGCTTGTCCCGGCTCAGTACCCAAACCAGTGCCTTGCCTGCGGCGGGCGTTTCCGGGTTATAGCGTGCGCCGTCTGGCCCCAGATCTTCCAGGCCTAGTATGTATTTGCCCTGGGCAATGGCGTCGCTCAATGTCATTTGCCGCAAATCCGGCAGCATTTCAGGCATGGCCCGGCGTATGCCTTCCATCGGGTTCGCCATGGCGGCAATGCGCTGGGCCATCAGGCGCTGCTGGATAGTCTGCCGGGTGTGGGCGTGTTGCTGTTCCAACCGCGCACTGGCGTCATCGAAGTCTTTGAGGGCTTTGGCGGCGGCCTGTTCTTTCCTGAATGCTTGGTCGCTGTTGCGCTTCATCCATTCCCGGCTGGCCGCGTCGTGTTCGGCTTTCAGGGCTGCGCGGCGCTGGGCCAGGCGGGTTTGTTCGTCGGTCAGGTTCTGAAGTTGTCGGTCGTTGTTCTCCAGCGCGGCCATGGCGGAGCGGATGGACTGGTGTAATTCACTGTGCGAGCTGTCCAATGCCTTCATGCCGGAGTTCATGCCCGCGAGCATCAGAGTGGTCAGTGCGCCGCTTTGAATGTCATCAGCTAAACGCAGTCCTTCCACCGTCAGTATTTCGCTCAAATCCTCCGGCAAATCCAGCTTTTCCAGGGCGGCGAGGGCGGCGCCCCGGAATACACCGGTGCCATCGTTGGGTTCGGGTGTTTCCGGGGGCTGGTAAGGTTCGGTTTGGCTGTCTAGTGTGGTTTGCGGCCACAACATGCGGGCGAGAGAGACTTCCTCTCGCGAGGCACTGGCGGCGGCCTGTTCGGTACACAGCGACCTTACCCAGGCCTTGCCGTCGCTGTCCGGGCTGGGCTGGCTGTGTTCCGGGTCCAGTGGGTCCTGCTTGCAGGCGGGCTCCAGGGTGTCGCTGATAAAATGCCCGGCGCAACGGAAGGCAGCAGCGTAGTCAAAACCCTCGGTGCTGAACAGGTCCGCCAGGGCTTGTTGATAGGGCTGGCGTTTCAGGCATTGCAGCAGTTCGGCCTGGGCCAGTGTCAGGTATTCTTGCCCCAGGGTGCGCTCTTCGGTCATCAGTACCCGACGAATTTTTTGCCGGCCACTGGAGGGCAGCGCCAGACTGTATTTGGCCAGCGGGTTCTTCTGGCGACCGATCCGGCCCGGCAGGATGATCTGGTTTACCAGGAGGGCGTTTTCCAGTTGCGGATTTTTACGGGCTTTCTCGGCACACAGTGCCAGCAGATGGTGAGCCGTATTGATGCGTGCCTGTTGGTGCCGCATCTCGTAAAAATGATCTTCAACTCGCAGGCCGCAAACGCCCCGGTTTCTCAAATCCTCAAGGGCGTCTGTCTGGCAATCGCTGGTTCGCCACTCATCGTAGCTGAATGGCCGCTTCGCTGGGGTTTCGCTAGCGCGGTCCAGATCTTTTTGAATCGCAATGCCGAGCGCGGCCGGCTCGGGGTGTTGGAAGGGGGCCAGGGGCTCGGTGCGCTCACCGGCATTCCACTCTTCATAAAGGCTAGCCGCCATATCCAGTGCTTTGCCGGCGTAGGTTCCGGTGGTATCGGCCAGGTACTCCCAGGGCCGCTCAAATTGCCATTCTTTGGCTGGCGCTCTGGGTCTTTGTGCGTCAACTTTGTCTAACCGGAATACGGTTCGTTTAGCGGCATCGGGCCAGCGGGCAAAGCCCATCTGGGGTTGGTCGGCGGGGTACAGGTCCCGGAACTGGCTGCACCGGTAATGTCGAAGCCCGGAATCGCTCTGCAGGCAATTCAGCCGCGCTGCAGAGAGGGGAGATTCGCTGAAGGCGGCTTCAAGGGACTGGTCCTGGCCGTCAAGGCGCACGGGTACCCATACATCGGCCAGCGGTTTACCCACGGCGGGGCGACGGTCTTCGGTAAATTGGCCGTCTTCCGTGCGATGGTCCGCGAGCCTTACGTCGCGGAATTGCGGCTGTTTACCTTCCCAGGTGATTTGCAGCTCTCGCCAGAGCATGCCGTTGCGGAACAGATACAGAAACCCGGGGCGGGCGAGAGCCGGCCAGGTCAGGTGTTTGCCTTCGTGATTCATTCCCCGTACCCAAGCCATGGGCACGGTTGGCATCAGGATATTGGCGGTGGTTTCGGACTGGATGCTTTCGGGCGCCGGGGCATCTGTGAGCGGAAGGTGAATCGGCGCACCGGATTCTGCATCCACTTCCAGCACCGCACGGCTGGCGGGCTGGTTGCGCCAGGGCCAGATGTGCAGGACGGATTCCGCGTTGCTGACCTCGCGCAGATAACTTTTCTGGATACCATCCGGCAGGCGCCGTGCAACCCCGGGGAACGGAGCTTCTGCCGCCTGAAAAACCACCGGGCGTTGCCCCTGGCAGTGGTTGTTGCCAAGCACTGCAATAATGAAATCACAGAAGGTGCAGGGAGGGCCGTCTGAAAGGCGGCTGTGGGCCAGGTTGCTCATATTGACGTTCCTTATCAATGGCTGAGAGAAGCTTCTTGCTTCAATAGGCACGGATTGTAGCGAGCCCGACGGTTGCTGTCACACCAGCTGCCATATAGTTGATAAGTCTGCTAATGTTCTCCCGTGCAACTGTCGCGGAGGGATACAGTGAACAAGGCAGCGGAATTCAAGTCCGGCAATTTTATGTTTTTATCAGACCACGACGCCCTGTTCGTGGAACTGGCTGAATCAGCCGAGCGTGCCTTCTCCAGCGACCCCAACACCACCCTGATCAAACTGCGCCAGCTTGGCGAAGCCCTGGCCCAGCATCTGGCCACGCTTTCAGGCATCGAGTTCGACGAACAAACCAGCCAGTCCGAACTGCTGTACCGCCTGAACCGGGAATTGCGGCTGGAACCGCAGATCAAAGAGCTGTTCCACATCCTGCGCATTGAAGGTAACAAGGCCACTCACCAGTTCCGCACCCAACATAAAGAGGCCATGGACGGCCTGAAAGTAGCAAGGGCACTGGCTATCTGGTTTCACCGCTCCTTTGGAAAAACCGGCACCCACTTCAAGCCCGGCCCCTTTGTACCGCCAGCCGACCCCAGCACCCAGCTGCGCCAACTTCAGAGCGACATTGAAAAGCTCCGCCATGAGCTTCAGCAAACCAATATCGAGTTGGACAGTAGCCAGCAGCTCAGCCAGCTAATCGAGAAAGAGAAGGCCGAATACGAAGCCCTGGCCTTCGCCATGGATGAAGAATCCCGCGCGTTGATGGAGCAGGCGCAACAGCACGAACAGGCTTTAACTGAACAACAGCACGCCTACGAAGAGAAAATCCGGGCTCTGCAAAAGCTGCTAACAGAGCAGGGTGAGCAGAGCATTAACCAGCAACGTCAGCAGGTGGCCAAACAGACCAAAGCCGCCACTGACACACTGGTGCTGAGCGAAGAACTCACCCGCATACTGATCGACCAGCAGCTTGTCGATGCCGGTTGGGAGGCAGACAGCCAGGAAATCACCTATCAAAAAGGCGCTCGCCCCGAAAAGGGCAGCTACCGCGCCATTGCCGAATGGCCCACCAATCGTAACGGCGAAAAGGGCCGTGCCGATTACGTGCTGTTTGCTGGCCTAACGCCCATTGCCGTGGTTGAAGCCAAGAAAGAAAACACCAACGTCGCCGGCAAGATTCGACAGGCCGAGCGCTACAGTAAGGGCTTCAAGCTAGAGGCCCCGTTAGTCGGCGCCTGGGAACTGATGGGCCGAACCATTGCCTGGCCGGCCGATGAAAGTGGCCATTTCCACGTGCCCTTTGTGTACTCCTGCAATGGTCGACCTTACGTGCCGCAATTACTGGAACAATCCGGTACCTGGTTCCGGGATGTGCGGGAGCCAAGCAACACACGCCGCGCCCTGCAACAGTTTCACACCCCCGGCGGCTTGCTGAACCTGCTTGAGCGAGACCAGGAAAACGCCGAGAAACTTCTCAAAAACGAACCCTTCGGCTACCTCAAACTGCGGGACTACCAACAAAAAGCCATAGTCGCCACCGAGAATGCCCTGGCTCGCGGTGTTCGCACGGCACTGCTGGCCATGGCCACCGGCACGGGTAAAACCCGTACCATCATCGGCCTGATGTACCGGTTCCTGAAAGCCGAGCGCTTCCACCGCATCCTGTTTTTGGTGGACCGTACAGCGCTGGGGCAGCAAGCCATCGACGCCTTCAACGAAGCACCACTGGAGCAGAACCACACCCTCAGCAAGATCTACAACGTGGCCGAGCTGGGCGACATGGCCGCCGAAGCGGAAACCCGCATTCAGGTGGCCACCGTGCAGGCCATGGTGAAACGCATCTTCATGAGCGACAACCCGCCGCCCATCGACCAGTTCGACTGCATCATCATCGACGAAGCCCACCGGGGCTACACCCTGGACCAGGAAATGACCGAAGGCGAACTTGCCCTGCGGGACACCAGCCAGTACCTGTCCAGCTACCGCCGCGTGCTGGATTACTTCGATGCGGTGAAAATCGGCCTCACCGCCACCCCGGCCAAGCACACCAGCGAAATCTTCGGCAAGCCCGTGTACACCTACTCCTACCGGGAAGCCGTGGCGGATGACTGGCTGATCGACCACGAACCACCCATTCGCTACGAAACCCTGCTCAGCCAGAATGGCATTACCTTCGAGAAGGGCAAGCCGGTCGAAGTCATCAACACCCGGACCGGCGAAGTGGACACCACCGAACTGGAAGACGAACTCAGCTTCGAAGTGGACGCCTTCAACCGGCGGGTAATCAACGAGAACTTCAACCGGGTGATCTGTGAACAGCTGGTGCAAGAGCTGGACCCGTTCGGCGACGAGAAAACCATGATTTTCTGTGCCACCGACCTGCACGCGGACATGGTCAAACGCCTGCTGGACGATGCCTTCAAGGATCTCTACAACGGCCGCTACAACGAAGCCGCCGTGGCCAAGATCACCGGCCAGAGCGACAAGGTGGACCAGCTTATCCGCCGCTACAAGAACGAACGTTACCCCAACATCGCCATCACCGTGGACCTGCTGACCACCGGCATCGACGTGCCGCGTATCTGCAACCTGGTATTCATGCGCCGGATACGCTCACGCATTCTTTACGAACAGATGATCGGCCGCGCCACCCGCCGCTGCGACGAGATCGGCAAGACCGTGTTCCGCATCTACGACCCGGTAGACATCTACGCCGCGCTGCAGGATGTAAACACCATGAAGCCCCTGGTGAAAGACCCCAACATCACCCTGGAACAACTGGTAAGCGAACTCACCGACGACGAACAGCTGGAAAAAGCCCTCAACAGCCCTGGCGAGTTACCGGACGAAAGCCAGGCCGACGTGGTGCTGAGCCAGCTCAGCCAGAAACTCATGCGGGTACTGCGCAAAGCTGACAACAAAGCCGAAAACCGCCCGAAACTGAGGCAGAAACTGGACGAACTGCAGCAGAGCTGGGGCGTGGAACCCAAATCCCTGCATACCCACCTGCATCAGCTCGGCCCGCGCCAGGCCTCGGAATTCCTCAAGCAGCACAGTAGCCTGATTTATCAACTAGCAGAGGTGAAACATCTGGTTGGCAGCGAGTCCATGCCGCTGATCTCCGACCACGATGATGAGCTACGTTACCGAGGCCAGAACTACGGCCAGTACGACAAGCCCGAAGATTACCTGGACGAATTCAATCGATTCATCAAAGACCAACTCAACCAATCCGCCGCGCTGGCCGTGGTGGTCAACAAACCCCGGGACCTCACCCGGGAACAGCTACGGGAAGTGAAGCTGCTGCTGGATAACCACGGCTACTCCGAAGCCCGCCTGCAAAGCGCCGTGCGCAACCAGACCAACAAAGACATCGCCGCCAGCATCATCGGCTACATCCGCCGCGCCGCCCTGGGCGAGCCGCTGATTCCGTTCGAACAGCGGGTAGCGGAAGCCATGGACCGAATCTACACCCAGCACAGCTGGACCCCAAACCAGCGCAAATGGCTGGAGCGCCTGGCCAAGCAGCTGGTGCACGAAGTCATCATCGACCGGGAGTTTGTGAACCATCGCTTTGCCGATGATGGCGGCGCGAAGCAGATGGACAAGGTACTGGGAGAGCAGCTGGATACGGTGCTGGAGGAATTGAATGAGGCGATGTGGCCGGAGCGGAGCGCGTAGCCATTCTAGCCAACAGCATCACTCCGCAGATTTAAAACCAGGCAACCCGTTCTGAGCCCGCCATTGCTCAACAATTTCGACAATACGCTCTGGCGTTGAATCCTCTGGATTCTCCGGATAAAAAATCAGGTCAGAACCAGCTGGGTGCTCTGAAACAGCAATAAAGTTTTCCAACAGACGATCTTGGTGCTCGTCAGATCCTTCCGCTTCATAGATGGCTACCACCAGCGCCAGAAATTCGTTTCTGGTGTAGTCTTGTAATTGATTCTTTGGCTCCATAGCAGAACGTTATCCTCGATGAATGTGTATGTGATTTTTTGGCGTATTTACTCGCAAATTCACGCCCCCTGAGCCGATCTGCGATCTGTGCAGGTACAGAAACAGCATCGAAAATAGATCCGCCCCGGTTTTCTCTTTGCGATAGTTGTGTTGCGGAAAGAACTATCGCTTGAACCCAGGTAATCCTTGATGTGCTCTCCAATTCTTTACAATTTCAGTAATCCGTTCAGGAGTGGCATCAGCCTCATCGTCAGGGTAGTAGATCAGGTCTGAGCCATCAGGGTGCTGTGTCAAACAGCAGAACAGTCTAACTAGTTGCGTGTGCTCATCCTCACTGGCTACATTGACAGAGCAAATGTCCTGAACGAGCTTTTTGAATTCGGCTTCAGTGTATTCTTCAATCCTATCTTTCATAGATTGCCCTTTGAATGAATTCGAATGTGGTTTCTTGGAGTAGTGATCGTCATGTTGTCGAGGTCATAGACTGCCCCGCCATTTTGAATTTCTTCTAGGTGGTGTATCTCATACTTCTCACGCCCGCCAGCCTGATCTCTGAATCTAGGGAACGGAGCATAACCTTGTTTTATTAGCTCTTGGTTTGAGCCTTTAAATTGGGAGAGCAACGTATGATCTCCGGAAACTTCTAGCCAAAACGCCTCTCGAAACCGATCAAAACTCGCAAACTCACGCCCCCTGAGCCGATCCGCAATCTGCGCAGGTATCGGCGCTCCAAGATCTCTTGAGGCATTCTCTAACCAGATTCCGGTAATTTCTTCTCCATTTCCAGTGACGACCCCTCGTTCATCGCGAGCAGTCTTCCGGAAAACCAAATACAACGGCTCAATTCCACTGTCAGTCGGAAAGCTGACAATCAGCTCAACCTGATCCTCAAACGGCCGCTGGTAGCCCGGCGGCAAGTGTTCCTGGCCATCCTCCTGGATGGGCGTCACCAGAATGCTGTAGGGATCAATCCCGGAATCCGCCGGGTATTCGGTGCTCACAACCGGGCGGTGGCCGCTGTCATCCGGGTACCAGACGAGAGTGAAATCGTCATCAACCACCACTTCAAAATTCTCGCCCTTGAGCTCTGCGTGAGCAACCGGAACCCGGTCTTTGTATCCGGTACTGTCATTAACGTGATAGCCGGCCACCCGGAGGTTTCCGGTGGCATCCACGTGCAGATGAAAGCGTACCCGAATGGCCGCCTCGGTCATTTCTCGGAGTTCTTCCTCCGTGTAAAGGGTGCCGTCTCCGAGCTTGGATGGCCAGAGAGCCAAAAGCACTGAACTGGCAACAGTACTCAGTACACTGGCCCCGATGCGGGCGGCCATGGCCCAGCCTTTTGCCAGCCTCATTGCCGAGCCGGAGATCAGGCCCAGCGGCCGCAAACCGTTTGCACCAGGGCTGGTGACTGTGGCGGGGGCGAGCATCGCTAATGTGCCGAAGTTGCTGGCCTTTTCCTCGCCCTCATTACTGTCGGTATCCCCGGAGGGGCGGGTGCAGGACTTGGCGAATACCTTGGGCCCCAGGGGCGGAAGCCCAAAGTTTTCCGAGATCACCACCGGCGGGGGTAGAGGCTCGGGGGGTGGCTCAATCACCGGGCGTTCCGGCGTGTAGTCGAGCTTGGGCGGTGGCGGCAGGCTATCGGAATGGGCGTAGGCGGTGCCTCTGGAAGGAAACGCTTGCCGGTCACCGAAGCGTTTTTCGAAGGCCGTGACGGCATTCTCTGCAATGGCTATCGAGACGCTTTCCGTGGGAACAATGCGCCCGGATACCAGCCTGAAAACGGGAACCGCCGGGATCTCTTTCAGCAACACCTGCTCGCCACTGGCAAGCTGGTCTCGTAATCGGGCAGGGGTAAAACTGGAGCTCGAAAGGTAGCTGGCCAGTTCCTTATCGGAGTATTGGTCCCAACCACCCTCGATCATCAACGCTTCGTGAAGCGCAAGCGAGTGTGGGTCTGCTATTCTGGTCACGTCCGTGTTTACACAAAGTATTAAACGGCACAATCCATGCCTGAAGTGTGATCAAATGTACCGGAATTGCTGAGTTAGTCCAAGCCTACATCGAGTATGTTTACTGCATCGACATAGGCTTAATCTGTGTCGATTTTTCGGTGTTTTTTCGACTTAGCCCATTCGACATGCATAGAAAACCGGCTTTTCTTAACATGTCGCCCGCAACGTGCAAAGATTTCGGCATTTTTTATACATGAGGCGCTGACGAAAACGTCGCGCCTATCAAAGGATCACCCATGACCAACAACGACATCGTCCAAAAACTCTGGAACCTCTGCGACGTTCTGCGGGACGACGGCATCAACTACTCGGACTACGTCACCGAACTGGTGCTGCTGCTGTTCATTAAAATGGTGCACGAGAACACCGAAGCCGGCACCCTGAAAAAGCACCCGCTGCCCGAGGGCTGCCGCTGGAGCGACCTGAACGGCAAATCCGGCATCAACCTGCTGAACGACTACAAACGCATCCTGCTCAGCCTGTCCACCGGCAAGGACGGCGACGGAACTCTGGTACATGACGACCCGCTGATCAGCGCCATCTACGCCGACGCCCAAACCCGCCTGCGGGAACCCCGGCACCTGGAACAGATGATCAAAACCCTGGACCAGATTGACTGGTTCAGTGCCCAGAAAGACGGCCTGGGCGATCTGTACGAAGGCCTGCTGGAAAAGAACGCCAACGAAACCAAATCCGGCGCTGGCCAGTACTTCACCCCCCGCGCTTTGATCAACACCATGGTGCGCTGCCTGAAACCGCAGCCCGGGGAGATCATTCAGGACCCGGCAGCGGGCACGGCTGGCTTTCTGATCGCCACCCACGAATACATCAAAAGCCAGACCGACGACCTGTATGACCTGACCGCCGAGCAAAAACGCTTCCAGACCACCCGGGCCTACGTGGGCATTGAACTGGTGCCCGGCACCCGCCGCCTGGCCCTGATGAACTGCCTGCTGCACGGCATGGAAGGGGATACCGAAGGCGTGGTGCACCTGGGCAATGCCCTGGGCCAGACCGGCGCCGGGCTGGCAAAGGCCGACGTTATCCTCGCCAACCCGCCCTTCGGTACCAGCAAAGGCGGCGACGCCAGCATCACCCGGGACGACCTGACCTACAAAACCAGCAACAAACAGCTGGCCTTTTTGCAGCACATCTACCGCAACCTCAAACCCGGTGGCCGCGCCGCCGTGGTGCTGCCGGATAACGTGCTGTTCGAGGCCGGCGTGGGCACCGACGTGCGCCGGGATTTGATGAACAAGTGCAACCTGCACACCATCCTGCGCCTGCCCACCGGCATCTTCTACGCCCAAGGCGTGAAGACCAACGTGCTGTTCTTCACCAAAGGCAGCGCAACGGACAAGTACCAGGAAGAGAACTGCACCGAACACGTCTGGGTCTACGACCTGCGCACCAACATGCCCAGCTTCGGCAAACGCACCCCCTTCGGCGAAAAACACCTCGCTCCCTTCGAAGCGGTCTTTTCTCCCTCTCCCCTCGCGGGAGAGGGCCGGGGAGAGGGGGCTGCGTCCACCGCCCACCCCTCAGCCCGCACCGAAGGCGAATACAGCTTCCATTCCGAAGCCATAGACCTGCCCGAACACAGCGACGAGAACGAAGGCATCGACCCACGACTGGCGCATAGTAGATGGCGCCGCTTCAGCCGCCAGTGGATTGCCGAACACAAGGGCGACTCGCTGGATATTTCCTGGCTGAAGGATAGTGACAGTGTGGATGCGGCCAATCTGCCGGAACCGAGCGTGTTGGCGGGTGAGGCGATGGGGGAACTGGTGCAGGCGCTGGGTGAGCTGGATGCGTTGATGCGGGAATTGGGGGCTGAGGAGGAGGCTGATGGGGCTCGGGTGCTTTTGGGGGAAGTGATGGGTGGGGAAGATTAATGGCCGAGCACGATATCCCCGATGGCTGGATACAAGCCAAAATCTCAGAAATCTCTATCAAGGGTCTGCAGCGAAAGCCGGCGACCGATGAAAGCTTCACCTATGTGGACATAGGCAGCATCGACAGAAGCCTAAAAGCGATTTCAGCCCCTCAAGTGATTTCTGGGGACAGCGCGCCCAGCAGGGCCAGGAAAGTTATCGAAAACGGCGATGTTCTGGTTTCTCTTACTAGGCCAAACCTCAATGCTGTAGCTCTGGTCGACCAGAAATTTCACAATCAAATCGCGTCAACTGGATTTGAAGTCATTAAACCTGTGCTGGTTGATAGTCGCTATATTTTCGCACTGGTGCGCTCAAAAACTTTCATCGATCAAATCAGCGGTGTCGTTCAGGGTGCGCTTTACCCTGCGGCGAAGTCCTCCGATGTTCAGAACTTTGAGTTTCCGTTACCTCCCCTCGCCGAACAAAAAGTCATCGCCGACAAACTCGACACCCTGCTGGCCCAGGAGGCAAACACCAAAGCCCGCCTCGAACGCATCCCTCAAATTCTCAAACGCTTCCGCCAGTCCATGCTGGCTGCGGCGGTGAGTGGGCGGTTGACGGAGGAGTGGAGCTGCACAAACGTAGAATTGAGAGAAATCGCTGAATTTCAGAATGGATATGCGTTTAAAAGTGGCTGGTTTGAGAACTCAGGAACCCACCAAGTAGTGAAGTTGGGCAATATCCGAGATGGCCATATCGCACTTGAAAACTCCCCTGCCTATGTCGGTGACGAATTAGCGAAGGAGTTCAGCAGATATGCGCCTAGTCCCGGCGACATATTAATCAGCATGACGGGAACACGCTTTAAGAAGGACTATGGGTTCGGCTGTATGATCAAAGATGAAAAAAATCTCTTGATTAATCAGCGAGTAGGGCGTGTTATCCCGGACCGGGCAAAGGTTAGCCCAGAATATCTATCCCTGTTCGTTCGATCAGATGTCTTTCGTGATCAATTTTTTGATGGAGAAACGGGGGGAGTTAACCAAGGAAATGTTGGGTCCAAACACATTCTTTCCATTCTCATCGAACTACCAACCATAGATATTCAGAGGGGAATCGTCCGCCGAGTAGACCAACTCTTCGCCCACGCCGACCGCATCGAGCAACAGGTCAACAGCGCTCTGGCCCGCGTCAACAACCTTACCCAGTCCATCCTGGCCAAAGCCTTCCGGGGCGAACTTACCGAGCAATGGCGCAAGGACAACCCGGAGCTGATCAGTGGGGAGAACAGTGCGGAGGCACTGCTGGAGAGGGTGAAAGCGGAGCGAGCGACGATGAAGCCAATAAAGAAACCCCGAAAGAAAGCAACTTCATAAGTTGAACCTGGGGCTGTCTCAAGTTCAGAAGCAGCAAGGTGTGCTATGCTCTCAGGGCTTAATCAAGTTGCGTACACACAGGTGAGTTGTGGGAAGCCATCACGATATCAATGACCTAGAAGCCAGCCTCCTCGGGGTGGGTTTGTATACTCCCGCCGAGGCGGCTGCCTATACCGGGATTCCTTCGCCCCAGATACGTCGTTGGCTGTTCGGCTACTCGTCTGGCGGGAAACACTATCCAGGCATCTGGTCCCCACAACTGGAAGGTAAAGTGGATCAGGCTCTGGGCTTTCATGACTTGCTGGAAATTCGCTTCGTGCACGCTTTCAGGCGTCATGGCGTGAGCTTACAAGCCATTCGTTTGGCTTCCATGCATGCCCGGGAAATGTTTAACCAGGCCTATCCATTTACCTGCAAGCGCTTTCAGACAGATGGAAAAGCCATTTTTGCCATCGTGCTGGAAGAAACCGGTGACGAGAGCCTGCTTGACCTGGCAAAGAAACAGTATGCCTTTAAGCAAGTAATCTCCTCCTCCCTGTACCGGGGTATCGAATACGCCAACAACGAAGCCCAGCGCTGGTTTCCACTAAGCCGAAACCGAAAGGTTGTCCTGGACCCTGCTCGGAATTTTGGCAAACCGGTTTTAACAGAGACAGGCATGACAGTAGAAGCAATTGTCAGTGCCTGGCATGCAGAAGAGAAGAACACCAAACGCGTGGCCGCTCTGTACGAAGTTAGCGTGGCTGATGTGGAAGCAGCCATCCAGTTTGACCAAAGGTCCGTTGTTTGAAATTTTTACTCGACAACAATCTCCCTCCGCCTTTGGCGAGAGCCCTCAACGAACTGTCAAAACGCGAGGGCCATATCGTTGTTCATTTGACTGACAAATTCCCTCCCTCGACCCCAGATATTGAGTGGATAAAAGCTCTGAAAGCTGAGGGCGATTGGGTGGTGGTTTCTCAGGATCAGTTCAAGAAAAGCGACTTGGAAAAGCAGGCTTTTCGAAGGGCTGGTTTAACCGTATTTTGTCTTGCAAAGCACTGGAGCAAAGCGTCCTATTGGGACAAAGCACATCAGATTGTTCGTTGGTGGCCGGCTATTATTGACCAATCTGAACGTTTGATAGGCGGGGCGGCACTTCGTGTCCCGTGGCAATATCGTCAACCGGGGCGTTTTGAACAGATCAAGGGTTGACCGCCACATAGCGACCTCCCCTACAACAAATGCTCAATCGGCAAAAACGAGAACATCGAAACCAGCATCCGCTTGATCAATCCGGTTCCGGGATCACGGCTGTGCCGTATCTCTTCTTCGCCGTTGCGCTCTATCCACTGCAAATCGCCATCATCGTCAAGAACCAGTTCATAGGCGGTTACGCGGGTTTGTTCTTCGAAGTGGTCTTCCATCATCCGGGTCAGTTCCGGGCTTTCAATCACAAAGCCCAGTTCAGTGTTGATGTGCACTGATCGGGGGTCAAAATTGAACGAGCCTACGAACAACCGTTTACCATCTACCGCAAAGGTTTTGGCATGAAGACTTGATGAGGAGCTGCCCATCAGGTTGTCCTGCAGTTTGCGCTCCACAGGCTCCTGGCCTGGTACTTTGCGCAACTCAAACAGTTGCACCCCGGCTTCCAGCAAGGGCTTGCGGTATTTGGCGTAGCCGGCGTGCACCATGGCCACGTCGTTGGCTTCCAGGGAGTTGGTGAGTACGCGCACATGAACACCCTTACGCTCCAATTCCTGGAACATTTTCACCCCGGCTTTGGTGGGAATAAAGTAGGGGGATACCAGGGTGATAGAGCGCTCGGGTCGGCCCATGGCCTCAACCAATTGCCGGCTCATCAGGCCGTTCTTCGGCTTTTTGCCCAGCACTTTGGCGGGGTCGTCGCTGACCATGGAAACGGGCGACCAGACAAAACCGAGATTGCCATCGAGCAGGTTTTTCAGAAACTGCGAGTCGGCCACCGCACACACATATTGGCTTGCCTCAGAGCTTTCGCTGCATTCCCTGGCGGTTGCCACCACCTCTGCCAGGCCAGCGTCGCGCGCTTCGGGCAAAATCAGCGCTGCAGGGTAGGCCGATGCACTGGCCCAATAGCGGTCAAAATCGCTGGAAAGATCACTCACCACCGGGCCAATGGCTAACACGTCAAGATCCGCAAAAAGCGCTCCCGTTCCGGCGCCAAAATACTCATCCGCTATATTGCGCCCGCCTATAATCGCTGCCTGATTATCGGCAGTGAACGATTTGTTGTGCATGCGGTGATTCAAACGCGAGAAGCTGGTCAGGTAACCAATCCATTTGGGGTTGCGCACCACGAACGGATTAAACAGGCGCACTTCTATATTCGGATGGGTATCCAATGCGGCAAGCGTTTCATCAAGGCCAGAGATGCCATTGTCATCAAGCAAGAGACGCACGCGCACACCTCGCTCTGCGGCCCGGTAGAGCACGTCGAGCAACATGGTTCCGGTGATGTCGTATTGCCAGATGTAATACTGAACATCCAGGGTCGCTTCAGCGCCTTCCGCCAATAGCACTCGTGCAGCAAACGCGTCGTGGGCATTCTCGAGCATTACCACGCCACTTTTGCCCGGGTGCGCCAGGGCCAGAGGAGCGATTGCGCGCCCCAGCCGGGTATCGGCAGTTTGATCACTGGGTACCGACCAACTTTCTGTACGATCCACCAAGGGTGGCAGGGCGCATCCGCTTATGGTCAGCAATATGGCAAGAAGGGACAAAAAGCCCGGATAATGCCGCCTGGGCCGGTTCAACAATGGATGCACTCCTTCTGAATTAGAGGGTTAAGTGTAGCAGCTCTCCTGCCACTATTTTGATCTCGATCAAACCTGTGATTATAAGCTTATTCCAACTCTTGAGACTTCCGCCCTGTCAGGGGTATGGTAAATGCTGCCCCTACTGTATTGCGACTTCAGGAGAAAACGCGATGAGGCTGTTATTAAGTGTACTTCTCATAACCTTCGGGCTGAGCTTTCATGCGTCAGCGGATGAAGCCCTCTCTCTTACTCCACAGGAAACCTACGACCTGGTTCAGACACAGGGCGACCAGATGCTGTTCATTGATGTGCGGGATCCGGTTGAAATCATGTTTATCGGCTTCACCGATGTGGCAGACACAAACATTCCCTTCATGCTGGCCGATCGAAGCAAGTTTCTTGCTGACAAAGGCCGGTTTGCCATGCATCCCAACCCGGACTTTACCGCCAGTGTTGAGCAGGCACTGAAGGATAAGGGGCTCAGCAAGGATGCCCTGATTGTCACCATGTGCCGATCTGGTTCAACCCGTGGCAAGCCCAGTGCCGATTTTCTGCTTGAGCGCGGTTTCACCAACGTGAAGTACATCGACCATGGTTTTCAGGGCAGCAGCTCAAAAGAAGGCAAAAAAGCCGGCATGAGAATTGTGAACGGTTGGCAGAACGATGGCTTGCCATGGTCCATGACGCTTAATCCGGAAAAGATATACCAGCCCTGACACTAGCTATACTCACAGGGCACGGGCGATTCCTTAGACTGATAACAACATGGAGGACGTCATGGCCAAGTTGATCATGGCTTACCCAAGTAAATACCTTGTGGTAAGCGCGTTGGCCGCCCTGCTGATGTTTGCAGGCACCCCCGGTTGGGCTGCGATTGAGCGCAGCCCTGCCACCGCCGATCACACCAAATTCAAATCCCTCAAAGGCCCGTTTGAAAACGCCAGCGAGGTAACTGAAGCCTGCCTGGAGTGCCACACCGAAGCGGCAGGGCAAATCAAGGAAACCACCCACTGGACCTGGCTTTATCAACATAAGGAAACCGGGCAAACCCTGGGTAAAAACAAGGTTATCAACAGCTTTTGCGGTATGGCTGTTACCAACGAGCCCCGGTGCACCTCCTGCCACGTAGGCTACGGCTGGAAGGATATGAATGAGCCGCCACCAGAGGCGGATTCTGCCGTGGACTGCCTGGTGTGCCACGACACCACCGGCGACTACTGGAAGTTCCCGACTCTCGCCGGCGACCCAACCTATATACCCAGAGAATGGCCCAAAGGCAGCGGCAAGATGGTTCAGCCGCCAGACCTGCCCAACATCGCCCAGAACGTGGGCGCATCGGGCCGGGCTAACTGCGGTAGCTGCCACTTTTACGGTGGTGGAGGCGACGGTGTAAAACACGGCGACCTCGACTCCTCGCTAGTGTCACCTGACCGCTCTCTCGACGTACACATGTCACCAGATGGCGCCAACTTCAGTTGTTCCGACTGTCACTCAACCTGGGGCCACAGTGTTTCCGGAAGTCGCTATCAGGTAAACGCCAAAGATACCCTGGGTATTGATATCCCCGGCCACACCGATCTCAGCCGGGCGAGCTGCGAATCCTGCCATGGTCCGGCCCCCCATGAGAAAGAAAAACTGAACGATCACGTAAACAAAGTGGCATGCCAGACCTGCCACGTACCCGCTTTTGCCCGGGGTGGTGTGCCAACCAAAATGTGGTGGGACTGGTCCACTGCCGGCAAGCTCGATGAAAACAGCAAACCCATTACCACCTACGATGAAGATGGCCATGTGAGCTATCTGAGCGAGAAGGGCGACTTCCGCCACGGCGAAAATGTAATGCCTTACTACGCCTGGTTTGATGGCACCGTTGAATACACCATGGTAGATGAACAATTCGATATTGATAACCCGCCGCTGGAGATCAATCGGCTGGATGGTGAGCCAAACGACCCCGGCTCGCGCATCTGGCCGTTCAAGCTGATGCAGGGCAAACAGCCTTTTGATACCGAGTATAAAACCTTGTTGGCAACCCACGTATTTGGCGCTGATGACGCTTCACTATGGAGCAACTATGACTGGCCCAAGGCCCTGGAGTTTGCCAGCGAAAAATCCGGGTTGCCCTTTAGCGGTCACTTCGACTTTATTGAAACCCGAATGTACTGGCCCATAACCCACATGGTACCAACTGCAGATAAGGCTCTGCGCTGCAGCTCCTGCCATACCGCAGAAAGCCGCCTGGCAGGCATTGGTGGCATCTATATGCCGGGGCATAGCAGCAGCCCCTGGCTCGATAGAGTCGGCTGGCTAGTAGTGGCGTTGACCCTTGCCGGGGTTGTGATTCACGCCCTTGCCCGTGTGGTATTCAGCAGGAGGAAGCAATCATGAGCCGGGTAATGATTTTCAAGCGCTTTGAACGCTTCTGGCACTGGTTTCAGGCTTTGCTGATTTTCAGCTTGTTGATTTCCGGCTTCGAAATCCACGGCAGTTATTCGCTTCTGGGCTTCGGTGACGCCACGCGGTTGCACACCATCGCGGCCTGGTCACTGATTGTGCTTTGGTTGTTTGCCATCTTCTGGCACATCACCACCGGTGAATGGCGCCAGTATGTGCCCACCCGCGATGGCCTGTTTGCGGTGATGCACTACTATCTGATTGGCACCTTTACCGGTGCCGAGCACCCTTACCGTAAAACCACCAAAGCCAAGCACAACCCGCTGCAGCGGCTGGCGTACCTGTTCTTCAAGCTGGTGATCTCACCCATCATCTGGTTAAGCGGCCTGTTGTATCTGTTTTACAACGATTGGCCGGCGGTGCTTGCCGGGGCGCTCAGTCTTGAGGCTGTCGCACTGGTTCATACGGCTGCTGCCTTCGCCATGCTGGTGTTCATCATCGCCCACGTGTACATGACCACCATGGGGCATACCCTCACCAGCCACATCAAACCCATGGTGACTGGCTACGAGGATCTGGACGAGCCAGCAGAAAAGCACTGATACGCTGGCCGTTCACTAACCAGACAGCCACAAAAAAGCCGGCCCTTGAATTGAACAGAGCCGGCTTTTTTATGCCTTACCAAACTGTGGAAAGGTCTTAGAAAGTAAAGGTACGCATCGCCGGGTTCAGCATCTGGCCTGCCATTTCCGGTGGCATCGCCACACCCACTCCGTCAATCAGGTCGTTCTTGGTATAGTCACTGTTAGGCAGGTACAGCGCGCAAACGTTGGCAACACCGCCTTGCTTCAGCAGGCCACGCAGCATCTGGCCGGGGGTGAGATCTTTCGGCTTTAATGCCGGTGCTTCGTAGCTTTTAAGGGCCAGATCGCCCGCCTTGTCACACAGCAGCACGTTCACCTTGGCACCCTGCTGCGCCATGGTGTTGGAAAGCACCATAGCCATACCCTGGGTTTGCAGGGATTCGCTTGAAAGAATCACCAGTACTTCATCAACCATTTTCTCATCTCCTGCCTGAGTGCTGATGGGTGCCACCGCAAAAACGGCCGCTGCAACTAATACTTTAAGTGATTTGATCATGATGGAGTGCTCCTTTATGGGTTTTATCATCGGTATTCACCCAGACTAGACCCACCCTGCATTTTGTTCAGTGACAAAGTCACCTTCACTCGCACTATTACCCCCTACTGCTATTATCTTATATCAAGGTTTCACGCTCACCCGGTTCACCAAATGTCACAAAGTATCAAATCTCGATCTGTTAACATTTCATTCGCCGGCTTCTCCAAGGATCCTGAATGAACGTGACGGAAAATGAAAAAAGACGACTCGCAGCGGTTATACGGCTGGGGATCCTCGACACTCCGCCGGAAGAACGGTTTGAACGCCTTACCCGAATCGCCCGCCAGCACTACAGGGTCAGAACAGCGCTGTTCACGATACTGGATCACGACCGTCAGTGGTTCAAATCACATCAGGGGCTGGAAGTTACCGAAACGCCTCGCTCGGTAGCATTTTGCGATCACGCCATACGGCAGGATCATATTTCAGTTGTGGAAAACGCCTTGGAAGACCCGCGTTTTCGGAATAACCCTTTTGTACTGGATAGCCCACATGTGCGCTTCTATGCAGGCATGCCCGTGCGCGAACCTGGCGGCTTCAAAGTCGGCACCTTGTGCATCATTGATGACAGGCCTCGACACTTCAGCGAGAAAGACCTGGATGTTCTCCGCACCCTGGCAACCATGGTGGAGGAGGAGCTGGAGCGCTCATATATTGAGTCGGATAAAAGCGAGTATGTGCCTGTTTCCCAGCTCAACCGGGCCATCCAGCATGCCCAGAATGTGTTCCTTACTAGCGACAACGAACGCTCGGCTTTCAGCCAGATGCTCAATGACCTGCTCGCCCTCACGGGTAGCCAATTCGGGCTTATCGGCGAAGTACTGCATAAGAGCAACGGCGCACCGTTTCTCAAGGTAGGCGCTATTACCAACATCGCATGGAGCCCGGAAACCCAGGCCCTGTACCAGGACGTGGAACGCCGGGGCATGGTTTTTGATCGCCTGGACAATATTCTCGGGCTACCCATGGTGTCCGGCGAGACCATTATCTCCAACGATCTGTCCCAGGACTCCCGGCGCGGTGGCCTTCCTGCCGGGCACCCGACTATCAATACATACATAGGTATCCCGGTATTTTCCGGCGATACTCATCTTGGCATGATTGGCCTGGCTAACCGAGCCGAAGGATACTCCCAGAAGCTTGCAGACGAGCTGGCACCTCTGTCACAAACCCTCGGGAATCTGATCGAGCGTAAACGTCTGTACGAGGAGAAGGGCAGCCATAAAAGAGATCTTGAACTGGCCGCGAATTACGATGCGCTAACCGGTCTGCCCAATCGCCACCGGCTCACCGAATTATTTGAGCAGGAACTCTATGAAGCTGGCCAAAGAAATGGCCAGGTGTCTGTATGCTTTATTGATCTGGACGGATTCAAGAGCATCAACGACGAACATGGCCACGCTGTAGGGGATGCGGTTCTGAAATCCGTTGCCGAAAAGCTCAAGGCAACGGTACGCAGCCACGACATTGTGGCTCGCCTGGGCGGTGATGAATTTGTGGCTATCCTGCGGGATGTAGGCGATGAACGGGTTTACGCACGCCTTCTGGATGCTATCCGGCAGCCCATCAACTTTCGGCACCATGTACTGCAGGTTTCCGGCAGTATGGGCGTTACGGTATACCCGGAAGATAACGTGGATTCTGATCTGCTCCTCCGCCATGCGGATCAGGCCATGTATGCGGCCAAGGAAACCGGCAAAAACTGCTACAAGATATTCGACCTTCAGTCGCACTCTTCCCGAAAAGAGCGGGTTCGGGTGCTGGAACAGATCGACACGGCCCTGCGCGAACAGCAGATGGAGCTGTACTACCAGCCCAAGATCTGTTTCCACCACCACTGTGTAAACGGGTTTGAAGCGCTCATTCGTTGGAACCACCCGAAAGAGGGTGTTCTTAGCCCTGCGCATTTCCTTGAGCATATTGAATACACCGAGCACGCGCGCACCCTGGGGAACTTCGTCATCCGCGAGGCGGTAAAGCAGCTTATGGCCTTTGCCCGGCAAGATCTTCCATACACGCTGAGCGTGAACCTGAGCCCCTGCCACTTCCTGAGCGAAGAGTTCAAAGACGATTTGTCGAGTACGCTGGAAGACTGCCCAATAGAGTTACGCAGCCGTCTCATTCTGGAAATTCTTGAAACCACCGCAATGGACGACACCGAAACGGCCATCAAGAACCTGAAAGCCAGCCGTGAACTGGGTGTGGATATTTCTCTGGATGACTTCGGAACCGGGTATTCATCTCTGGACTATTTCCGGCGACTGCCTGCGCAAGAGATCAAAATTGACCGTTCGTTCGTAATGGACATGTTGAGCGACCCAGACGACAGCATGATTGTAAGTGCTATCGTAAGCCTCTCGAAAAGCTTCAAGAGAAGGCTGGTTGCCGAAGGCATTGAAAATGCCGACGTTGAACGCAAACTGATTGACCTTGGCTGCGATCTTGGCCAAGGCTTTTTCTACAGCAAGCCTCTACCACTTCCGGAAGCCCTGCATTGGGCAAAACATTTCCGGTGGGAAGACAGGCTAACCGCTTAACGCCAACCGCGCAGGTACAAAAGGCGCGTTACAGGAGATTAGAACATGATTGGATACGTCACCATTGGTGTCAGTGATATGGAAAAGGCCAAGAAGTTCTACACCGAACTTCTGGGAGATATGGGCGCGAAGCTCCTGCTGGATATGGGCCGCATCGCATTTATTGGTGAAAGCATGAATTCCCCGATGCTGGCGGTTTGCACGCCCTTCGACGGCTCCCCGAACCACCCGGGCAACGGCAATATGCTGGCCTTACAGCCAGGCTCGAAAGACGCGGTTGATACCTACTACAAGAAGGCTATTGAACTGGGTGCAACCTGTGACGGCGAGCCCGGACAGCGTATTCCAAACCAGTTTTATGGTGCCTATGTGAAAGATCCAGACGGCAACAAGCTGGCGTTTTTCCAGTTCGGCTAATCTGCTCAGCCTCAAGACTGGGATAGCGTTATTCAGTTGTCTCAGTCTTGAACCACCACTCCGGTAACAACCCTCGAATCTGCGGCTGCATAAAGCGGTCGTCAATCAGCCAGATCACCCCACGATCGTCCGGCGTGCGAATCACCCGGCCAGCGGCCTGAGCCACTTTCTGCAGCCCAGGAATCAGGTAGGTGTAGTCATAGCCTGCACCAAACCGCTGCTGCAGCCGATACTTGAGAATCTCGTGCCAGGCATCAAAGGGCGGCAGGCCCAGGGTAGCCACAAACGCGCCAATCAACTGCTCGCCCGGCAAATCGATACCTTCGCTGAAAACGCCTCCCAACACAGCAAACGCCACGCTACCGGATTCTTCCCGGAACCCTGCCAGAAACTCTTGTCGCTGCTGCGGGCTCATTCCCGAATGCTGCGAACGCTGGGGCACATCCGGCGCGAAGTAACTCAGTGCGTTGCTCACTTCATTCAGATATTTAAAGCTGCTGAAAAACGCCAAGTAGTGCCCCGGGCGATCCCGAAATTGCTTCGCGATCAGTTCTGAAATGGGCTCCACCGATGCCTCGCGATGAGCCTGCCGAGTGCTGATCTTTGGTGTGAAATGTACCTGTAACTGATCGGCACGGAAGGGGCTGGGCAAAGAGCTGAAACGGCTATCCTCCGGCAAACCCAGCAAGTCCCTGTAATACACGCCCGGGCTGAGGGTGGCAGAGAACAGCAATACTGAGGCGGCGGCCTGAAATCGGTCCCGCAGGAAATCCGCCGGCACCAGATTCTGAATGGTAACGCTTGCCCGGCCCCGGCCTTCGCGGCGAAATTCGCACAGGGAATGGTCACCAAAGGAGTCCGCCAGCTTCATAAAGGCGACGGATTCAAACAACACTTCCTGCAACGCCAAATCCGGCGGGTTATCTGCAAGGTAATCTGACAGCCCGGATACCAGCCCTTGCAGGCTGCTGGTCAATGCTGAAGGCAGGCTGTCGAGAAACACCGGCGTATCGCCATTTTCTGAATGATCACGAATAACCCCCTGCCAAGCCCGGGCGGTTCGATCCAGATGGGGTTTCAGGGCCTTGGGTGCGGTTTTTCTCACCTTCAGCAGCCGTTGTTGATCCAGCTGTACCGAATACATGCCACGGCCCCGATCCACCAGGTTATGGGCTTCATCCGCGAGAACGGAGGTTTTCCAATTGTTCTGCCGGGTGAGTCCATGAAGCAGGGCAGACTGATCAAACATCCGGTTCACATCGCCAATGATGACATCACACCAGCGCGCCATTTCCTGCGCCAAAAAGTAAGGACAGATATTGTGACCGACGGCGATCCTGGCCAGCGCCTTCTGCGTTAACGTTGTGCCCACCTGAGCGGCTTCGGCGCGGGCATCCGGCAAGCGATCAAAGAAACCCTTGGCCAGTGGGCAGGAATCCCCATGGCAGGCTTTATCCGGGTGTTCACAGGCATCGGTCTTGGCCACCAGTTCCAGAGTGCGGAGGGGCCAGATATGTGGGTCATCCTGTGCCGCCCGCAAGCGCTCTACCGCATCCACCGCCAACTGCCTGGCGGTGTTTCGGCAGGTGAGGTAAGCCAGCCGGTCGTGCTTGGCTGTGGGCATGGCCATCAGCGCGGGGAACAGGGTGCCCAGAGTTTTACCCAAGCCTGTGGGTGCTTCCAGCAGCAGGGTTTCACCTTTTACCGTGTTTTTGTAGACGGTTTCAGCAAGCTGTCGCTGGCGAGGGCGAAACTGTTTGAACGGGAAACGCAGAGCACCAAGGCGAATGTCCCGCTGCTCCCGATGGTGGGCTTCCTGCTCTGCCCATAACCGGTAACGTCCGCACAGGATTTCCAGTTCTTGCCATAGCTCCTTGGCAGTGGCAGTTTCAGCCACCGATGTTTCCCGGTTGTTGCCGATATTGAAATACACCAGCGACAACTTCAGGGTTTTCCGATTTTCCTGTTTGCAGAGCAGGGCGCCGTAGGCTCTTAGCTGGGCTCGATGCAACGCCCGTTGATGGGGTCGTATTCGGGATAAGTCGCCACGGTGGGTTTTGATTTCCTCCAGCAGGCCAGAGTGTGGGTTATACTCATCAGCTCGGCCATATAGCTGCAGCCCCATGCACTCACCGGTAAGTGAATACTCGCTTTTATAGCCGTACCCGCGTTTACCCTGAATGGCCTGATGGCCAAGGATACCCTCTTCAGCGCTGGGTGCCGGAGTGTAACGAAAGTCCAGATCACCTTCTCTCGCAGCAAATTCGCAAAGGGTTCGAACTGCCACCCTCATGTTGTTGCCTCGCTGTCTTGCCAGCGGAGGTAACACACGCTGGCGGCAATGCCCTTGCGAGCAAAGAAGTGCAGCCAGCGGACCTGATGATCCTGTAGTCGGTCGCCCGGGCCTTTTACTTCGATCATTTCATAACGGGGCTTATTTTCGTCGATCTCCATGGAAAACTTAATAAGATCTGGGAACCCGCTACGATGTTCGCGAATATTCAATAAGATCCGTTCAAACATAATCTGCAAGTCTGCGGCGGGAATTCTATCCAGTGCCAGGTTCAGCAATTCTTCATCAAGCGCCGGCCAAACAACAAAAGGATTGGTGATGCCCTGCTTGGCGGCGTAGGTATCCAGAATTTTCTGGCGATAGCTGCCATTCTTCAGTGCAGCAAAACACTGATCAAACGCTGCTTGCCGGCGACTCACAAAATCCTCCCGAACCAGATCCGCAGGCCCGGTATGAAAGGGATGAAAGAAAGCACCGGGAATGGCTTTGAATATGGTGTGCCAGCACAGCAACCCGAACAGACCGTTGATCAGGGTGTTTTCCACATAGAACACAGGCGCTTCCGGCGTGGAAAGATGATCCCGAACCACCATCTCAACCGAGCCACCGGTTTGTGGCAGGGTCAGCGTGAACTCCCGGATTTCAGGATTTGCCGGCGCGGACGGAACCGGCTCGCCTACCTTTTTCGCCAGCCGCTTAATAATACGAGCCAAACCCTGAGCTTCGGCATCGCTTAGCTCTCCATTTCCCCACTGAGCGGCGATAGCCCAGGCTTCCTCAAAGCGTTTCATTCGCTCCAAAAGGCGCAACCGCTTTAATCCTGCTTCCCGGTGACCACTGCCGGCCAATACCTGCAGCGCCAGCTCCCGATCACTCTGGCGCTCCGCCTGCCTCCCCAACTCGAGCAATAAGCGATCACGACGGCTGGTCAGCCAGGGGTTGTTTGTGGCTGCGGGAATATCCGCCCAAACCTCGACGGCTGGCGCGCCAGCATCCAGGCTCTCGCGACAATGGTGCATAGCCAGATAAGTATCCACCTCGCTGCGTTGAGAGAACGCCCGTGCTTCGGGGGTAAACTCCACCTGCTCATAGCGGTGATGGCCTAGCTCAACTAAAACAAAATCTGACCAGCTCTGGCGTAAGTTGCCGAAGAACATCAGGCGAATGCGATCGAACAAAGCCATGTAACTGACCTGCACCACAGGGGAAACCGCGTCATCAAACCACTCCTCCAGCCTGCGAGCATCACTAAAGGTTTCCTGCAGGACTTCCTTCATTCGGGCTTTGGAAAGATTTTTGGCAAATCCGGCTTGCTCCAGTATTGGTGCAAAAGCCGTGCGCAGTTCAACCAAAGTAAACAGGCGGAAAATATCATCCAGAGCCAGCAGGGGATCAGCATCCAGCCAGCCACCGGCAATCAACTCATCAAGCGCCTCTGCTTCCGGGCACCCCAACTCCGGGTAATTCAGCTTATCGGTACGGAACAGATCCCCTGTGCGCATCACCATGCGAGTCAGCAAGGCACGGGCAGCGCGAGACAACTCAAAAAAATCGCGCAAACAGCCTCGCTCCGGCTCCAGCAGCAGATCCGAGTGATGGTTTGCCACCCAGGCGACTACCGTTTCCATGTTTTGCAGGTAGTACAGGGGGTTTTCCAGATCGGCGGCGGCAGGACGCTCATGGCCCGGACCCAATATCAGCTCAGACATGCCTTAACACCATTCTTCGTTCCTGCAACTAAGGAGAATCCGGTGCATTTCGCTCGGTCACAGGCAGGTAACAAAAGCGGCTGCGAGAGTTTAGATTAGCTTTCAGTCAACTGCTGTAGCCGCTGGTAAATCTGCCTGGCTTCCATACTCCCAAGATCCATGGCCCTCTTCGCATCGGCTTTAGCTGCATCAAAATCTTGCAGATGGTAATAAGTGCCAGAGCGCTCCAGATAGGCCCGAGGGTCATTCGGCTTTATCAAGAGGTAGGCTTGCCAGTAATCCAGAATGTCACGGGTTTTCCCCTGCACGAACAGGGCGTGATCAGCCAACTGGTAGTAGCGAAACTCACCGGGACTCATTTCGATCGCGCGATCCAGAATTACCTTTG
The DNA here is from genome assembly GCF_016597775.1 of Marinobacter sp. 1-3A. Classification (NCBI taxonomy): domain Bacteria; kingdom Pseudomonadati; phylum Pseudomonadota; class Gammaproteobacteria; order Pseudomonadales; family Marinobacteraceae; genus Marinobacter; species Marinobacter sp. 1-3A. Next base: position 348,752 of record NZ_VCGZ01000002.1, read on the forward strand.
CCCGTTCTGGTTGATGACCCTCAATCAACTCCTTCGCCTGTCTGAACAGAGCCTCTGCAGATCTGGATGCCTTGGCAGCCCCGTCTGCGGACGGTATGTTCGGGGTGGCAGCATAAGCCATTAACTTTAAACGGAACTTGTTAATCCACTTGTCATCGGGTCTTAGGGCATAGGCACGCTGAATGTCTATGAGTGATTCATCATAACGTTTGACCGCCGCAAAGGACTTGGCGCGCCAGTAATAGTAATCTCCGTCCTCCTTATCCTGATTGATTGCCGCATTAAAGTCCGTCAAGGCTTTCTCATGCTCGCCCTGCCGTGCGTAACTTTTACCCCTCACGAAGTAACTTCTCGGGCGCCCGCCTTTATCAATCGCTATGGAGAGAAACCCACTAGCTTCCGAATACTCTTTGTTGATGTATGCCATTCGCCCGGCTTCGTAGTAGGCGTAAGAAACCAGCCGGCGAAGCCTTGGGTTGGTATCCACATGATGTTGTGCATTATTTGCAAAGCTGATCATGGACAATGGCGACCCTCCCCATTTTGGGTCCAGGGTTTCAATGTAGTACTTCCTGGCCAAATAGTTCTCTGGGTAGCGTTTTATCGCCTGTTCCAATGTGCGGAGGGCGTCCGGATAGTGTCCACCGGATTTGGCGATATTGATACGCAGGCAGTATGCCCACAGTGCACCATCTTCGAGGAGCAAAGCGCGGCTCACATCACTCTCTGCCCGGTCCATGAAAGCCACCATCCGGTAGATGTTTTCCTGCGGAGTTTCAGCAATATACGCGCCGCCGCGGGCTTCCCAGCCGCGATGTACCAGATAGGTCGCGCGTGCGAGGTACCCTTGATATTGCTGGGGATACTGAGAGATCCAGCGGTCAAATAGTGCCTCCCAAGCCGGAACATCCTGCTAGAATATCTGGTAGGTATCACGGAGATGTAACTCGTTAGTGATATCCTTCTTGACCGCTTGCAAGCGGTCAGCCAACACGCTGTTCAATTCGCCAAACTCCTCATTCTCGAAAAGCTTTCTTACCCGAAGCGCATCGCTTGCCCCAGGCTGACGATACTGGCTCTGAGCTTGCACGCTCGGAACAGGAGCCTTTGCCGGTTTATTCGATACCTCTGTATTTCGTTTCTGTTGATTGGGAGGCGGCTTATCGCTGAAGTGCGTACGGCCATCATCGTCGACCCACTTATAGATTCCCGCCTGAAGACCAAGCGATGTGAATAGGCAAAAGAACGCTGCTATCATGAGTACGCCGTGCACAGTAACTCCTTGTTTTAGTTCAAGTCGTAATCGAAGATCTGGAGTTGATTCTAATAATGAGGTTTTCCTTTTTGGTACCGCGCACCAACTAATGTAATTCTGATGAATTCAGATTCATCGCTGTTCGAGCCCTGAATTCAAATACACGAGAACCAACTTGTGTCACCAGATCGTAAAAGTATTCTGCATGCTCTGGCATATCAAAATTGCTACTCAGTTCAAAAAAAATATTTAAAGTGCCGTCCCGAATCTCCAACTTATAAAAAAGCACAACGTCGGCAATTGAGCAGAAAAATTCCTTCATACTTTCTTCAGCATCTTTGGGAAAAAACTTGTAGAACAGCAGAGCTCTTTCCAAACTTGATAAATCAGCCCACTCGTCTTCCTCAATAGAATCCGGAACACTTTTTCGTACAACCAATAAATTCGGACAATCCAGGTTATAAAACCCAAGCACCACTTCTGAATCATCTCTAATCATGATTAAAGGGCTATCCTGATCAGATGGCGCTAACCAATATTCATTCGTATCCCAAAATAGCAAAGAGAGACTATTGAAAAGCCTGGTACTCCGCCTCTGAGCATCAACAAAATAACCTGAGGACACCAATTGGCTCTTCACTCTTCTGAATTGGTTATCCAGAAGCCTGGTTAGTCGCCAAGCAAAAAGAAATGCCACGACCACTAACAGAATCAGCGCGGTCTTTCGATCAATCGACCAGCCGAGCTTTTCCAGGGTAGCAATAATCCCTTGTGGCAATATGATAACCATCAGAAAAACTGCAACTGAATTCCAAAACACCAGAGTTGGTTTACGAAAAAGTTCCGCAAACTCACGCCCCACTCTGGTTAAAAATTTCTCATCTTTCATTTTTTACGATCTGGATTTAAAGAAGTTTCCCGGCCTGGCGCTGAGCACCTTCCAGAATTGACTCTGCAATATGCAAAGGAAAATCGCTTGGTAACAAGGTTTCCACTTTACCAAAGGTCGATATTACCATGGTCGAGAAAGCCAATAGGAAGCTTGAGCAAGGCCTCGATTCGGCTTCTGGCATTTTTTACTGCTGCAGCCAAGGCTTCAGCAGATGTGACTTTCATAGCTATAGCCACTAGAGGATTAACTCAGAAATATACCCTGTAGGGGATAAAACACTCACAACCAGCCCTTCCAAAAATTTGAGCAGCAGAGGTTTGCGCTATCCGCTTATCTACCCACATGCGGTAACCTGTAGCATCGGAATTGCCTCAGATACCAAACAGGGAAACCCATGCCCGAACACGCCGCCATCACCCCCGGTTTTCACGCCGTCCACGCAAACCATCTCGAAGACCTGCGCCGGGCTGTGGTGTTTATCTGCCAGCAGAACCCACTGCCGCCGCTGCAGAGCGAAACCTTTTTGGTACAGAGTAATGGTATTGCCCAGTGGCTGAAGCTGGCGCTGGCAGAAAAGCGTTCGGACGATGGCAACGAAGGCGGGCTCGGTATTGCCGCCGGCATGGACTTTCTGTTCCCGGCGCGGTTTATCTGGCAAGCCTACCGGGCCGTGCTGCCGGATGGTGAGGTACCGGAGCAATCCCCCTTTGATAAGCGCCGATTGGTATGGCGACTTTATCGGCTGCTGCCGGAACTGGTCCATACCGACGAGGTATTCAACCCGCTAGCGCGCTTTCTGGAAGGCAGTGATCCGGATTTGCGAGCATTCCAGTTGGCCGAAAAAGTAGCGGATTTGTTCGACCAGTATCAGGTGTTCCGCGCTGACTGGCTGGCCGCCTGGGAGCAGGGCCGGGATGTGGTGATCACCGCTCGCGGCGAAGAAAAGCCGGTTGAGGACGATACCCTTTGGCAACCGATGCTCTGGCGCAAGCTGGTGGAAGACACAGGCGCTGAAGCCCACACCAGCCGTTCGCAGATTCACACACGGTTTATGGCTGAAGGTCAGCGAATTACTGCGCCTGCTCATCCGAGCCGTTTGCCCAAGCGCATCGTAGTATTCGGGGTTTCGTCGCTGCCGCGCCAAGCTTTGGAAGCTCTATATGTGCTGAGCCGTTTCAGCCAGGTGGTACTGTGCGTTCACAACCCGTCGCAGTTCTACTGGGCGGATATTGTCAGCGACCGCGAATTACTGAAAGCCGAACGCAAGCGAGGCAAGGTTCACCAGACACTGTCGAAGATTGAAGATGCCGACCAGCTGCATCAGCACGCAAATCCACTGCTGGCAGCTTGGGGAAAGCAGGGCCGGGACTACATTCGTTTGCTGGATGAATTCGACAATCCGGATGAGTATCGCGCCAGCTTCCAGACGCCAGATCAAAAGATCGATATCTTCTCCGAACACGGATCGGATCAGGCTCCCTGCCTGCTGCATCAGCTTCAAAATGACATCTACAATCTGACGCCCCTTCAGGAAATCCGGAATGAACAGCGCGAACTCGATCTGGATCACGACCATTCCATAGCCTTCCACGATGCCCACAGCCCGCAACGGGAAGTGGAAATTCTGCACGATCAGCTGCTGGCGGCCTTCAATGCAGATACCACTTTGCGGCCCCGGGATGTGATGGTGATGGTGCCGGATATCAACGTCTATGCGCCGCATATTCAGGCGGTGTTTGGTCGCTACACTTCCGGCCTCAAGCGCCACATTCCGTTCACCATTTCTGATCAGGGCCAACGCCACCACGAGCCTGTGTTGATTGCCCTGGAAACGCTCATGTCGTTGCCGCGCAGCCGTTTCGGGGTGAGTGAGATCATCAGCCTGCTGGAAGTGCCCGGTGTTCGCGATCGCTTTGAAATTGCAGAAGAGGAAATCCCCTTGGCACGGCGCTGGGTAGAAGGCGCCAACATTCGCTGGGGTCTGCACGGTGCTCACCGGGAAAGTCTGGAGTTGCCCGCCGGCTTAGATCGAAACACCTGGCAAGCTGGCCTGCGCTCCATGCTTTTAGGTTACGGCATGGGCGACGACGAGCCTTGGGCGGGTGTTCAACCCTACGGCGAAATCGGAGGGCTGCAAGCCAGCTTGGCAGGCCGTCTTGGCGAATTCGTGTACCGCCTGGAAACCTTATGGCAAGAGTTGCAGGCAAGCCGCACACCCCAAGAGTGGGAAGAACTCTTCTCGGCCATGCTGGAGCAGTTTTTCCACAAAGTGGAAGGGCATGATTTGTTGCTGCTGAACCGTTTTCGCCGGCAGCTGGAGCAGTGGCTGGAAGACACGATGGCCGCAGGGCTGGACGAGCAATCGTTACCGCTGAATATCGTGAAGGACGTATTACTGGAAGGCCTGGATGAGGGCGGTCTGAACCAGCGTTTCCTGGCGGGCAAGGTGAACTTCGCCACACTAATGCCCATGCGAGCGATTCCTTTCCGCAAGGTGTGCCTGCTGGGCATGAACGACGGCGATTATCCTCGCTCACGGCCACCGGTGGATTTTGATCTGATGGCTCAGGATTACCGCCCGGGCGACCGCTCCCGCCGGGAAGACGACCGGTACCTGTTTCTAGAAGCCATGCTCTCGGCTCGCGAACAACTCTATATCAGCTGGGTAGGGCGCAGCATTCGCGACGACTCACCCCGGCCGCCTTCAGTGCTGGTCGGCCAGCTGCAAGATCATCTCGACAGCTTGTGGCAGGTGCCAGGAAAACCAAAGGATTCCGTAACCGCCGCACTGACCACCAGCCACCCGCTGCAACCGTTCAGCCGGGATTATTTCCCCCAGGTACAACACGCACGCAGCCTGTTCACCTACGAGCACGAATGGCGCGGTGCCCATGGCAACGAAGCAGAAGAGCGGCGCGAGCCGCAAACGGCCCTGCCGTATCAGCAACCCGAGGAACCCATCACCCTCAACGATCTCGCTGGCTTTCTGAAAAAGCCTGTGGATACGTTTTATCAGCGCCGTTTGCAGGTGCGTTTCGAGGATGTGGAAGACGACGACACGGATAACGAAAACTTTGATCTGAACGGTCTCGACCGCTGGCGTCTGGATACCGAACTGATTGAGCAGGGCCTGCTGAAAGCCGGTAACGATGAAGACCTGCACGAGCGCCTGGAAAGCACACTGGATCGTATGGCGCGGCGAGGCGACCTGGGTATGGGCGTCACCGAGCACAGGTTGCGAAGCGATCTCTCTGGCCGCTTACCCGATCTGTTCCAGCGCTATCAAAGCGCCTTGGCCGAGTGGCCCGAAGCGATCAGTGAACCCTTGCCGTTTGAATATCGTCTGGCCAATAACACGGGATCGGTAGAAGTGCTGGATTTAATCAACAACCTGCGCCGCAACCACGAAGGCAATACCTGCCGCCTGATTATCGCCGGTTCCAGCCTGCTCACCGGCAGCGGTAGTAGCAAGAAGCTCCGTTACGCCAACCTGATGCGGGACTGGGTAATTCATCTGGCCGGGCAACTGACCACACAACTGTTTGAAACCCTGATTCTAGGCAAGGAAGAAGGCCGGAAAGTACGCTTTGCACCATTACCAAGAGAAACCGCCGCCAAGCATCTGGACGCCATACTGGCGCACTGGATAGAAGCTAGCACCCGCGCGTTACCGCTGCACTGTGAGGCCGGATTTGCCTGGATTTACAGCTTCTACCAGAGCAAGAAATTCCTGGGTGACCACGAACGCGCCATCAGCGATGCCCAGCAGGCATACACCACTGCTTTGGAGCGGGACACTGGCTATTTACGAGGCGCTTTTGAAAGCGCAGAAGCCCTGATGGAAAGCGATGAATTTGAGGCCTTGCTGCACGCGCTTTATGTGCCCCTTTGGGAGGCCGAACAGGATAAATCCGCCGCTGGTCAGATTGAGGGCAAGCTATGACGGCTACAACCGTGACGAGAAACCCGAACCTCGATCCACTGGCGCTGCCCCTGAACGGCAGCAGCCTGATTGAAGCCAGTGCGGGTACCGGAAAAACCTTCACCATCGCCATTCTTTACGTGCGCTTTGTGCTTGGCCACGGACAACCCGAAGACAGCCCTCTGGCTGCCGGCATGCTACCGCCCAACCTGCTGGTGGTGACCTTCACCGACGCCGCCACCAAGGAACTGCGGGATCGCATCCGCACCCGGCTTACTCAGGCCGCAGAGGTGTTTTCCAGCAACGGGGAAGGCCTACAGCCCACACCGGAAACCGCGCTGATCCATCAGTTGCGGGATAACAGCTACCCGGATCCGACCACCTGGCCGGACTGCCGCAAAAAGCTGCTGCTGGCCGCCGAATGGATGGACGAAGCTGCGGTGTCCACCATTCACGCCTGGTGTAACCGGATGCTCACCGAGCATGCCTTCGACAGCGGCAGCCTGTTCCGCCTGTCTCTGGAAACCGATCAAAGTGAACTGCTCGATGAAGTCGCGCGGGACTACTGGCGCACTTTTATCTACCCGCTTTCGCCGGTACTGATGGATGAAGTGCTGAGCCATTGGAAAACCCCGGACAACCTGCGCGCCTCTGTGCATAACCTGCTTGGCGACGCTGATTCTTTCGACGTCGCCACCGACGATGTTAAGCAGGCCATCGAAGCTACTGTGCAAAAGCGCATGGAGCAGGCGCAGGCCCTGAAATCCTACTCTTGGTCAGACTGGAAACCCGAAGTCACCGACATGCTGATTGCCCTCAACAAGAGCAAACGCCTGCACGGTGGCAGCATGAAGCCGATGATTGCCGCTTGGGACAAACTGCGCGATTGGGCCGCTTCCGATGAGCTTTACCCGGAGGGTCTGGACAAAGCCGGCTTCCAGAACCAGACACCGGAAATACTGCCCACAAAACTCAAAGGCGAGGGCGATGCACCCCATCACCCAGCCTTTGATGCCATTGCAGAGCTGATCGAATTCAGCCAGAGCCTGCCCAGCGCCGAGGCCGACATTCTCCGGCACGCCAGCCGCTGGATTGCAGCGCGGCTGGAATCGGAAAAGCAAAAGCGCTCGGAAATGGGTTTTGACGACCTGCTCACACGGCTGGACGATGCCCTTCATGGCTCCCGTGGCGATCAACTGGCGGCCACCATTCGTCGCCAGTTCCCGGTTGCGCTGATCGACGAATTCCAGGACACAGATCCGGTGCAATACCGCATCTTCAACCGGATTTACCGGGTAGCGGAGAACCAGCCGGACACCTGCCTGCTGATGATCGGCGATCCGAAACAGGCCATTTACGGCTTCCGCGGCGCCGACATCTACACCTATCTGGACGCCCGCACCGGCGCCCGCGACCGCACCTGGACGCTGGGCCGCAACTTCCGTTCGTCCAAACCCATGGTGAAAGCGGTCAACCGGGTGTTTGAACATGGCGACCTCAACAGCCCGGAAGGTGCCTTCCTCTTCGGCAAAGGCGATACCTCACCCCTGCCATTTCAGGGGGTAGACGCCAACGGCACCAAGCGCCTGTGGTCGGTGAATGGCGAGGTACAGCCCAGCCTCACCCTGTGGTCACTGGAAAGTGACCAGGAAGACAAGAACGGCAACCGCAAGGGCCTGGCAAAAGGCGCTGCCACAACGGATGTAGCCGAAACCTGCGCCAGCGAAATCGCCCGACTGCTGACACTTGGCCAGCAGGGACTGGCCGGTTTTGCACTGGAAGAGAACAAAGGCGACCTGGAGCCGGTTGAACCCAAAGACATCGCCATTCTGGTGAATAACCGCAACGAAGCCGCTGCGGTACGGGATGCGCTGGGCCAAAGGCGCATCAAGAGCGTGTACCTGTCTGACCGGGATTCGGTGCTTACCTCGCAAGAGGCAAAAGAAGTGCTGTGCTGGCTCAAAGCTTTTGCCGAGCCACGGCAACTGGCCTACGCCCGCGCGGCTCTGGCCACGCCCACGCTGGGTTTGCCTTGGCGCTATCTCGACCAACTGTTGATCGACGAGATGGCGCTGGAGCGGGAGATTGACCGCTTTATGGGTTATCAGAAGCAGTGGCAGGGCCAGGGTGTGCTGCCTATGCTGCGCAGCTTCCTGATGGACTTTGATGTACCCGGCCGTCTGTTACAGCGCCCGGAAGGCGAACGCCGTCTCACCGACATTCTGCACATTGCCGAACTCTTGCAACAAGACAGCCTGCAACTGGACGGCGAACACGCATTGGTACACCACTATACCCAGATTCTGCGGGCGGCGGACGAAGAGGACGAACACCGCACCCTGCGCCTGGAAAGCGATGCTGGTCTGGTGAAGGTGATTACCGTGCACAAATCCAAAGGCCTGGAATATCCCTTGGTGTTTCTGCCCTTTGGCACAGCCTTCCGCGCTCAAAGCGAAAAACAATCGTTCGTGCGCTATCACGATGACCACTCAAAACTGATCACTGTGTTTGATCCCACACCGGAAGACGTTGCCCGGGCAGATCAGGAGCGGCTGGGCGAGGACATCCGCAAACTCTACGTGGCCCTGACCCGCGCCCGCTTTGCCACCTGGGTCGGCGTCGCGGAGATTGATAACTGGCACCTCAGCGGTCTGGGCTATTTGCTGGGTGGAGAGCCTGCTGCGCAACACCCGCTGAGTGACGCGCTGAAGCATCTGGTTGATGGCCACACAGAGCTATGTACAGAGGCTCTGCCAGACGCTACCGGATTGCGTTACGCCGAAGAAGCGCCCGCAGCGCTCGGGCCAGCACTGATCTCAACCCGCGAAGCCCGGGAAGACTGGTGGATTGCCAGCTACTCCTCACTGGAATACACCGGGCTTTCCGGAACCGGCATAGCCTTCGCCGGGGAGGTGGAAGACGCCGAAACCCAAAACCTGCTGGAAGAGGGCGCTCACAACCCTGAGGATGAGGACACAGCGATTCTGCTCAGCCACAGCCTGCACAATTTCCCGAAAGGCGCAGGCCCAGGCACCTTCCTGCACGATCTGCTGGAGTGGTGCGTACAACAGGGCCTGCAACACATTGTGGATAACCCCGAACACTTACGTGAACAGCTCTTTCGCCGTTGCAGCACGCGGGGCTGGACTGACTGGGTAGATACGCTTGCGCACTGGATCCTTGCGCTCATTCGCCAGCCGCTGCCATTGAGTCGCAATGGCGGTGAAAGCGTCAGCCTGACCGCCCTTGACACCCTGCGCCCGGAACTGGAGTTCTGGTTTGAGAGTCGTAACGTAAGCACCCGGGCCATGGACAAACTGGTGACTCAACACACCCTCAACGGCGCGGACCGCCCGCGAGTGGATGACGGCCGCTTCAACGGCATGTTGAAAGGCTTTATCGACCTGGTGTTTGAACATAACGGGCAATATTACGTGCTGGACTACAAATCCAACTATCTTGGCGATAACGATAGCGCCTACACAGATCAGGCCATGGGCGAGGCGATTCTGGAGAAGCGCTACGACCTGCAATACATCCTCTATCTGCTGGCCCTGCACCGCTTGCTGAAAGCCCGCCTGCCGGATTATGACTACGACCAGCACATCGGCGGTGCGGTGTATCTGTTTTTGCGCGGCGTGCACGCGCCAGGGGCAGGGGCGTTTACCGACAAACCACCCAGAGTATTGATTGAACAACTGGATGCTATGTTCGATGGCAAGGCAGCCGGGGAGGTAGCGGCATGAGTAAGACAAGGAATACCGAAAACCAGTTTTCCTTTGATCTGGACGAAGCCGAAGACACTGGCCTGGCCTTGGAGCAAACCGAAACTCTTCTGGAGCTTCTGGATAGCTGGCAGCAAGCCGGCTGGATTCGCCCTCTGGATGTACGCTTTTCGCGGCTGATTCAGGATCTGTCGGAAGAGCAGGGCGAAGCACCGCAACCTCTGGTTTTGCTGCTTGCTGCACTGACATCCCATCAGGTTGGCCGGGGCCATGTGTGCGTGGATCTGGCCACGCTTCTGGCGGATGCGGACAACACATTATCACTGCCGCCGGAGGAGCCTAACAGTAATCTCTCCCCACAAACCAGGGGCATTCTGCCAAACTCATCGGCGGAGCAGGAAATCACCGATGGCAGCTTCAATGGCCCGGGAGAACTCCTGGCTCGCGTATCAATTCAGGAATGCATCAGTGCTCTGGATAAGGCCTTGTCGGTAAGTGATGGCTCACATACTACGCCGCTGGTGTTAACCGGCACTCGACTGTACTTGCGCCGATTCTGGCGTTACGAGCAGCAAATTGCCGCCGGTATTCTGCAGCGGCTGGCGCAGCCATCCACTCTGACTGACACGTCTTCAAGCGCGGCCTCAACACTCAGCAATGCTCTGGACATATTGTTCAAGCCACAGGGTTCTTCGGACTCTCCTGTGGACTATCAAAAACTCGCCTGTGCACTGGCCGCCCGCAACCGTTTCGCAGTGATTACCGGTGGCCCGGGCACCGGCAAAACCACTACTGTGGTGAATTTACTGGCCGCCCTGCAGTCCGTCGCAGGCGAATCCACCGAGCGCGATAGACGCAAATACCGTATTCGCCTCGCAGCGCCCACAGGCAAAGCCGCAGCCCGGCTGAACGAATCCATTGGCGGTGCCGTCAGCCGTCTGCCACTGGCGCAGTTACCGGGGCAGGTGTCTCTGGCGGACATTCCCACCAAAGTCACCACCCTGCACCGGCTTCTGGGCAGCCGCCCGGACACCCGCAAATTCCGCCATAACCGCGACAACCCGCTGCTGGTGGATATTCTGGTGATCGACGAAGCTTCCATGGTAGATCTGGACATGATGGCGTCGGTGTTTGACGCCCTGCCCGCCAACGCCCAACTGATTTTGCTGGGCGATAAAGACCAACTGGCCTCGGTAGACGCCGGCGCTGTGCTGGGTGAATTGTGCCAACGCGCGCCAAGCGGGCACTATCTGCCAGAGACTGTGCAGTGGCTGAAAGCCATAACCGGCACCGACATCCCCGCAAACCTGCAGAACCCCGAAGGCCAGCCGCTGGATCAGGCCGTGGCCATGTTGCGCAAAAGCTACCGCTTTGCCGAAGGCAGTGGCATTCGCCAACTGGCCGAAGCGGTCAACACCAACACCTTGAGCGACAGCATGCTTCAGCAGGCCCTCAGCGCCGGTTTCGAGGATGTGGTGTGGCTGAATGGCCGCACCAGAAAACCCTCGCTGGAAGACAGTCAGACGCTGATCTGCAGTCATGCGGTCAGTGGCAGCCCGGAAGCTTTTCAAAATAGCGGGGAAGGACGAATCCATGGCAACAGCCAGCTCTTGCCGCCACCCGTAGGCTACCGTCACTACTTATCACTGATGAATAACCACGAACTGAACGCCAGCAGCTCAACAGAGCAGTGGGACGAGCTGGCAAGATCCGTATTGGAGGCCTTCAGTGATTTTCAGGTGCTCTGCGCCCTGCGCCGTGGCCCCTGGGGTGTAGAAGGGCTCAACGAACTGATCGCTCACAACCTGCTCAAACAAAGACTGATTCCCCGTGCCGAAGGCTGGTACGCCGGGCGCCCAGTGCTGATTACCGGCAACGATTACAACCTGGGCCTGATGAACGGCGATGTGGGCATTACCTTCAGCCTGCCCTGGGCCGCTGACACACAAACCAACGACGAACAACCAAAATCCGTACTGCGCGTGGCCTTCCCCAGCAGCGACGGCAGCGGCGACATCCGCTGGATATCACCCAGCCGGCTGCAACAACTGGAAACCGTGTACGCCATGACAGTGCATAAATCCCAAGGCTCGGAATTCAATCACACCTGCCTGGTATTGCCCGACCGCCTCAGCCCCGTGCTCACGCGAGAACTGGTGTACACCGGCATCACCCGTGCAAAGAACTGGTTCAGCCTGATCACCGGCGACGCCAGCGTGTTTTCGGAAAGTGCGGAGCAGCGGGTAGTTCGGGCTTCGGGGTTGGCTTCGGTTTTGTCTCGGTGATTGCTGGTTTGGTGCGTCTGCATGACTGGGGAACCGGCTCCCAAAAAACGCCCGTAAATACTTCCATGTAGGGCTCGGCTGCAGCCATCCTTGGCTGCAGACGTTTTTGGGAGCCGGTTCCCCAGCCATGCAATCCGAGCTTGTGCAGCTCTCACCATCTAAAAACCGATTAGCTTTTCTGAGGCATAACACCAATGTTCGGGCGGCTCTCCGGCAGAGGCTTCCGAAAACCTGGAGCGCCAAGGATGGCGCGACGGAGCACTACAGGGAAGTATTTACGGGCGTTTTTCGGAAGCCTCTGCCGGAGAGCCGCTTACTCCAAGGTATGCCCAGAGCTTCAGTCAGGCACTTCAATCTGTCAAAGATACGTCATCCTCACTATGCTGTTGCTGCAGCCACAACCTTGCGTAATAACCATTCTGCGCCAGTAACTCACTGTGGCTGCCGCTTTCCACAATCTGGCCCTGATCCATTACCAGAATCGTGTCGGCATCGCGCACTGTGGATAAACGGTGGGCGATTACCAGTGTGGTGCGCTGACGACTGACTTCGTTCAGGGCATCCAGGATTGCCTGTTCGGAGATAGAGTCCAGTGACGAAGTGGCTTCGTCGAGAATCAGCAACGGCGGGTTTTTCAACAGTACGCGGGCAATAGCAACTCGCTGTTTTTCACCGCCAGAGAGTTTCAGGCCACGTTCGCCGACTTTGGTGTCGTAACCTTCTGGCAGGCTACGGATGAAGTCGTCCAGGCGCGCCTGCTTTGCAGCATGGTGTACCTCCGCTTCGGTAGCCTCCGGCCTGCCGTATGCGAGGTTACTGTACAGGGTGTCGTTGAACAGAACGGTGTCTTGCGGAACCACTCCGATTGCTGAGCGCAGGCTGTCCTGGCTAACCTCGCGAATGTCCTGGCCATCAATGGTGATGCTGCCCTTATCCACGTCAAAGAATCGGAACAGCAGGCGGGCGAGGGTGGATTTACCTGCTCCGCTGGCGCCCACAACTGCCAGTGTGTGCCCGGCTGGTATAGTGAAGTTCACATCCTGCAGAATCTGTCGATCTGAACGGTAAGCGAAATGCACGTCAATAAAGCCTACCTCGCCTTTATTGACGAGGAGTGAAGGCGCCCCGGGAGCATCTTTAATGGCTGGTGTTTCACCAAGCAAACCGAACAGGCGCTCCACATTCACCAAAGACTGGCGGATTTCCCGGTAAACAAAGCCCAGAGCATTCAAGGGGATAAACAGCTGAAGCAGGTAAGCGTTGATCATGGTGAAGTCCCCCAGGGTAATAACCCCACTGGCCACTTCTCTCACGGCCATCACCATCATGGTTATCATGGCCAAACCAATAATGAGCGCCTGGCCGGAATTGAGTGCAGCCAGAGACAGGCGGTTCTTCAGGCGTGCTTTCTCCCAGCCTTCCAGATTCTCATCGTAAAGCTCGGCTTCGAATTTTTCGTTATTAAAGTATTTAACGGTTTCGTAGTTGAGCAGGCTGTCGATGGCGCGGGAGTTGGACTGATTATCCCGGGCGTTGGCCTCACGAACGAACTTGGTTCGCCACTCGGTGACTCTGATAGAGAAAACCACATACACCACTACTGCGATGAGGATGGCAAACACATAGCTGGCGTTGAACGCCACAAACAAAATGCCTGCCACCATCAGAATTTCCAGCAGGGTAGGCACTATATTGAACAGGGTAAAACGTAGCAGGAAGCTGATACCCGTAGTGCCTCGCTCTATGTCCCGGGCCAGCCCGCCGGTTTTGCGATCCAGATGGAAGGCCAGTTCCCGGTCATGCAAATGGCGGAAAACCCGCAGCGATACCCGCCGCATGGCGCGCTCGGCGACCCGCGCAAACACAGCATCCCGCAGCTCACCGAACAGCGTGCTGCTAAACCTCAAGGTTCCGTATGCAACCACCAGCACGATGGGAATCCACAGCAACAGCTCAGCCTCGCGGCCCTGATCCAGATAATCCACAATGTATTTCAGAGCCACCGGAGTTGCGACCGTTGCCAGTTTAGCCAAAATCAGGAAGGCCACAGATAGCGCTACCCTCCCACGGAACTCGGCAAGATAGGGCCAAAGCCCGGCAATCACTTTCCAGTTCGGTTTATGGTTAGCGGGGTAATCACTGTCAGCATAAGCGCGCAAGGGACTTCCTTCATTTTTACGGAGAGGACAAGCGTATGATAGGGCTTGTGAATATTACTGCACCTCAACTTCAGGAGTAACATCATTAACACACGTCATCGGCAGGCCCTGAAACTGATAATCGGCTTTATTCTTCCCTATCGCAAAGCGGTTGCCGGCGCTTTGGTGGCACTGGTCATTACTGCAGGTATCACGCTCGGTTTGGGGCAGGGCCTCAAGATTCTGGTGGATCAAGGCCTGGCTACGGAATCCCCGGCTAACCTGGCCCGGGCTGTTGGTCTGTTTTTTATGCTGGTGTTGGGGTTAGCCTTTGGTTCTTTCGCGCGCTTTTATCTGGTTTCCTGGATTGGCGAAAGGGTGGTGGCGGATATCCGCAAGCAGGTATTCAATCATCTGATTGATCTGCACCCCGGGTTTTTCGAGCAGAACCGTGCTCTGGAAATACAGTCGCGATTTACCGCCGACACCACAGTGCTGCAATCGGTCATCGGCTCAACCGTCTCCATTGCCCTGCGCAATGCTCTCATGCTGGTGGGCGGCCTGGTTTTGCTGTTCATCACCAATGCCAAGCTGGCCGGGATTATCCTGCTGGGGTTTCCTCTGATTATCGCGCCTATCCTGTTTTTCGGTCGACGCGTTCGGCAGTTGTCGCGGCTAAGTCAGGACAGAGTTGCAGATGTGGGCAGCTACGTGGGTGAAAACCTCACGCAGATCAAAACCGTTCAGGCCTTCAACCACCAACCCCATGACCGACAGTTTTTTTCCGAGGTTTCCGAACGGGCTTTCGATATCGCCCGAGCCCGCATAAAACAGCGTGCATGGTTAACCACCTTGGCCATTTCTCTGGTGATGGGCGCTGTCGGTGTTGTCATCTGGATTGGCGGTCTGGATGTTATCCACGGCCGCATTACCCCGGGAGAGTTGGCCGCATTTCTGTTTTACAGTTTGTTGGTGGGCGTAGCGGCAGGCGCAATCAGCGAAGTCATTGGTGAGCTGCAACGGGCTGCTGGCTCCGCTGCACGGTTGTTTGAACTGCTCCAGACAAAACCGGCATTCATCCGGCCGGCAGAACAAGCAAACGAGTTCCCCGGGGCCATTACCGGCGAAATTTCCATCGAGGGCCTTAATTTCAGCTACCCCGGCCGGAGCGAACACCCGGCACTGACCGATATCTGTCTGCACGTTCGTGCCGGTGAAACCCTGGCGCTGGTCGGGCCTTCCGGTGCAGGAAAATCCACCTTGTTTGATCTGCTGTTGCACTTCTATCAGCCCGACAGCGGTACCATTCACATTGACGGAACAGACAGCGCCACGGTTTCCCTTGAAGCGCTACGCAGCTGCTTTTCACTGGTACCCCAGAACCCCGCGCTGTTCCATGGCACCGTGGCAGACAACATCCGGTACGCCCGCCCGGATGCCAGCCATGCCGATGTTGAAAAGGCCGCACGTATTGCCCACGCCCACGAATTCATCGAGAAGCTGCCTGAAGGCTACAGCACGCAACTGGGCGATGCAGGGCTAGGGCTATCTGGTGGCCAAAATCAACGGCTGGCTATTGCCCGTGCGCTGCTTGCTGATGCTCCAATACTGCTGCTTGATGAAGCGACGAGCGCGCTTGATGCTGAGAGCGAGAGCCTGATTCAGCAAGCCATGCCGGCCCTGACATCCGGAAGAACTACCCTGGTGATTGCCCACAGGCTTGCCACCGTGCGTGATGCTGACCGTATTGCCGTACTGGAACAGGGGCGCCTTCTAGCCGTCGGCACCCATGATGAGTTGATGCAAGGGAATGAACTTTACCGGCGTCTGGCCGATTTGCAGTTCCGGGAGCAACCGGTGAATTAATTTATTCCTTGCTGTCAGTTTGTGTCATTCCGTTCTACTCCCTACACTGAGGAACGAGATTGTTACTATCAGAGACACAGGGAGAATGGCAAAGTGAGCAACAAAGAACTTCAGGCACTCAAAGAACGCTATGTTGCAGCAGGCGTTGCGAGCCCAAATGAGCAATTTGCTGACCACGCAACCAACGCAGAACTGTGGGACGCTGACGGCAAACGTATGATCGATTTTGCCGGTGGTATTGGTGTTCTCAACATCGGCCACCGCCACCCGAAAGTAGTGGCAGCGATCAAAGCCCAACTCGATAAGCTGATGCATACCTGCCAAACGGTTATGCCCTATGAGGGCTATGTGCGCCTGGCGCAGAAGCTGAGCGAAGTCACTCCGGTTAAAGGCCATGCCAAAGTAATGCTGGCCAACTCCGGTGCGGAAGCACTGGAAAACGCCCTCAAGATTGCCCGAGCGGCCACTGGTCGCACCAACGTCATCTGCTTCAACGGCGGTTATCACGGCCGCACCTTTATGACCATGGCAATGAATGGCAAGGCAGCACCTTACCAGACCGACTTTGGCCCCATGCCAGGAAGCGTATTCCGCGCACCTTATCCTGTTCCGTATCACGGGGTTACAGAGGAAGAAGCACTGCGTGGCCTGCAGATGACTATGAAAGCCGACTCTCCGGCAAACCAGACTGCTGCCATCGTGCTCGAACCGGTACTGGGCGAGGGTGGCTTTTACGCAGCACCAACCAGTTTCCTTAAAGCACTACGGAAAATTTGTGACGATAACGGCATCCTGCTGATTGTGGACGAAGTTCAGAGTGGCTTTGGCCGTACCGGCAAGATGTTTGCGCTTGAGCACAGTGGTGTTGAAGCTGACATCATTACCATGGCGAAAAGTATGGCTGACGGTATGCCAATCTCAGCAATTGTTGGTACCGACAAAGTCATGGACTCGTCCGGGCCCAACTCGTTGGGCGGCACCTATACCGGTAGCCCGACTGCCTGTGCGGCTGCCCTTGCTGTATTCGAGGTATTCAAGGAAGAGGATATCCTGGGCAAGAGCATACGCCTTGGCGAAAAGCTGAATCAGCGGTTTACCCAGTGGCAGGAGCAGTTTACCCATGTGGACAACGTACGTGGGTTGGGGCCCATGGCGGCATTCGAAATGGTTGAAAGCAAGGAAAGCCGTAAACCAATGCCCGAAATGGCTGCAGCAATTACCAAGAAAGCCCAAGAGAAGGGACTGATCCTTCTTAGCTGTGGCATGTTTGGGAATACCCTGCGTTTCCTCATGCCGGTAACGATCGAGGATAGTATCCTTGAGGAAGGCTTGGCAATCGTTGAAGAGTGCCTGAAAGAAGTCGGCGCCTGATACGTTTTAGTTGAGTCATTTGTGAAGCAAGCCGAACCTCCGGGTTCGGTTTTTTTATGGCGTTCGTCGTATACTGGCCCGAGCAGTTTAACTAATCAGGCAGAGCCATGACCGCACCAAATACTACCGCCGTGCCCGACCACAAACCCAGACCTTGGGTCGATCTTCTGGTCAGCATTATCATTCCATCCGTTATCTTGATGAAGTTCAGTGGCGACCAGCATCTTGGCAGTGTCAACGCCCTGATCCTGGGCCTGGCCTTTCCACTAGGGTGGGGCCTTTTCGAGCTGATTCGTTACAATAAAAAGAACTTTATAGCCTTGCTGGGCCTGGTAAGCGTGGGTCTAACAGGTGGTATCGGCTTGCTGGAACTGGATGCCGGCTGGCTCGCCATAAAGGAAGCAGCTATTCCCGCAATCATTGGTCTAGCGGTGCTTGCCTCAACACGCACGAAATACCCCCTGGTTCGCACGCTCCTCTACAATCCTAATGTGCTCGATGTCGATAAAATTCAGAAGACCCTGGAAGAAAAGGACCAGGTAGAAGAGTTCGAAGGGCGCCTGCTCAATGCCAGCTACTTTTTTGCCGGCACCTTTCTGTTTTCTTCCATCATGAACTACGTTCTCGCCCGCTGGATTGTCGTCAGCCCGTCCGGTACCCAAGCGTTCAATGAAGAGCTTGGAAGGATGACTCTGGTGAGCTATCCGATGATTGCCATCCCCTCTATGGTGATGATGATGCTCATTTTCTATTATCTTTGGAGAACCATCCGCAGGCTTACGGGCTACACCCTGGAAGAAGTCATGGCGCCTCATTTGGCGGAGAAGGAAAAAGCCAGGTAATCAGCTTCGTATGACGGAAGATAATGCAGTAATCCAGTGAGGCACCCGGTTTTCAGGTATAAAAAAAGCGGCCACAGTGGGCCGCTTTTTTGTACCTGCTTAAAACCCCATTAAATGTCGAGGTTGTGCACTTCCAAAGCGTGAGCCTGGATAAAGTCACGACGTGGCTCTACATCATCACCCATTAATGTTGTAAAGATCTGGTCTGCTGCAACAGCATCATCAATCTTCACTTTCATCATGCGGCGGCTATCGGGGTCCATGGTGGTTTCCCAGAGCTGATCCGGGTTCATCTCACCCAAACCCTTATAGCGCTGAATGGTCAGGCCACGCTGCGCTTCCTTCATCAACCAATTCAGTGCGCCCTCAAACGACAACACAGCCTGCTTACGCTCACCACGCTGTATGTAGGCTCCGTCTTCAACAAGGCCATTCAGGGTCTCGCCAAGGCGTGCAATCGAAGCGTAGGACGGTGAGTCGAAGAAGTCATGGTTAAACACGTACTCCGTCGGAATACCGTGTACATGAATGGTTACCATGGGCAGGAACAGGCCCCGCTCAGAATCCTTTTTGACGGAGAAGGTAAATTTGGTTCCGGTGCGGGTGTCCAATTCCAGACCATCACCCAGACGACTTGCCCAAGCAGCTACTGCTTGCTCATCCTTCAGATCCTCTGCTTTCAGAGTATCGTTGTGCAGCATTTGCTCCAGCACCATCGCAGGATACGCGCGGGACAGGCGCTCAATCATCGCCATAACCGCCTGATAATCCTTCACCATGGTCTCAAGGGCAGAGTCCTTGATAGGTGGCGCTTCCGGGTTCACATACAGTTGTGCACCTTCCAGAGATGTCTGGGTGAGGTAGGCTTCCATTGCCTTCTCATCCTTCAGGTACTGCTCCTGCTTGCCACGCTTGACCTTATATAAGGGAGGCATAGCAATAAATACGTGGCCACGTTCGATGATTTCGCGCATTTGGCGGAACAGGAACGTGAGCAGCAGCGTGCGGATGTGAGAACCATCCACATCGGCGTCCGTCATGATAATGATGGAGTGATAGCGAAGCTTGTCAGGGTTGAACTCTTCCCGACCAATGCCACACCCCAAAGCCGTAATAAGAGTACCCACTTCAGCAGAGGACAGCATCTTGTCAAAACGTGCTTTCTCCACGTTCAGGATCTTACCTTTCAGCGGCAGGATAGCCTGGGTTTTGCGGTCTCGGCCCTGTTTGGCGCTACCGCCGGCCGAGTCACCCTCCACTATGAACAGTTCGGATAGAGCAGGGTCTTTCTCCTGGCAGTCTGCCAGCTTGCCGGGTAGGCCGGCGATATCCAGAGCGCCTTTGCGACGGGTCATGTCCCGAGCTTTACGCGCTGCTTCACGGGCACGCGCTGCTTCAATCATCTTGTTAACGATCAGTTTGGCTTCGTTAGGCTGCTCTTGCAGGTATTCGGCAAAGCTCTGGTAGAGCTCCTGCTCAACGGCCGTTTTTACTTCCGAAGAAACCAGTTTGTCTTTTGTTTGCGAAGAGAACTTGGGATCAGGAACTTTCACACTGATGATAGCCGTCAGACCTTCGCGGGCGTCGTCACCGGAGGTGCTTACCTTTGCCTTTTTACCCAGACCTTCCTGTTCAATGTAGTTGTTCAGGGAGCGAGTAAGTGCTGAACGGAAACCTGCCAGGTGAGTACCACCATCCCGCTGGGGAATATTGTTAGTGAAGCAGTAGATGTTTTCCTGGAAGGCATCATTCCATTGCATGGCAACTTCAACCACGATGCCGTCTTCCCGTTCCCGGGTAAAATGGAAAACCCGGTTTATAGGCGTTTTATTGGTATTGAGATGCTCAACAAACGCTCTCAATCCGCCTTCGTACTCAAAAATTTCTTCCTTTCCACTGCGCTCATCCGTCAGACGAATGCGAACGCCACTGTTCAGAAACGCCAGTTCCCTGATGCGTTTTGCCAGAATTTCGTAGTGGAACTCAATAGTAGAAAAGGTTTCCGGAGACGGTATGAAATGTACCCGGGTACCAGAAGCTTCCGTATCGCCAACAGGTGCCAGGGGCGCAACGGGCACACCGTGTGTGTACACCTGTTCATACACCTTGCCATCGCGACGGATAGTCAGGGTGAGGGTAGAGGACAACGCATTTACAACCGAAACGCCTACACCATGAAGGCCACCAGAAACCTTGTAGGAATTATCATCAAACTTACCCCCGGCATGCAGCACCGTCATGATAACTTCGGCAGCGGATACGCCTTCTTCCTCGTGGATATCCACAGGAATTCCCCGGCCATTATCCTGAACGCTTACCGACTCATCCGGGTGAATAATGATGCCTATCTCGGAGCAGTGTCCTGCCAAAGCTTCATCGATGGAGTTATCCACCAGTTCAAAGACCATATGATGCAGGCCGGTTCCATCATCGGTATCGCCAATATACATCCCTGGCCGTTTTCGTACCGCATCCAGCCCCTTCAGGACTTTGATATTGGCGGAACTGTAGCTCGATTCACTCATTAGGAAACTCCTGAAGCTTAAGGGCCGGCGCAATCCTGAAGCAGCATTTTGTGCGGCTAAAAGGTCGGTAGGCCGGTTTTATTCTTCCTTCAATTTGCCATGTTCCACGTGGAACATTCGGTAATCAGGTATTTGGTTATTCTGCCACAACGACTCCGGATCAGGATGTTCAATGGCGGTAATAAATACCTGGCAACGTAACTGCTGTAACTTCCGAGCCAGCATGGTTCTGTGGCTCTCATCCAGCTCGGCGTTAATATCGTCAACCAAAAAGCTTACCTGCTTTCCAAGATCGTTTAACACCATGCTCTGGGCAATCTTCATCAGAATGACGAGGGTCTTTTGCTGGCCGCGAGAAAAGGTTTCCGCCACCGGTCGTCCCTGAAACCTGATGCGGATGTCTGCACGGTTTGGCCCATAAAGGGTATGCCCCATGCGGGCTTCCTGCTCCCTGTGACGTACCAACACATCAGCCAGAGACTGACTCGTGTCCCATCCAGGGTAGAATTCAAGTTTCAGCCCGTCTGTCCAACTCACATCCACTTCGTGAACCAGGCTGTCGAACGCCCTTTTGAACTGATCAAAGGCGGTCTTTCGGGCATCGCTTATTCGTTCGCTCAGTGCCACGTACTGGGTATCCCAGATACGCAACATGGATTCGTCTAGTCTACCATTTCTCAGCGTTTGATTCCGCTGTGATGTGACTCTCTGGCACTGTTGCCAGCTTGAAGCGAAAGAAGGTTCCACGTGGAACACTGCCCAATCGAGAAATTGCCGACGTTTTCCGGGACCTCCCGCGACAATGTCAAACACGCCCGGATCGATTACCGAAACTGGCAAATGCATCGCGAGCGAAGATAAGCTGCGTACACTTTCTCCATCGACCCGCAACGTCGTTTCTTTTTGCGCAACATCCCGGGAGATCCCCAGGCGATGGGCAAGAGCCCCTTCTCCAGGATTATTACGATCGCTGTCAAACCCATGATCCAGGCCACCAAACACGGTGAAACGCTGCTGGCCATGCTGCACAACTGCCTGATGTCTACTCACCCGGAAGGATCGGCCCAAACCCAGATAACCAATTGCTTCGAGCACGCTTGTTTTGCCACTACCGTTCGCACCGTGAAGAAAGTTGAAAGACGGTGAGAAGGAAACAGGTTCAGCAGGAGACAGGTTGCGAAAAAACTCGGTATGAAGTTTAACCAGCGCCATAGGAAGCAAAGCTCGTCGCGGCAGCAAGAGGAATGGAACGAATCCACGAAAAAAGGCAGCAACTCGCGAATCACACGAATTGCTGCCTTAGTGTACAAAACCAGGCTTGCGAAGGCGACCGCCTTCAGTGAAGCATATTCAGGCGGTCGTCCATAAACACATCCATTTCCGGCGCGAGAATATGTACGTATCGATCAAAATACAGGAATTGTTTCAGAAGCAGAGCGAACTCCCTCGGAAAGTGCAGGCCGTGGCTTTCACCGACCTTCACCATATCCATAAGAATGCTATTCACGTCGTCCTCAGCCTGGTCCGCCTGATAAGGGACATGATCGGGCACCATTTTATCCATTTGCTGGTAAAGTTTGCGCAAATCTGCAGCAAGATCGTCTACCTTCACGGTATGCTTGGTAATCCCGATACGGATCATGGCATCTGCCATGCCCTCGAAATTCCCAACCATCACTGCCGATATAAAATCACTGACCGCTTCCCAGGTGTCTGGGCGAATACGTCCAACAATACCAAAATCAATAAACCCTACGCGCCCATCCTTCAACACCATCAAATTGCCTGCGTGGACATCCGCATGGAAAAACTCGCACTTCGTAAGGCTGGCAAACCAAGTGTTCATGGCCGTGATCAGCGTTCGTTCCGGATCCTTTGCATAACCGCGGATGCTTTCCAGGTCCGTTAAGGGTACACCGTGGAACCGCTCCATCGTCAGGATCCGGCGAGTACTAGCATGCTCATATACCGCTGGGACTGTTGCATCTTCATTATGGGTATCATGAAGGAACTTCCGGAATACCTTGAGGTTGTTCGCCTCTTTAATAAAGTCACACTCCTCCATCATAGTGCGTTGAATTTCTTCAACGATACCTGAGAGAGACGTCCAGGAGAGCTTGGGTGCGAGGGTTTCCAGGATACGTGCCGATAGGTACAGGAAGTTCAGGTCGGTCAGCAGGATATTTTCAACACCTGGCTTTTGGACTTTGATGACCACGTCTTCGCCAGTCACCAGGCGCGCCGCATGTACCTGGGCAATGGAGGCGGAGGCCAGAGCTACCGGATCAATCTCGGAGAACACTTGATCAATCGGCCGATTCAGCTCTTTACTGATAATTCCTTTTATAACACCGAACGGCAAATTAGGCGTACGATCAAGACAGTACTGAAATTCCTCCACATACTCTTTCGGGAAGAAGGTCGGTGAACTGGCGATGAACTGCCCGAGTTTAATGTAGGTTGCGCCCAGTGATTCGAAAGTCTGGCGCAGCATACGCGGAGCAGGGGGGCGTTCCCCCCTGACCCAATTGACACCGGTTCGGCCGAGTACAGAAAGTGTTTGCCCTATTCTGAATACGCCTTTGATTCCGTTCGTTACGGTGCCCATTTCTTATCTCCTATAGCCTCATCGGCATAACCACATAAAGGCAGCGGTTATCAGTTTGCGATTCGATCAATGCACTGCTGTTGGGATTCGACAGGGTGATCTTTACCTGCTCATCATCCAGCGCATTCATTACATCTATCAGGTAGCCTACATTAAAACCGATCTGTAGTGATTCGCCCTGATAATCCACTGGCAGCGCGTCTTCGGCCTGTTCCTGATCCGGATTGTTTGCAAACACCTGCAATTCGTTTGTGGCCAGGTTCAGCCGAACACCGCGGATATTCTCATGGGACAATATTCCGGCGCGCTGAAGGGTGTTTTTAAGCGTGCCACGATCTGCCAGGACAATCTTGTCACCGCCGCGGGGAATTACCCGGTTATAGTCCGGGAACTTGCCTTCAATCAGCTTGGAGGTAAACGTGTACGACCCAACCGTCGCTCGCAGATGGTTATCACCAATAACCAGAGTAACGGGTGTTTCTACATCATCCAGCAGGCGCGACAACTCAAGCACGCCTTTACGAGGCACAATTACCTGCCGAGGTTCGGCACAACCGGTGTTCAACTGAACGTGGGCCATAGCCAACCGGTGACCATCGGTAGCAACCGTGCGCACGTGGTCCTTATCTACTTCAAGCAATAAACCGTTGAGATAGTAACGCACATCCTGCTGGGCCATAGCGAAGGCAGTTGCGTCGAACATACGCCTCAGTTCTTTCTGCGGCAGCTCCAGCCGGAAACTCTCAGGCTCATCTTCCACATTGGGAAAATGCTCAGCAGGCAGGGTAGACAGGGTAAAATGACTTGCACCACATCGTACATGCAAACGATCGCCTTCAAGCACAAGCTCGATTGGCGCTTCGTCTCCTAGAGACCGACAGATATCTGAAAGCTTGCGGGCAGGGACGGTGATACGCCCTGGATGGTCAACATGGACAGGTGTTACCCGGCCGACCAGTTCAACTTCCATATTTGTCCCGGTCAGAACCAGGGTGTTGTCTTCGGCTACCAGCAATACGTTGGACAGTACCGGCATGGTCTGCTTTTTTTCAACAACACCGGCAATGCTTTGCAAAGGTATGAGCAGGGATTCACGGCTGATCGTCAGTTTCATGTCACTCAGCTTTCTATTGTTGGAAGGATGAATGTAATCTTTGCTTGAGGCTTCACACATCTTCTGCACAGAAGTCAGGTGGTCAGCAATCTCATAAAGTTCTGATAGTCCTCGCGGATACCAGGATCTGTTTCCTGAAGCTCCACAATTTTCTTGCACGCATGCAAAACGGTGGTGTGATCTCGACCACCAAACGCATCGCCAATTTCCGGCAAGCTGTGATTCGTCAGCTCTTTGGACAACGCCATGGCGACTTGGCGGGGCCGGGTTATCACACGAGTGCGCCGCTTGGAATGAAGATCCGCAACTTTGATTTTATAGTACTCAGCCACAGTACGCTGAATGTTATCTATGCTTACTTGCTTCTCATGCAGGGCAAGCAAGTCTTTCAGGCTTTCCCGAATAAACGGCGGCGTAATTTCCGAGCCGGTGAAGTGAGCATTCGCTATCACCAAACGAAGCGCGCCTTCGAGCTCTCGCACGTTTGATCGTATTTTCTGGGCGATAAAAAAAGCGGCTTCGCTGCTTAATTTAACATTGGTTTGCTCAGCCTTTTTCATCAGAATCGCAACCCGCGTTTCCAGCTCAGGGGGCTCAACCATCACTGTAAGCCCCCAGCCAAAGCGGGACTTTAGACGCTCTTCCATATCCACGATTTCTTTCGGAAACCGGTCACAGGTTACGATGACCTGCTGCCCACCTTCCAGCAACGCATTAAAGGTATGAAAGAACTCTTCTTGTGAGCGCTCTTTACGGGCAAAAAACTGGATATCATCAATCAGCAAGGCATCGACTGACCGGTAATACCGCTTGAATTCATTGATGGCGTTCAGCTGCAATGCCTTGACCATATCGGCAACAAATCGCTCAGACCGCAAGTAAGCAACCTTTGCGTTAGGGTTGCGGCGAACAATGTCGTTCCCGATTGCGTGCATAAGGTGGGTCTTACCCAAACCCACACCGCCATATAAGAACAGCGGGTTGTATGCACCACCGGGGTTCTCGGCAACCTGCATGGAGGCGGCTCGTGCGAGTTGGTTCGACTTGCCCTCTACAAAAGTGTCAAACGTAAAGCCCTCGTTCAGAAAGCTCTGGTGCTTGATATCACCCTCTACCTGAACCGGCCTGCGCCCACCGTTGGATGTGTACTCATTAAGCTGTGCTTGCCGGTTACCGCCTGAAGTTGCTGCAACAACCTTTTCTTCTTCAGTCACCCTGCCACCGGACTCTTCCTGAATCCGCTTGCCGGTATCCTGCTTAACCAGCTCGGAGCGCACAACCGGCTCACTTTCCCGGGGAGCTGAGCCTACTTTCATTCCTACTCGTGGAGCCTGGCCACCGTTTAAATCCTTCAGCACTTCTTCTATACGACGGAGGTACTTCTCATGGACCCAGTCCATCACAAAACGGTTAGGGGCAAACAACATCAGTTGCCCTTCCCGATGATCAGACTGAAGAGGCCTGAGCCAGGTATTGAACTGTTGTGCGGGAAACTCATCCCGGAGTACTTCAAGACATTGATGCCACAGTCTGTTCGGCACGACAGCCAGCTCCCGATAACCCATAATTTTCTCGGACCTGACAACAACTGTCCGATCCCGAAAGATGACCACGGATTCTAACCCGCCAGACCCTTCAGTGAAAGAGCAAAAGGCTCTTCATGAACACCCTGTGGAAATTTATCTACCTATTTATCAATATTTTACATACTTGTGTACAACCTTGTGTACAGAAAATTCCTGACTGAACAGTTACACACAACCCTGTGTGTACAACCGATCCTCAGCTCTGTGCACAATCACCTTGTCTTTCGGTGGATAACTCAAACCTCTTCCCTCATCCCTACTTGTCCACAATCCGTTATGAACTCATCCACAGGGCTTAGGGCCACTTTTACGATCCTTTATCAATGACCCAATTATATGATTTTATTAGTATAATTTCAGTTCTCCACAGAAAACAGCCCCTGTAATAACAGTAATAATAGAATTCTTTAAAGAATATTAAAAAGACCTATAACTACTATTATTCTGCTGATCACCTCCAGGTGGCTGGTTTGTTTTCCAACCTCCCCGAACATACAATCCGGCATCGGCATAAGCCCCTACCAATAAACATTGAACCCTCAGCAGAATTTGCATAGAATGCCGCTCCTGTTTTGGCTATTAATTTTTTAAGCCATTTCCTGAATGTCCAACACACGAATTGTGAGATAGTCACCATGAAAAGAACGTTTCAACCAAGCGTACTGAAGCGTAAGCGCGTTCACGGATTCCGTGCCCGTATGGCAACTGCCAACGGCCGCAAGGTAATTTCCCGTCGTCGTGCCAAAGGCCGTGCACGTCTGTCTGCGTAATCTGTCGTTCGCCTCATGAAGGCTTTGAATTTTCCGAAATCACATCGCCTGCTACGGCCAGCTGATTACGGCAAAGTCTTCAACGACGTACAGCTGAAGGTTCCGCACAGGAATTTTCTGATCCTGGCTACTCCGAATAATCTCGGACATGCCAGGATCGGTCTTGTATTTGCGAAAAAGAACCTGAAACTGTCTGTTCAGCGAAACCGGATCAAGCGCCAGGTACGGGAAACCTTTCGTAACCAGCCTGAACTTCCCGGAATGGATATCATCGTTCTTGGACGCCAAGGGCTAGCAGCAATGGACAATCACGCCGTCCGTGCTTCTCTCGATGGTCTCTGGCATCGGTTATCGAAAAAATACTATCAGCTACCGCCATCTCGGCCAGCAGAAACCACTTCTGCCGGTGAGGGAACAGGTTAATGCGAAAGTTGCTTCTTTTTCCCATCCGCTTCTACCAGTATGCCATCAGCCCGCTAATGGCCAGCCATTGCCGCCATTATCCAACCTGCTCACAATATGCTGTGGAAGCTATTTCTCATCACGGTTCACTGAAAGGTCTCTATCTGTCAGTTAAACGCCTGCTGAGATGCCACCCTTGGGCCGAAGGCGGTTACGATCCAGTACCTGGCACTGTAAACTCTGCTCCAGAAGAAACGACCTCCTGTTGCCCTCGGGCTGACCATTCCCCAATAACAACCCAGACCAGACAGTAACTCTATGGATATTCAACGCATCGTATTATTTGCCGGCCTGGCTATTGTCAGTTATCTGATGGTACTTGCCTGGAACGAAGATTATCACCAGCCGGTTCCTACTGAGCAGGTTGCAGAATCCGGGCGTATCCAGTCCGATAACAGTTCGGCTGATGCCATGGTACTTCCAGGCGAGGTCTCCCAGGGGAGCACAACCGCAAATCGTGCAAACGAAGAATTTACAACACCGGAAACTGGCCAATCCGTATCCAGTCCTGCTTCTTCCGGTGTAAGCGTAAGTGATCAATACATCACAATCCGCACCGATGTACTGGATCTGGTTGTTGATCGTGTTAGTGGCAACCTCGTCAAAAGCTCTCTACTTAGCTATAACAAGTCGCTGAATAGTGAAGAACCTCTCACGCTTCTCAACAACACTGAAAACCGTTTTTATGTGCTTGAAAGCGGTTTGATTGGCCAAAATGGCCCGGATAGTGCCAAGAACGGACAAGCTCCCGTATACACCACAGATGCCACCAGCTATGAACTTGCGGAAGGCGAAAACGAACTGACCGTTAATCTCGTTCACACCATGGATAACGGTGTTCAAATCACCAAGCGCTATCAGTTCGCCCGTGACAGCTATGAGATTCGCGTTCGTTATCTGATTGATAACCGTTCCAGTGAGAACTGGCAGGGTAACTTTACCGGCAAGATTGTTCGTGACCAGTCACCAGATCCTACGTCTGGCCCCAGCATGGGTATCAAGGCGTTTCTGGGACTGGTGACCAGTTCACCTGAAGACCCTTACGAAAAATATGACTTTGGTGATCTGGAAGACAAGCGCATTAACGAAACAGTCACTAACGGCTGGATGGCATTTTTGCAGCACTACTTCCTTGCTGCCTGGGTCCCTGATCGGGACCAACCCGCACAATTCCAGACCACTCGCCGTGGTCCCCTGCATGTAATGGGTTTTGTATACCCGGCAACAACAGTCGCACCGGGCGAAACTACAGAAATCGGTGCCAGTGCCTATGTAGGGCCGAAGATTATCGATCGTCTTGAAGCTGTTGCACCCAGTCTCGACCGTACTGTCGATTTCGGTTGGCTGTTCTTCATCTCCTTGCCGCTGTTCATCATCATGGAATGGTTCCACAGCTGGGTAGGAAACTGGGGTGTATCCATTATTTTGCTGACCGTTCTGGTTAAAGCTGTGTTCTTCAAACTATCAGCAACCAGCTATCGTTCAATGGGGCGTATGCGGGCAGTTGCACCACAGCTTACCCGTCTGAAAGAACTGTACGGCGATGATCGCCAGCGCATGTCTCAGGAAATGATGGCGCTGTACAAGAAAGAAAAGATCAATCCGCTGGGTGGCTGCCTGCCAATTCTGGTACAGATGCCAGTGTTTATCTCCCTGTACTGGGTACTGTTCGAAAGCGTACAACTGCGCCATGCGCCATTTATGCTCTGGATCCACGACCTTTCGGTAATGGACCCTTACTTCATTCTGCCGATCCTTATGGGCGCCAGCATGATGTTGCAAATGAGCCTGAACCCGACGCCTCCCGATCCCATGCAGGCGAAGATCATGAAGCTGATGCCAGTAGTATTTACCATCTTCTTCCTGTGGTTCCCGGCAGGTCTGGTACTCTACTGGTTGGTAAACAACATTCTTTCGATCAGCCAGCAGTGGTACATTACTCGCAAAATCGAAGCAGAAATGGCCACAAAAAAGCACTGATCCTGTGACCGTTTGATTGTTCAGTAGAGGCTCCGCAAAGGGGCCTTTACTGTTTCAGGAATGCACAAAATTGCTGTGGAAGAGGCATTACCCATGAACCAGAACCCTGGAATCTCCAATACGCCCGACACCATAACAGCCATAGCCACAGCACCTGGCCAGGCTGGCGTAGGAATTGTTCGAGTATCTGGGCCACTGGCAAAGGACATTGCCACCGCAATGCTGGGGTATTCGCCAAAGCCCAGATACGCCCATTACGGGCCTTTTCTGGATAAGAACAGCGAGTTGATAGATGAAGGCATCGGGCTGTTTTTCCCGAATCCGCACTCGTTTACCGGGGAAGACGTTTTTGAGTTGCAGGGCCATGGTGGCACCATCATTCTGGATCTTCTGTTGCGGGAAGTCCGTCGACTCGGGGCCAGGCTGGCTCGCCCTGGGGAGTTCTCAGAGCGTGCATTCCTTAACGACAAACTGGATCTTGCCCAGGCCGAAGCCATTGCCGATCTCATTGAAAGCAGTTCAGAGCAGGCGGCTCGCTGTGCAGTAAGATCCATGCAAGGAGTGTTTTCACGGCGGATCGAAACATTGGTTGAGGCTGTTACACACCTGCGGATTTATGTAGAAGCTGCCATCGACTTTCCGGAAGAAGAAATCGATTTTTTGGCCGATGGCAAGGTAGCCACTGATCTGCAGGCGTTGCTGGCACAACTCGAGGATATTCTGGGCGAAGCCCAGCAAGGCACCATTCTGCGTGATGGCATGAAGGTTGTAATTGCAGGGCGCCCCAACGCCGGAAAATCCAGCCTGCTCAATGCCCTGGCCGGTCGCGAAGCGGCTATTGTAACTGCCATTGAAGGCACTACACGGGATGTGCTGAGGGAACACATCCACATTGATGGTATGCCTCTACATATTGTCGATACCGCTGGTCTGCGGGACAGCCCGGATGAAGTGGAGCAAATAGGTATTGCTCGTGCCTGGGATGAAATACGTCAGGCAGATCGAATTCTGTTAATGGTGGATGCGACCACCACTGAGAAAACCGCACCCCATGAAATCTGGCCAGATTTTATCGACCAGCTACCCGCTGCTGCACCGGTTACAGTAATCCGGAATAAAGTTGATCTGAGTGGCGAAAGCGTAGGGCTTTCAGAGGTATCTGGCGACGGTACACCAGTGATTCGACTGGCAGCCAAGTCCACCGATGGTCTGGACGTGCTCAGGGACCATCTTAAGCAATGCATGGGCTTTGCCAGCACCACCGAAGGTGGCTTTCTGGCCCGTCGCCGGCATCTGGATGCGCTGGAGCGTGCAAAGGACTTTCTTGTACAAGGCCAGGCGCAGCTGGAAGGCTATGGTGCTGGTGAGTTGTTGGCTGAAGATTTACGGGCAGCCCAGGATGCCTTGGGAGAAATCACAGGGCAGATTACGCCGGATGATTTGCTTGGAAAGATTTTTGGTTCGTTTTGCATTGGGAAGTAGAAATATCAACCACATCAGTGGACTGTATGGAACACCCATCAGAGATGAGTGGTTTTGATAAGTGTTTCCTGGTGAGCTTATTTGACAGATCCCAACCCCCTGCCTATATGGATACAGTAACCGTATCCGCTGGATATTGGTTCGGCTGAACGGAAAACTCCACCCACGGGGGTGTCTCAGCCATGGATATTTTTAATAGCAGAAACGTCTTTTTTAGCCCATCTATTCGCCCGAGTGGCGCCTTTCCAAGAGTATTTCTTTGGCTAACGCTGATCATGGTGCCGTTACTGGCGTCCTGTGGCGGGGACAACGATAACAGTAATAATACAGCTCCCGCGGCGCTCTCGATTAGCTCCCAGCCAACCAGTCAAACTGTAACAGAAGGTTCGGCTGCCCTGTTTTCCGTAGCGGCTAAAGGGACCGGGACACTAAGCTACCAGTGGCGTCGAAACGGCAGTGATATTGCCGGCGCGCAAGGGAGCAGCTACACCTTGGCGACTGCAGCATTGGCAGACACGGGTGCCAGCTTTACGGTGCGGGTGTCCGATGACAACGGATCTGTTGATAGCGCTGCGGCCATCCTGACGGTAAATGCCGCATTGGCTGCGCCGACAATTACAACCCAGCCTTTGGCGCAGTCAGTTGAACAAGGCCAAAAGGCCACTTTCACAGTGACTGCAGGGGGCACTGCTCCATTAAGCTATCAGTGGCAACGGGACAATACAGATATTGCAGGTGCCAACGCCGCCAGCTATACCACTCCCGTGCTCACCCTCGCAGCGGACGACGGCGCTGTTTACAGAGTGATTGTGACCAACCCGGTGAATAGCGTTACCAGCAGCGATGCCGTAATTACAGTTACCCAAACACTTTTGGCCTGTTCGGGCGGTGCGCAAGCTGGCTGGTGCTGGATAGAACCCAAACCCCATGGCAATACCCTCCGAGATGTTGAATATCTGGGCGCAGATGTGTTCGTGGCGGCCGGTGGCGGTGGCGTATTCATGCGCTCCACTGACGGCGGTGCCACATGGAGCACCAGTTTTGCCATCGGTAGCAGTGTTAACGCCATGCATTTTGTCAGCAGCACCTTAGGATATGTAGTGGGTGATAGGGGTTTTATCGCTCGTACTGATGATGGCGGGCAGACCTGGTTGCCTCAGATAAGCACCGTAGAAACCACACTGCACGAAGTACACTTCTTTGACGCGAACCTGGGCCTCGCCGTTGGCGACTCCGGGACTATTCTTCATACCACAGACGGTGGCGGCACCTGGACACCGATCACAGTGCCGGCGTTCGGACACGCTTTTGGAGTGAGTTTTGCTGATGCCGATGTTGCCATAATTGTGGGTTCAGGCGGTGCCCGCCTGCGTTCTGTCGACGGTGGCGCCAGCTGGAACCGGATTGATACACCGGCTGGCTGTCAGACCTGCACTCTGATAAGCGTCACTTTCACCAGCGCCACCACCGGTTTTGCCGTTGGTGATATATCGAACTCATTGATGCGCACTGACGATGCCGGCCAAACCTGGACGAAGGTGCCGGGAATTAATGCTGCAGGAGGGAGTGCCGATTGCAGATTGGAAGATATCAGATTTTCAGGTACCAATGCCCTGGCTGTATCCACCTGCGGTTCTGTTACACGTTCCACGGATGGAGGGATAACCTGGACCAAATTCCCGGCGGGCGGTAGCAGGTTGGAAACCACCACTTTCGGCGTCGCGTTCGGTACGGGTTCCGCCATGGCAGTGGCAGTGGGGGGTGAAGGTCAGATCTATCGCACCACCAATGGGGGAACAAGCTGGACCAGTATCTTCCCTGAACGTGTGCCACAGGACTTCTATAACGTGTATTACAAAAATGCCAGTACGGCTTACATTCTGGGCAGCACAAGCTATAAGTCAACCGATAGCGGGCTCACATGGGTTGAGGATTCATCGCTACCTAGCGGGCAGAGAGCGATGGCTTCAACCAATGCGGGACTGTTTACTGCGGGGGGCAGTCAAAGTATCTTCCAATCGGAAGACGGGGGACTTAACTGGAGCCGCGTTCTTGCTGTGCCGTCTGGTTCCGATCTTTTCACCAATTTTTACTTTTTCAACTCCATGATTGGTTACGCCTATGGTGACGGGGCAACTGTTAAAACAATAGATGGGGGTCTTACCTGGACTTATGTGTTTGGTGGAAGAAACCCCATCGTCGGAATCCATTTTTATACCAACCAGGTTGGTGTGATGGTGAACATTAGAGGCATTTATCGCACCGTAAACGGGGGAGCAAGCTGGTCCGAAGTCCAACGCTCCCTGAAGCGCCTTGCAGGTGCTGCATTCTCGGGTAATCGTGGGGTTGTCGTTGTCTCTAATGGCTCCGTGTACAGATCATCTGATCAAGGAGCAACGTGGATTGAGGCTACCGGAGTGACTACCGAAATCTTCAGAGGGGTAGGAAGTAACCCATCCGGCACTTTATCTATCGCCTACACCGAGTCGGGCAACATGCTGAAGAGTGTGGATGGCAGCAGCTGGAGCAAACTTGCATCGCCAGTGGGTGGCCGGATCAACATGCTCAGTTACTATAACGACTCGTTAGGCCTTGCAGTTGGTGATGATGGGGTTATCTTGCGCACAACGACCGGAGGGGAATAAACGAACCCTCTACAAACAACACACCTTGAACTTCCTGCCGCTACCACAAGGGCAGGGTTCATTGCGCCCGGGTTTCAGAATACCTTCATCCGGTTGGCCTTTGAGGTAGTACCAGCGCCCATCTTCCCGCACAAACACGGAATTCTCCTGCAAATATCCCCAGCCCGACCCCATGCGATAAATAGCCTGAAAGTGCACATGGCCTGTATCGCCTGTTTTTCCACTATCCATAATTCGTAGCGATACCCAGTCTGGTGAATCGTCCAGATTCAGCCTGGTTGGTCGCGTGCTTTGGTGCCAACTGGATCGCAAATAATCTTCCAGCTTCAGAGCAAAACCGGTGAAGCGTGAGCGCATGAGCGCTTCAGGGGTTGGGGCAATGTCTCCATCATGGTAGCGCTGACAGCAGTCCGCATAGTTACGCTGGCTGCCACAGGGACAATATGAGATATTGGTTTGATCAGGCATAAGGTTATAACCATTGTGCTTAGGGCTTATGCAGGCAAGTATACCAGCCCGATCTGGAGGCTGATTTCAGCTTTTTTGGTTGAGTGCCTGGGCAGTATCAATTTAGAGGTGATGACTATGTCTATTGAGCGTCTTGTGTTTGCCATTGCAGGAGCGTTCGTTCTCCTCAGTGTTGTTTTGTCGCAATTGCATTCTGTTTATTGGCTTTGGTTCACCGCATTTGTGGGTGCAAATATGTTGCAGGCAGCCTTTACCGGGTTTTGTCCTCTGGCGAAAATTCTGAAGGCGCTGGGTAAGAAGTCTGGAACGGCCTTTAACTGAAAAAGCAGTTAATACAAATAAGTAGTTTGATAATAACGATAAATGCCGGTTTATAGTATTATTTTATAAACTGGCATTTATACTTTAGTTATTTTAAAACTAATATTTATTGCTTGCTGTAATAAGCAGACATATCCGCAATATCTTTATCAGTCAGGTTTATTGCCTGGGGCGTCATAACTGCCGACATGCCTCCGTTCCGCTCTCCCGCTCGATAAGCTTTCAGGGCCATCTCAAGGTATTCTGGTGCCTGGCCAGCAAGATTTGGATATATCGGCGCTGTGGATTGGCCGTCAGCACCGTGGCAGGCAACACAGGTGATGATTTTTTTTGCAACAGCATCAGCGTCCACTGCGACTGCCGGCATGGCAAAACCGCCAAGGATAAGGCCAATCAGCGTGTGCTTTCTCAGTACCGTTTTCATACCTACCCCCAGAGTCTCAACCTATCCACAGGCTTTCATGCTTTATCAAAGTAAGCGCCAGGACATGCCTTTTTGCAAGGATATGCTGAGTATGTGCTTGCTCATATTTGACGTACATCAAGATGCGCAGTGACATTCACGGCAATAGGTATTTTACGGCATCTTTGAAAAATTCACCTATGATAATTTGAGAGACGTTGCCGATGACGAAAGCGCATTGATGGTTTATAACATTGTTTCTTATATGATAACTGGTGCCATTAACACCTCTTTCCTTCGCAAGATTGCACATCGGACAACCCGTTAATTTCGAGCGTGACGAACAGGTCATAAACAAGCCGCAGCCGGCCTTGATCGGCGAAAAGCGGCAATTGTCGATGAGGAGAGAGTCATGGGAATGTGGAAGCTTAAGCGCCGCGATTTCCTCAAAGGTTTGGGCGCAACGGGTACCGGGGTCATGCTCAGTGGCAATGTTTGGGCGTTGAACCGGCTACAGCCAATAAAAGATACCCTGGCTACAGAGTACCCCTATCGTGACTGGGAAGACCTGTACCGCAACGAGTGGACGTGGGATAGCGTCGGCCACGCGGCACACTGCATCAACTGCATGGGTAACTGCGCCTGGGACGTGTACGTTAAAGACGGCATAGTTATCCGGGAAGAGCAGATCGCAAAATACCCTCAGGTTCACGAGAACATTCCCGATGCTAACCCTCGCGGTTGCCAGAAAGGTGCCATTCACTCCACGTCCATGTACGAAGCGGATCGCCTGCGTTATCCCCTGAAGCGTGCTGGTGAGCGTGGTGAAGGCAAGTGGCAACGCATCTCCTGGGATCAGGCCACGGAAGAAGTGGCCGACAAAATCATCGATATTTTTGTCAAACACGGCCCCGGAAAACTCAAGACTCATCAGGGCTCCGGCAACCAGACCATGGTTCGCCAGTCTGGCCCTGCGCGCTTTGCGGCTTTGGTAGGCGGCATCCAGCTTGATGGCTTTACCGTAGTAGGGGATTTGTTGACCGGCGCTCATCTGGCCTATGGCAACCCGCTGGAAAGCTTTACCTCCGATGCCTGGTTCGATGCCGACTACATCATGCTGGGTATGATCAACCCCAATGCCACCCGTATCCCGGACGCCCACTACATATGGGAAGCCAAATACAACGGCGCACGTATTACCAGCACCTCACCGGATTACAACCCAAGCGCCATCCATACCGACTTGTGGATGCCTATTGAGCAGGGCTCGGATCCGTTCCTGGCCATGTCTTTTGTAAACGTGATTCTGGAAGAGGGGCTGTACAAAGCAGACTTCATCAAGGAACAGACCGACCTGCCCATGCTGGTGCGCCGGGATACCGGCAATCTGTTGCGGGAATCAGATCTGGTGGAAGGGGGTTCCGATGAAGTGTTTTACCACTGGGATCTGAACACTAACAAGGCCGTAAAAGCCAAAGGCTCCATGGGTGACGATGACAAAACCCTGAAGCTCGACAATGTGGACCCGGCCCTTGAAGGCACCTTTACGGTAGAGCAAGGCCTCAAGGTCACCACGGTATTTGAGCAGGTCAAGCAGGAAGCGGCGAAGTTCACACCGGAAAAGACCCGGGAACATACGGGCATTCACCCGGATATCGTGCGCCAGGAAGCACGCCTGCTGGCCAAGTCCAAAAAAGCCATCATCATGCTGGGCTACATCACCTCCAGCTACTCAAACTGCCTCTACACCTGCTGGGGCTATGCCCTCACGCTGGCCTTGACCGGCCACGGTGGCCGTACCGGTGGCCTGGATACCTCATGGGTTGTGTGGAACCACCCCCGGTGGAGCGAACTGGCCGGCTTTGAAGGCAAAAAATCAGCCCGTCTGGAAGCCGGTGGTTTGGGTGAATTCCTGCGTGGCGGCATGATGGAAGGTGCTCGCAAGCACTTCGACAACAAAAAGCTGAAAAAACGCGTTGGCTTCGATCTCGATGAGATGGAAGAGATGATGAACGAGTCCATGGAAAAGGGCTGGATGCCGTATTACGGTGAAATCAAAGGCATGATTTCCATTGCGGACAACACCTTCCGCCGCAACAAGATGAGTAAGAAATACCGCGAAGAACACCTGCGCCAGGCGGAAGAGTTGTACGTGAATATCAACGTGCGCATGGACTCCACCGCCGAGTGGGCCGACTATGTGCTGCCGGCAGCCAGCCACTATGAAGCCTGGGATATCCGCACCCAGGGTTACCACCGCTTCGCCAACATATTTACCCGTTCGGTTGAACCGGTGGGCGAATCCAAGCCCGACTGGGAAATCATGGCGCTGCTCACCAAGAAGATTCAGGAACGCGCCATCGCCCGCGGTATTGGCCCGATCCAGGATGGTGACGTAACCCGTGATCTGCACACCATTCACGACGACTTTACCCGCCAGGGCACACTGAACACCGACTACGATGTGCTCAAACACATCATTGAAGACTCCCCGGAATTTGGTGGCGTCACCATTGAGGAAGCCGCCGAGAAGGGCTTCATCGTGATGAATGAGCACGCCGGCCTGAACCAGCCCCTGAAGCCGGATGAAGGCTATAACCCCTTCACCGCGCAAACCGATGGCAAGAAGCCCTATGAAACCCTGACCGGTCGTATCACCTTTTTCTGTGACCACCCCTGGTTCAAGAAGTTGAACTCCACTGTACCCACTGCGCGTTTGCATGCGGGGCCCAAGGCGTCCAACTACCCCTTGGAATTCTATTCGCCTCACGCCCGCTGGGGTATTCACTCCAACTGGCGCAGTAACAAGTACCTTCTGCGTTTGCAGCGGGGCGAACCGAACATCTACATCAATCCGCAGCTTGCTGAGCAGCGGGGCATCAAGGACGGCGACACGGTGCGGCTGTTCAATGCCAACGGCGACTTTTACGCCCAGGCCAAGTTCTACCCGAGCATTCCGGTGAACTCCATCATGATGGAGCACGGCTGGGAACCGCATCAGTACATCCAGCGCAAGAACATGAACATGTCCAATGCCGTGTTCCTGCAGCCGCTGGAATTGGCGGGCGGCTGGGGTCATCTGCAGTTTATTTACGCCAAATGGAACGCTAATCAGCATATCCATGAGAGCTGCTACGACATTGAGCTGGCAAAGCACGAAGACATCACCGACCCACGAGCCGTTTAAGAGGAGAAAATCATGACTGTTAAACGCCAACTCAGCATGGTCCTGGATCTGAACAAGTGCATCGGCTGCCAGACCTGCACCGCAGCTTGCAAACTCATGTGGACCAACCGCAACGGCCGTGAGTTCATGTACTGGAACAACGTGGAATCCCAGCCGGGTAAAGGTTACCCACGGGATTACGAGAACATGGGCGGTGGTTTCGACGCTGACGGCGCTTTGCGTCTGGGGCGCCAGCCCAGCCAGGAAGACTATGGTATTCCTTGGGAGTACAACTACGAAGACGCGCTGATGACCGGCACCGACCCCTGGCTGCGCCCCAATGTGAAACCCACCTGGGGCGCCAACTGGGATGAAGACGAAGGTCTGGGTGACTACCCCAACAGCTACTACTTCTACCTGCCGCGCCTGTGCAACCACTGCGCCAACCCGGCGTGTCTGGCAGCTTGTACCCGCAACGCTATCTACAAGCGCCAGGAAGACGGCATTGTGCTGGTGGATCAGGAGCGCTGCCGTGGCTATCGCTACTGTGTAAACGCTTGCCCGTATAAGAAGATTTACTTCAACGAGGAAATATCCAAATCCGAGAAGTGTATTTTCTGCTACCCGCGCATCGAAAAAGGGCTGCCCACCGCCTGCGCCCAGCAGTGTGTGGGTCGAATTCGGTGGATAGGCTACCGCGACGACGAAGACGGCCCGATTCACAAGCTTGTGGAGAAATACAAAGTGGCCTTGCCGCTGCACGCAGAATGGGGCACCGAACCCAACGTATTCTACGTGCCGCCCCTGTCGCCGCCCAAGTTTGGCGAAAATGGCGAGCAACTGGATGAGTCCCGTATACCCCTGTCGTATCTGGAAAGCCTGTTTGGGCCTCGCACTGGAGAGGTTCTGGACACGCTGCAAGATGCGCGTCAGGCCAAAGCCGATGGGGAAGACAGCGAACTCATGGATATCCTGATTGGCTATAAACACGCTGAAATGTTCAAACTGAGCTGACGCCGGGAGGCATGCAATGACGCAATTAGCAGCGCCCGCTGTCCGGCAGCATGAACGGGAGTTCGCCGAGGCGCGCGGGGCTATCTATCGGCTTGCCGCCGTGGCCCTGAGCTATCCCATGGAAGAAACCTGGGAAGCTCTCACCGATGGGCGCCTGCAAGAGGCGCTCAACGAAGCCTGGCAAACGCTGGGTGGCGAACCCTGGCCCAGGTTTGAATCAAGCCCGACTTCGCAAGATCTGCAAGTGGGTTACATGGCCACGTTTGTTCACGGTAAGCGGGGTAAACCCAGAGTGCCATTGGTGGCCAGTGCCTACGACAGCCTGGTAGGCGGTCTGACACCTGGCGCCTATCTACTGAATGTTCAGGCATTTTATACCCACTTTGGGCTAACAGCGGCAGTGGACGACGAAGGTCACAAAGATCAGCCTGATCACCTTATAGCGATGCTGGAGTTCTGCGCACTGCTGTGCCATCTGGAGGTTCAGGCACTGGAAAACCAGCGGGATGCTGCGCCTTACCGTCGTGCTCAACGGGATTTTCTGGTGCGATACCTCAGGCCCCTCCTGCAAACCATTCGCGCAAAATACGCCCATGAAAATCAGCACGGTCTGGATGCCAATCTGGCTCATTTGGTGAAGGTGCTCCCGGACTGGACCCGCACCCAACAACTGGCGCTGGAAAATCAGGTAGGGCCATGCCCCGAAGAAGGGGCACGAAAAGCAGGCCCCGAAACCACCAGCCAGCCCATGTGGGACTGAACCCAACCGATTAGCATGAGGAACCATGCCATGACATCGAAAAACATCGAAAACGGTCGCCTGGCAAAGAGTATTGGCCGGCTAACCGGCACGCTAACCCTGGCGGCCTGCATCCTGGCAAGCAGCAACCTACTGGCTGATCACACCGATAGGAACCCGAACGTGAGTGAGGTAAAAGCCTGGGATACGGTGAAAGTTTCTCGCATTCCTGATGGCATTTACTTGCGTACCCAAAACGACCCGGACGACCTGATTTGGGATCGCTTACCAAAGTATCGAACCAACCTGTTACCGGCACCCCCGGTACATCAGTCGGTTGGCCTGCGTTTCGACGAAGGCTCCACACGTGGCAAGCATGTGTATTTCCAGATAGCCCGTTCGGATGAGCGTTTATACATTCGCCTGCATTGGAAAGATGCCAGCGAAGACCGAGCCACCACCGTAGACACATTTGGTGATGGTGTGGCGGTGCAGTTTGCACTGAAGGATGTGGATACCTCATACATGATGGGGACTGATCACGAGAACCCTGTAAACATCTGGTACTGGCGCGCCGATGCGGACAAAGTGGAGAATCTGGCTGCGGGTGGCTATGGCAGCACCACCACCTTGCCCCAACAGAGTGTGAAAGGCGCCAGCGCCTACGTGACCAGCGACGTTCCGCAAAAGAGGGAGTGGCAAGTGGTGATGTCGCGACCGTTCAAATCTGATGGCGAGTACGATGTGGATTTTGATCGTGAAACCATCCCTATGGGCTTTGCCGTATGGCAGGGTAACGACAGCGAACGCGATGGCAACAAACGCGTAACCCACACCTGGATCCTGCTGGACACCAGCCTGGATGGCAGCACCAAGAACTAAGGAGCCTTAGATGGCGGTTTCCCATTTTCCCGGTCGTGACCCACTGGCTCTGGTACCGGAAGATTGCGGCCGTGGCCATGCCTGCCAGTTCTGCCCAGAAGAAGAGCAGTGCAAGCTGGACAAGGGGCAACACGAAAAACGTCTGATTGAATCCCGCCTTGCGCAGATTGGCCAGATTATTATGGTCATGGCCAACAAAGGCGGCGTGGGTAAAAGCACCGTGTCGGCCAACGTAGCTGCAGGGCTTGCAGCTCAAGGATATCGGGTAGGAGTGGCGGATGCCGACATCCATGGCCCAAATCAAAGCCGGTTTTTCGGTTTTGTGGGTCAGCGCGTGCGCTTGGGCAAACAGGGATTACCGCCAAAGGATTTTGAGTTTTTTGGTCTGGAGCACCCGGTAAAGGTTGGTTCTTTGGCCTTCATGATGGAAAGGGACGACACCCCCATTGTCTGGCGGGATGCCTACAAGCACGACTTCATGCACCACCTGATTGGTTCATTCAATTGGGGACCGCTGGATTTTCTGGTAATCGATATGCCGCCGGGCACAGGCAACGAGCTGATTACCCTGGCAGATATGCTTGAAGGCCATGATGTAGCCGCATTACTGGCCACGACACCCCAGGAAGTGGCGTTGATGGACAGCCTCAAAGCCGTGCGTTTTTGCCAGGAGCGTGGCATGCCTTTGCTTGGCGTGGTGGAGAATATGGCAGGCGTAACCTGCCCCCACTGCAGTGGGCATTTTCATGTATTCCCCCGCTCTCATCTGGCGGATGCTCTGGCAGCAGCCGATGTGGCATCTGTGGCACAAATCCCCTTGTCGCTGGCATTGTCCAGTGGCTCTGATACCGGAATACCAATTGTGCTTTCAGAACCTGAAGGCCCGGAAGCACAAGCGTTCGCACCGGCCGTCGACGCTTGTGTAGCACACGCCAAGGCGAGTTTTGCTGACGCCGCAAAGCAATCCCTGCATGGGCTTGCACAGGCCAGCCTGGAAAGCGACGAACTTGAGCAGGCGCTGGGGACCGTTCCACCAGAACAACGAGACGCCCTGCGCCAACAACTGGAATCCTTGCTGGGTAACAGTAACGAGCCTTCCTGACCCACTCATATTCGAGAGAATTGCCATGACTGACACTCGCGCGCCGGAACGCCGTCGTTTTTTTCGCCAGCTTTTAGGCACAGATAATGCCAGTCAACCCGGCCGCGCTCCCTGGCACCGGGTACCGGAAGTCGGTGCCGGCGATGGCGACGTGCTCTGGTCGGGCTGGACCGGCAATGGCGAGCTGTTTGTTGTGGGCGATGAAGGCATGGTATTGCGCTATACCAGCAGCGCCGATGCCGGCGGTTCGCAATGGCAGCATATGACAGTGCCAACGCGCCTGCCGTTGCACGGTATATGGGGGCCTGCTGCTGATAATCTTTATGCCGTGGGCTGGATGGGCGCTCTGTTGCACTTCGATGGCACACAATGGCAGCTGCTGCGGGGTGGGGTGATTGATGAAAAGGGTGGCCGATTTGCTGCCTGTAAAGAAAACACGCCCCTGTTTGCCATCGACGGTAACGATCAGGGCATGGCTTGGGCCGTGGGTGACGATGGCGTAATTCTGCATTTTGACGGTGCCAACTGGCAGTCCGAGCAGAGTCCAACCCAGGTTAATCTGCGGGCAGTCGCCTGTGGACCCAATAACACCGTTTACGCCGCTGGTGGCGAAGGCACTGTGCTCCACCGTGACAGCGAAGGGTTGTGGACAAAACTCGATTGCCCCTTGGGTTCCGGATTTCATGCCTTGCTGGTAATGGGCGATGGTAGCTTGCTGTTAGGCGG
Source organism: Marinobacter sp. 1-3A (assembly GCF_016597775.1). Classification (NCBI taxonomy): domain Bacteria; kingdom Pseudomonadati; phylum Pseudomonadota; class Gammaproteobacteria; order Pseudomonadales; family Marinobacteraceae; genus Marinobacter; species Marinobacter sp. 1-3A. Next base: position 391,041 of record NZ_VCGZ01000002.1, read on the forward strand.
TGGTCGGTATTTTGTTAATCAGGGCGGCTTTCGTGGAGAACTGGTGCGTTATCAGAACGGCCAGTTTCAGGCTCTCAAATTTGATGAGCCCATGCCGCGCCTGAGATCGCTCAAAGCCTATAAAGGCGGTGTGCTGATTGTTGGCGACCAGGGTCATTTGTACTACTTCAAGGATTTGCGCCTCGACAAGCTGGAGAGCAACAGCCATCACGATCTGATGGATATTATCCTGCTGTCTACAGGCGAGGCACTGGTGGTCGGTGATTTCGGCACCATCATGACGGCTGCCGAAGATTTCACCCAGGCACTGGCACCGCCGCCCATGGCCGCCGCGGCCAGCCCCTGGCAAACCATGGTTGTGCCCACCGAAAACCAACTCTGGGGCATTACCGAAGGCCCGGACGGCACCTGTTATGCCTGTGGCGAAGCCGGCACAGTGATACGCCTGCGAGGTGGCAGCTGGGAGTTGTTACCGGCCCCCAGCGAATTGGCGGTGCATTGTTTGTGGGATACCGGGGCAGGGCTGTTTGCCGCCGGACAACTGGGGCGTATCTATCGCTTCGATGGCCAGCAGTGGGCATTGCACTATGATCTGAATCTGGATCTCACCATTCTTGGCATGTGGGGCAGCAGCCCTGAATCTCTTTATGCCGTGGGCGATGAAGGTCTGATTCTGCATTTCGACGGCTTGCGCTGGCAGCGGATGCCCAGTGGCACTCAGTCTGCCCTGTACAGTCTATGGGCCATGGATGACGAGCACATGCTGGCCCCCGGCGACTTCGGGCTGGTGTTGAGACACAACGGCAAAGACTGGAGTGAGTTCAATGTGGGCACCGAGAATTTCCTTTATGGAATCTGGGGCGACAGCTTGAGCAATATCTACGCCGTTGGGCTGTCGGGCACCCTGGCACATTTCAATGGCCAGCGTTGGCAGCAAATGGCTACGCGCCTGCGGGAAGACCTGCTGGCGATATCCGGTTCAGATGCCGCAGGGGCTTTCGCTGTGGGTACCCGGGGCTGTGTCCTGCGACTCGATCGTGATCAGTGGGTAACAGAGGTAAGTGGCAGCGATGCCGGTTTACGGGCGGTTTGTGCTACCCGCAGTGGAGCAGTTTATGCAGTAGGTGATCGGGGAACCGTGTTGTGCCGCAACGGAAAAACGGGGCATTAAGGGCTTTATTCACATAAGTATTATTGCTATTTGTAAATGAGAAGTAATATCATTCGTACCTTTCTGACATCGTCAAAAGGAGGAATGGTATGTTGTTTTATCGGATAGCCATGGGTGCGGCCTGCAGCGCGCTTGTTTTCAATACGGCGGCACAAGCGCAACCTGCGGAGCTGAATGAGCTGGTGGTAACCGCCTCCGGCTTTGAACAAAGCCAGTCTGCTGCGCCTGCCAGTATTACTGTTATTTCCGGTGAAGAGATCCGTAGCAAACAAGCGTTCAGTCTTACGGATATTCTGGATGACGTGGAAGGCCTGGATGTCAGTGGCTCTGCCGGTAAAACTGGCGGTTTCGATATACGCATGCGTGGCATGCCCTCAGAATACACCTTGATTCTGATTGATGGTCGCAGGCAGAACACCGCTGGCAGCGTAACCCCTAATGGTTTTGGCCAGACCGCAACAAGCTTCCTGCCGCCCCCTTCCGCAATTGAACGCATTGAAGTTGTACGTGGTCCCATGTCGACCCTTTACGGATCTGACGCCATGGGTGGTGTTATCAACATCATCACCCGCAAAGTTGGCCCGGAATGGGCATCTACCCTCACAGCAGAAACGACACTCAACCAGGACAGTGATTTTGGTAACAGCCGAGCCTATAGCGCCTATACCAATGGACCGCTGGTGGACGACCTGATTGGCTTTCAGCTGCGTGGTCGCTGGTTTGAGAGGGATGAGTCCAAACTGGAATATCTGGACTTGAACGGCGATCCGATTGAAGTCAGCACCCGAGGGCCGAGCCCGGTTGAGTCTGAACAGTATACGGTTGGTGGTCGCTTTACTGTAACGCCCGGAGAGTCGAATGACCTTTGGTTGGATATCGAAAGCAGCAAACAGGATTACGATAACTCAGAAGGGCAATTGGGTACCTTGGGCGTAAAAGGTTACAAACCGGAGCTGGAGTTCGATCGTGACCAGTTTGCTGTGGGCCACACTGGTCGGTTCGATATCGGCACGCTGGAAACCAGCATCATGAGAAATGTGACGGAAACCATCGGCCGGGTTATTCCCGAAGGTGTGCCCGGGAAGACGCCGGGGTCTGACCGGGAACTGAAAACGGAAAACCGTGTAATCGACAGTAAGTTGGTAATGCCATTAGCCAATCACGTGGTGACAGTCGGCGGTCAGTGGCTTGATGCACGGATGATCGATGGCGTCGCAACGGACGAATTCAAGCAGAAAACCCAAGCCCTGTTCGTAGAAGACGAGTGGTTCCTGGCCGAGGATCTCGCCCTGACTCTGGGTGGCCGGTATGACCACCATGATTCGTTTGGTGGCCAGTTCAGCCCACGAGCCTATCTTGTGTGGAACTCTACACCCGAGCTAACGGTTAAAGGTGGCGTAAGCCGAGGTTACAAAACACCAGGCCTTGAGCAGTTGGCCCCCGGCGTTATCGGTTTTACCGGGCAGGGCACCATCCCACTGTTCGGGAACCCGGATTTGAAACCCGAGAAATCAACATCAACGGAACTGGCAGTGATCTACGAAAAGCCGGCGGGCTACCGGGTGGGTGCAACGGTGTTCTACAACGAGTTCACTGACAAAATTGCAGAAGGCCCCGACCTGCTGAACTGCAGTTATGCACAAGATCCAAACCGACCCGGCTGTGTTGATAGGGGTAACTGGCCTCTGGCGGATGTGTTTGGCCAGGACCTGAACATTGATGAAGCCATTACCCAGGGCGTGGAGCTGCATGGCTCAGTGCCGTTCGCGCAGGATTGGCGTCTGGGTGCAAACTACACATACACCGACAGCGAGCAAAAATCCGGAGAGAATAAAGGCGAGCCGCTTACTGATACACCGGAGCATATGGCGAATATTTCCTTGCGCTGGGTGCCTTCCGTTCGCTGGTCAGCCTTTGTGAAGGCCCAGTACGAAAGCGAGCGTTACCGTGCGCGGGACAGGATCAGAGGGGCTGCTTCGTATGCAGACCTGGGTGATTTCAAATCCGTTACCCTTGTGCACCTGGGTGGCCAGTATCAGGCTTCAGAAAACCTGGGTTTCAGTGCCACCATATATAACCTTCTGGATGAAGACTTTATCGAGTATCAGGCCTATGACAACGGCGCCCAATACGGAAACCTCTACGCCAACTCGGAAGAAGGTCGGCGTTTGTGGGTGTCTGCAACCTACTCATTCTGAGACACATCAATCGCTGATATGAGAATTTGACGGTCGTCAATTTTGCTGCCGGTAATTGTGCCGGCAGTTTTCAAATTATTTACAAAAATTAATCTTCTGCTAGCTTGGTAACAGTAAATCCTGTTAATGAGAGAGCAGAAAGATGAAACGGCAAACACTGAAGCTTGCTATCGCTGTCAGCCTTGGCCTTACCGCAGGAGCAGCCATGGCTGCCGACTTGCAGGATCGTGCGCGGGACATGTTTTCGGCGATACCCCAGTACCCACCGGTTATCGATGGCAACGAACTGACGGAAGCGAAAGTTGAGCTTGGTAAGATGTTGTTTTTTGAGCCCCGTCTGTCCGCAAGCCATCTGATCAGCTGCAATACCTGCCACAACGTGGGTATGGGTGGACACGATTACCTTCCTGTCTCTATTGGCCACGGTTGGCAGAAAGGGCCACGCAACTCGCCTACAGTCTTTAATGCTGTCTTCAACGCCGCCCAGTTCTGGGATGGCCGCGCGGCGGACCTCGCGGAGCAGGCTAAAGGGCCGGTTCAGGCGGGCGTTGAGATGAGCAGCACGCCAGAGCGCGTTGTGAAGACATTGACCAGCATGCCAGCCTATGTTGAGAAGTTTGGTCAAGCCTTTCCCGGTGAGGATGATCCGGTAACCTTTAACAACATGGCCATTGCGATCGAAGCGTATGAAGCCACGCTGATTACGCCAGATGCCGATTTTGACAAGTTCCTGCGCGGCGATAAAACAGCCTTGAACGAGCAGGAGCAAGAAGGTTTGGCACTGTTCATGGATAAGGGCTGTGTGGCCTGCCATGCGGGCGTTAACCTTGGCGGCCAGGAATACTATCCGTTTGGCCTGGTAACCAAGCCTGGTGCCGATATTCTGCCCACCGGTGACAAAGGCCGGTTTGCGGTTACCGAGACGGCCTCGGATGAGTACGTATTCCGTGCTTCACCCTTGCGAAATATTGAGCTCACAGCCCCTTATTTTCACTCAGGCGCCGTTTGGAGCCTGGAAGAGGCGGTTGCAGTTATGGGTACCGCTCAGTTGGGAGCAGAGCTGAATGATGATGAAGTAAAATCTATCACCGCTTTCCTGAAAACCCTGACCGGCAAAATACCGGAAGTGCGCTACCCGGAGTTGCCGCCAAGCACAGACAGCACCCCGAAACCAGAATCAATGGTGCTGGCTCAGTAATCTGCAAGTCCTTGGCCCTGTTACTCCCTCATGTGATTTTCGGGGTAACAGAGCCACAGGTATTTAACGTCCTTTCCTGAAGGCTGCGGGTGTTTTTTGGCCGCCTTTAACTCATGTGGGTTTTACGAAAACACACATTTTACTTCTGAAATAGTCATTATCATTGCGGTAAGCTAGCAGTACTCAGGCTTGAGTACTCGTTTGAGCCCGTTGCAAGGTAGTGCTTGGGTCGAACTTATTGAAGAGAAAAGGAGAGTTTCTGTGAGGAAGAGCGTTCGTCACATAGTGCTACTAATGGTGGCAATGATAGGAAGCATGGCGTCGGGGCAGGGTTATGCATCGGATAAGCTGTTTCTTTATACGGAGAACTTTCCGCCTTATAACATGAGTTCCTCCGGGCGGGCTTTTGAGCACAATGGAAATAGTATCGATGGTATTTGCACTGAAATGGTGAAAGCCATTCTGCAAAACACCGATCTGGATTACGTGATCAAATTACGTAACTGGGATTATGGCTACAATCGAGCCCTGGATAAGCAAAATCATGGTATTTTCTGCACAACCTTCACTGAAGAGCGTGAGAACCTTTTTAAGTGGGTAGGCCCACTGACCAAAAACCTTTGGACAATCTTCGCCGGCAGCGGGACTAACCTGAAGATTGATAAGCTGGAAGATACCAAAGGCATGCTTTATGCGGGATATCGCAATGACGTCATGACCACGTATTTGCTGGATCGCGGTTACAAGGTGTCTGCTATGGAGAGTGACGACATCAACCCGAAACGTCTTGAGCTCGGTCAGGTAGATCTGTGGATTGCTGACCGGCTGGCTGGTCCTTACTTCGCATCCCAGCAGGATGTAGAAGGGCTTGAACCGGTCTTTTCGTTTAACGAGACTGAATTGTACCTGGCCATGAACCTGGATACTTCTGAAAAAATCATGCAAAAACTGCAGGAAGGTCTCAGAAAGATCAGGAGCAATGGCATGTACGAGGCTATAGAGACCAAGTACGGACTTTAAGCACAGAAAGTTATGCAAAAAAAACCCGGGTAGGTTCCTACCCGGGATAAAGTATCACCGGTTGATCTATCCGGTGAAGGCCATATCTTCCGCACCTATCTGCATCAGGTTTTTGCTGGGGCTCAGCATGCTACTTGCGTGAGCCTGGGATCTGGGAAGCAGTCGCTCGTAATAGAATTCTGCAGTTGCCAGTTTGGTGGCATAGAAAGCCTCAGAGTCATCGCCGCCGTTATCCAAGCGATCTACCGCTGCTACCGCCTGTCGTGCCCACATGTAAGCCATGGATACGTAACCGCTGTACATAAGAAAGTCGTAGGATGCAGAGCTAACCACATCGCGATCCTTTCGCGCGGCAAGCATGATCCGCACGGTAAGCAAATTCCATTGTGCCGTAAGCTTGAGCAGCTCCACTGCAAATGGGCGCACACGGCTGTCGGTCAAATGCTTACGGGCAAAGTTTGCAATCCGGGCGGTGAATTCACGAACTGCGCCGCCTTTGGTGGTTAGCAGTACCTTACGGCCCAGCAGATCCAGTGCCTGAATACCGGTGGTGCCTTCATACAAGGTGGCAATCCGGGTATCCCGGGCAATCTGTTCCATGCCGTGTTCACGAATGTAACCGTGGCCACCAAATACCTGCATACCAAGGTTTGCTGCCTCGTTCCCAAGTTCCGTCAGGAAACCTTTAAGAATCGGGGTCAGAAAGCCCAGTTTGTCATCGTATTTTGCTGCCTTTTCATCATCACCGGCGGCGTAGCCTTCAACCATATGATCGGCCAGGCGGGCGGCGTCATAGAGCATGGCGCGGCCACCTTCAGCGATAGCTTTCTGGGTCAGTAGCATGCGGCGAACATCGGCGTGGTGAATCAGGCTGTCAGCGACATGTTCGGGGTCTTTCTTACCGGAAAGCGCACGCATGGAGCGGCGCTCTTTGGCGTAGTCCAGAGCCCATTGGTATGACAACTCAGCGGGCCCGACACCTTGAATAGCGGTACCGATACGAGCCGTGTTCATAAAAGTGAACATGCACTCCAGGCCTTCGTTCTCAGGACCGATCAGGTAGCCGGTTGCGCCATCAAAGTTCATAACGCAGGTAGCAGAGGCCTTTATGCCCATTTTCTTCTCGAGGCTGCCACAGACCACAGCGTTACGCTCACCTACGCCACCTTCGGCTGTGGGTACAAACTTCGGCACGATAAACAGGCTGATGCCACGGGTGCCCTTGGGTGCGCCCGGCAGACGAGCCAGAACAATATGGATAATGTTCTCGGTAAGATCGTGATCACCGGAGGAGATAAAGATTTTGGTACCCGTTACTTTGTAAGTACCATCAGCCTGCGGCTCGGCTTTGGTTTTTACCTGGCCCAGGTCCGTCCCGCACTGGGGTTCGGTGAGGCACATGGTGCCGGCCCAGCGGCCTTCTGTCATAGGCAGCAGGTAGGTGGCTTTCTGGTCGTCAGAACCGTGCAAATAGATGGTGTTCATGGCACCCATGGACAAGCCCGGATACATGGAGAACGACCAGTTCGCTGTACCCATCATTTCCTGCTTCAGCAGGCCCATGGAAGCGGGCAGACCTTGGCCGCCGTATTCCTCCGGGGCAGAAAGCCCCTGCCAGCCACCCATCACATATTGATCGTAAGCTTCTTTGTAGCCTTTCGGGGTGGTTACCTCGCCATCTTTCAGCGTACAGCCTTCTTCATCACCTGGCTGGTATAGGGGGCTTAGCTGCTCCTCACTGAAGCGAGCGCATTCGGCGAGGATAGCGTCCACGATATCCGGAGTTGCGTTCTCTCCGCTGGCCAATGTGGCGTAGTGCTTTGGGTAATCAAACACTTCATTCAGCAGAAACTTCATGTCACGCAAAGGCGCCTTGTATACAGGCATAATCAATCCTCTGTACTGGTCTGAAAATCTACGAGCGGGGATTATTCACCGCCAGGTTGCGTGCAGTTTTACGGCATAGTGTGGGGGATTCCATTGACGAAAAGCGCTCATGGCGGTGTCAGTAAAGACAGTCCTTGATTTTTCCACAGGCCATCCGCTGATCGAAGAGCTCTCCCGGGGCGTATTTCAGGTATCAGGCAATGAAGCGTTAATCCTGATCGCAAGACTGAATGGAAATACCCGTTGGAGAGGTTTATGAAGAGTGTAAAAAAAGTGCAAAACCTGTGTTCTGTGATACCCAAAATCGGGCGGCGCTCTATACTCGTGTTAACCGCCATTTTGGCGCTTTTGGGGGGCTGCTCTGGTCCGGCGCTGACGGATTATTCGGAACGTGAGCCCAAGCTCGTTCCTGAAGATTTCTTTAACGGTGAACTAAGCGCCCGTGGCGTGGTCAAGGACATGTCCGGTGAAGTGATTCGCACGTTCGATGCGGATATCTCCGCATCCTGGGACCAATCTGGTGTGGGTACCCTGGATGAAGAATTCCGTTTTGATGATGGCGAAGTGCAAACCAGGATCTGGACGTTAACACCATCGGCAACCGGCGACAGCTTTCATGCCGAAGCGGGCGATGTGACGGAGCCCGGAACCATGCGCTGGAGCGGTAACAGCATAAACATGAATTACGTGCTTCGGATAGCCTATGGCGATGGAACCCTGGATGTACGAATGGACGACTGGATGTATCTGGTAACGCCCGACACATTGATTAACCAGACCACCATGAGCAAATGGGGGGTTGATGTCGGTGAACTTGTGCTTGTGATACAGAAAAAATAATGCCCGGCAGTGGCCGGTCTGTCTGCTGAGAGACTCTATGTTGAAACAATGGCTGATCGGTTTGCTGCTGGTCGTATTGGCACTGGGTGCTGCGTTTATTTATCAGGGCCTGGATGACTCGTCTCAAGCCCAGGATGATTCTGAGCGCCCCCCCAGTGCAGTAAATACAGTGCTTCCCATAATCGACACGGTGCAGGATCAGGTCAGGGCAGTTGGCAGCCTGAAAGCCGTAAGTGCCGTTAAGCTGACCACAGAAACCAGCGGCCGCGTGGTAGGTATCAATCTGAAATCAGGTCGCCCGGTAAAACAGGGCGACCTGTTGTTGCGGCTTGATGATCGGCAGGCAAGGGCAGATCTGGGTGTGATTGAAGCACAGTTGGCAGATGCCCGGCGTCAGTACGAACGCGCCAGAAGCCTGCGTGACAACAACAGTATCTCCCAATCTTTCGTAGATGAGCTGAGAACCGCTGTAGAGGTGTCCGAAGCTCAGCGCACTGCGGCCCAGGTTCGGCTTGAAAACCATCGCATTGAAGCGCCGTTCTCCGGCGTGGCGGGCCTGAGCGATATCAGTATCGGCGCTTATATTACCGCAGGCACCACCATAACCACTTTGGATGCTACATCCCCCATGGAGCTGAATTTCTCCATTCCCGAGCGCTTTCTTGGCCAGATCAATCCGGGCCAGAAGGTGCAGGGCAGCTCCCCGGCTTACCCTGATCAGGCATTTATTGGCGAACTCGTTGAATTGGGTTCCCGCATTGACGAGCTTAGCCGCTCCTTGCCGGTTCGGGCCCTGATTGATAACACTGAGGGGCGATTGCGCCCTGGCCAGTTCATGTCCGTTAGCCTGACCTTGCGTGAACGCCAGGCTCTGGTTATTCCGGAGCAGGCGGTGATGGTTCGTGGTGCTGAACAATATGTATTTGTGGCAGAAGACGGTATTGCACGGCGTGTGCCCGTAACGGTTGGCTCACGCATGCCCGGGCGCGTGGAAATTGCGAAAGGACTGACAGCAGAAGATCAGGTAGTGGTGACCGGCCAGGACCGTCTGAGCAGTGGTGAGCGCATCCGGGTGACAGATGATGAAAACGCGATTCCAGACAACCGGTTTACCAGTGCTGTGGGGTCGTAAGCGGTGATTCTTTCAGATATTTCCATCAAACGCCCGGTATTTGCCACGGTTCTCAGCCTGTTGATTGTCGTGTTTGGTTTGGCCGCTTTGTTTGGCCTGCCCGTGCGTGAATACCCCGACATTGACCCACCCGTGGTATCCGTTTCGACCAACTATACGGGTGCGGCCGCTGAGGTGGTTGATACCCAGATTACTCAGATCATCGAAGGTGCCATCAGCGGTATAGAAGGAATTCGTTCTATCCAGTCGTCCACCCGCCAGGGTGGGTCTTATACCACTATTGAGTTTTCCCCCAGCCGGGATGTGGACATTGCCGCCAACGATGTGCGCGATGCAATTTCGCGAGTAAACAACCAGTTGCCGGATGAAGCAGATCCACCCGTGGTGCGCAAAGCGGATTCCGATGCCCGACCCATGATGTGGGTGACCCTGCGCAGCGATGTTTGGGATTCAGCCCAGATGAGTGATTACGCCGACCGGGTTCTGGCAGACCGGTTGGCCGTGGTCGATGGCGTTGCCGATGTGCGAATTGGTGGTGAGCGCCGTTATGCCATTCGCGTGTGGCTCGACCGGGAACGTCTGGCGGCTCGCGATATCACTGTGGCCGAGGTAGAGCGTGCCTTGCGCGCTAACAACGTAGAACTACCCGCCGGTTCGGTAGATTCCTCCACACGTAACTTTACCGTGCGGGCTGAAGGCAGGCTGGCGACGGTTGAAGAATTCCGCGAATTAGTGGTTCGGCGAGATGGCAATCAACTGCTGCGCCTCGGAGAGGTCGCCGATGTGGTTATGGGTGTAGAATCCGATATCGGGCGCTTGCGGGCCAACGGCCAAACAGCCATTGGCATGGGTATTATTCGTCAGTCCAAGGCCAATACCGTGGCAGTATCAGATGCTGTCCGGGGCGAGCTGGATAAAATACGGGAAACCCTGCCACCGGAAATAAGCATCACTGAAAGCTACGACGAATCTGTTTTTATTCGCGCCTCCATTCGCGAGGTAATGATCACCCTGGCGATTGCCGTGTCGTTGGTCATCCTGGTGATATTCCTGTTCCTGCGCTCCTGGCGCGCTACGCTGATTCCGGCAGTAACTATTCCGGTAGCGGTAATCGGTGCCTTTATCGGCCTCGGCTTTTTGGGCTTCTCCATCAACGTGCTCACCTTGCTGGCAGTTATACTCGCCATTGGCCTGGTGGTGGACGACGCCATTGTAATGCTTGAAAACATCCAGCGCCGAATTGATAAAGGCGAGCCACCACTGCTGGCGGCCTATCGCGGTGCCAGGCAAGTAGCCTTTGCGGTAATTGCCACCACACTGACTCTGGTTGCCGTGTTTGTACCCATTTCGTTTATGGGCGGCAACATAGGCCGGCTGTTTGCGGAGTTTGGTTTCACTCTTGCGGCGGCAGTTGTTGTGTCCAGTTTGGTGGCACTGACTCTGGCACCCATGCTTTGCTCCAAATGGTTAAAGCCCAGCCCGGAAAGTGGGGAAGGGCGTGGTTTTTGGGCCATCATCGAGAAGGTGCTTAACGGACTCACCAGTGGATATGAGCGGCTGCTGAAGTTTTCACTCAATCAAGCGGGCCTGGTGCTGGGCATTGGTCTGGTAGGTTTGGTTGTGGCAGTTGTGATATACCCGAAACTGCCTCAGGAACTGGCACCTATTGAGGACAGGGGCACGATTATTATGCCCGCCAATGCGCCTCGGGGTGCTACCGTTCAGTACACCGATCACTATGTAAAGCAGGCAGAAGAAAAGCTGATGCCTTTTCTGGAAGATGGACCGGCCAGCCGCATGTTGTCCATTGTCGGCTTCCGCGAGCGGGAAGACAGCGCGTTTATTATTATGGGGTTGGCCCCTTGGGACGAGCGGGAGGTCAAGCAGCAGCAGGTTACCAGCGAGATTCGAAAAAAGTTTGATGATATTTCCGGTATTCGCATGGCGGCCATTAATCCGCCAGGGCTGGGGCAGCGTGGCTTTAGCCAACCGGTAGAGTTCGTGGTTGCCGGGCCGGACTATGAATCCGTACAAGCCTGGAGTGACGAACTGGTAGAGCGGGCCAAGGAAAACCCCAACCTGTTGAACCTGCAAACCGATTTTGAACTCACCCGGCCGGAGCTCAGTGTTGCCATTGATCGCGAACGAGCAGCAGATCTGGACATTACCATTGAAGATGTGGGCCTTACACTGCAAACCATGTTGGCGTCACGGAAGGTAACCACCTATCTGGAACGTGGCCGCGAGTACGATGTCATAATGCAGGCAGATGATGCCAGCCGTGCCACCCCATCGGATCTGGGCCAGATATTCTTGCGCCCCAGAGAAGGTGGCGACCTGATTCCACTGCAGGCACTGGTTTCAATCACCGAGAAAGGGGCTAACCCCGATCTTCGGCGCATAGATCGCCTGCCTGCCGTGGTTATCAGCGGATCTCTGGCAGATGGCTACGATCTTGGCTCCGCACTGACCTATCTGAACACCTTGGCGGTAGACAGCCTGCCTTCAGAGGCCAGGTTGAGCTACCAGGGGTTGAGCCGGGAGTTTCAGGAATCCTCTTCAGCGATTTATGTCACCTTTGGTTTGGCCTTCATTATCGTGTTCCTCGTGCTGGCGGCCCAGTTTGAAAGCTGGATTCATCCGCTGATCATCATGCTCCCTGTGCCATTGGCAGTAACCGGCGCGCTGCTGGCATTGTGGTGGAGCGGCATCAGCTTGAACATATATAGCCAGATCGGGATCATTATGCTGCTGGGGCTGATGTCGAAGAACGGCATATTGATTGTGGAGTTTGCCAACCAGCTGCGAGATGAAGGCTACGCGGTTAAAGAGGCAATTCTGGCGGGAGCATCCTTGCGCTTCCGGCCGGTATTGATGACCACTATATCCACAGTCTTCGGTGCAGTGCCTCTGGTGGTTGCCACGGGCGCAGGCGCAGAAAGCCGTGCAGCAATTGGTATGGTGATTCTGGGTGGGCTGATTTTTGCGACCACGCTTACGTTGTTTATCATTCCGGTGCTATACAATCTGCTGGCCGGCTTTGCGAAATCCGCCAATGCGATTGAACATGAGCTGGAGCGTCAAGCATCTTTATCCCAAGCCAGTTCGATCGATTAATGAGCGGGCTGGCATGACCCTACAATCCGGATGTTTTCATGGCCATATCCAGCCAGTTCCGCCTACTGGGACAGCGTCGATTTTTGCCGTTTTACCTCACTCAGTTTTCCGGGGCGTTTAACGACAACCTCTATAAAAGCGCACTCCTGTTGCTGATTGCCTACAAGACCACGGGCTTGATGGGGCTATCTGTGAACACGGTAATCAATCTGGCTGCGTTTCTGTTTATTTTGCCGTTCTTTCTGTTTTCCGGCATTGCCGGGCAGATGGCGGATAGCTATGAAAAAGCCGCCATAATCCGCAAGGTAAAACTGGCTGAGATAGCCATTATGGTACTGGCCACCCTGGCACTCTGGATTGGTTGGTACGAAGGGCTCCTGGCGTTGCTGTTCCTGATGGGGGCCCAATCTACGTTTTTCGGGCCGGTGAAGTACGCCATTTTGCCCCAAGTGCTTGGAGATGATGAACTGGTGGGCGGCAATGGCCTTGTGAGCATGGGCACCTTCGTGGCGATTTTGCTCGGCACCATAGCAGCCGGTTTGCTTATGGGGCTTGAGGGGGCCGCAAAGCTGACGGCCACAAGCGTACTGGTGATGGCGGTTCTGGGCTATATTGCCGCAAGACAAGTGCCAGACACCGGAGTTGTCAGCAACGGGCAGGCAGTTCGCTTCCGCCCTGTTTTGGAAACCTGGAACCTCATGAGTGTGGCCGCCGAGCGCAAGCCGGTACTCTGGGCGATTCTCGCCATTTCCTGGTTCTGGTTTCTTGGTGCAGCCTATCTCACCCAGTTTCCCAATTTTGCCCTGAGTAATCTGCGGGGTGATGAAACTGTGGTCACACTTCTGCTATCCATGTTTATTGTGGGCATATCGATCGGATCGATGATGTGTGAGCGCCTTACGCGACATCGCATCACTCTTGCCCCTGTTCCCTGGGGCGCACTTGGCCTGACTCTGTTAGGGATAGATCTGTTCTTTGCAGTACCGGCAAGCCCGGAGCCTTCTACCTGGTGGACTCTGATGACCGACCCGGCTTACATCCGGGTATTGCTCGATCTGGTGGGCATCGGGGTTTGTGGCGGGTTGTTCATTGTGCCCCTTTACGCATTTATCCAGCATGAAACCCCTCAAAATAAACGGGCGCAAATCATTGCGGCTCTCAATGTAATCAATGCGCTGTTCATGGTTGCGAGCGCGCTCACAGGTATCCTTGTGCTCGGGGTTCTGGATGTAAGCATTCCGGGCTTCTTCTTGCTGTTGTCATCGGCTAATGGGCTGGTGCTTATCGCGGTGTGGCGGTTGAGACGGCGGACAGGATAAGAGCCTGTGGATAATTAATTGGATAAGCTGCGGACAAGCTTTGGATAGTTTTTACTAATACCTTTTAAAACAACGGGTTGCTTGTCAATACAAGGCTCTTGATAAGCAACAGATTTGTGGATAACTTTATTGAAAACTATTTGAGGAGAGCTGCCCAAGCCTATGAAAACCTGATGATTTCGGTTTTCCACTTCATTGGAAGGGTAGCTGAACAGTTATTTTTCGGGTGTTGGCTGCCATCCGTAGGTGCTTCTGGTTAAAATTTGCACATTCTGACTGCATTTTTCCGGGTGAAACGTTATACTCCCGGCCCTGTTTTTATCCCCCGATTTCCGAGGTGAGCTGTGGATTTTCCGACCCGTTTCGATGTAATTGTCATTGGTGGTGGCCATGCCGGTACCGAAGCTGCGCTTGCGGCCGCGCGCATGGGCTCGCAAACCCTGCTGCTGACCCACAACATTGAAACCCTCGGGCAGATGTCCTGTAACCCGGCCATCGGTGGCATTGGCAAAAGCCATCTGGTGAAGGAAATTGATGCCCTTGGCGGCGCTATGGCACAGGCCACGGATCTGGCGGGCATACAGTTCCGGGTACTCAATAGCCGCAAAGGCCCGGCTGTACGGGCTACCCGTGCTCAGGCTGACCGGGTTCTGTATAAGGCAGTCATTCGCCAGGTTCTCGAAAGCGAGCCAAACCTCACCTTGTTTCAGCAGGCTGCAGATGACCTGATTGTGGAAAACGATCAGGTAACCGGCGTGGTGACCCAGACAGGCATCCGGTTTAACGCCAAAACCGTTGTGCTGACAACCGGCACCTTTCTCGGCGGCGTTATCCACATTGGCATGCAGCAGCATTCCGGCGGCCGTGCCGGCGATGCTCCAGCCAACGCGCTGGCTCAGCGGTTGCGGGAATTGCCGTTTAACGTGGGCCGCCTGAAAACCGGCACACCACCGCGTATTGATGCTCGCAGTGTTGATTTTTCAGTTATGCAGGAGCAGTGGGGCGACAACCCAGCACCAGTGATGTCGTTTATTGGCAACCGGGACCAGCATCCTGAGCAAGTGTGCTGCTACGTTACCCGCACCACCGAGCAGACCCACGATATTATTCGCAGCGGCTTTGATCGCTCGCCCATGTTTGCCGGCAACATTGAAGGTGTCGGGCCGCGCTATTGCCCGTCGATTGAAGACAAGGTTAACCGCTTTGCCGACAAGGACTCGCATCAGATTTTTGTAGAGCCAGAAGGCCTGACCACCAACGAACTATACCCGAATGGCATATCCACCAGCTTGCCATTTGATATTCAGCTGGCGGCAGTGCGTTCCATTCCGGGTTTCGAAAACGCCCATATCACGCGACCCGGTTATGCCATTGAATACGACTATCTGAACCCCCAGGATCTGCGCCACACTCTGGAAACCAAGTTTATCCAGGGCCTCTATTTCGCTGGCCAGATCAACGGTACCACCGGCTATGAAGAAGCCGGTGCCCAGGGTTTGCTGGCGGGTATCAACGCCGCCCTGCGGGCGCAGGAAAAGAGCGAATGGTATCCGCGCCGCGATGAAGCCTATCTCGGGGTGCTGGTGGACGATCTGATCACCATGGGGACCAAAGAGCCTTACCGCATGTTCACCAGCCGCGCGGAATACCGGCTTATCCTCCGTGAAGACAATGCTGATCTGCGTCTCACCGAAACTGGCCGCAAGCTGGGCCTGGTGAACGACGAGCGTTGGCAAAAATTCAATGCCAAGTTTGAGGCCATTGCGACAGAGCGCAAGCGTCTGGAGACCACCAGGATACACCCTGCAACTGAAGCGGGTGAACGTGCCAATAACTTTCTCAAGCAACCCATGACCCGGGACCACACCCTGGCTGAGTTGCTTCGCCGCCCGGAAATTGCATACAGCCACGTAGCGGAGATTGGGGCCGCGCAATCGGAAGACCCGGTTGTGGCGGAACAGGTGGAAATCGAGATCAAGTACGAAGGCTACATTTCGCGCCAGACCGATGAAATCGAGCGTTTACGCCGGAATGAGAACACGGCGCTGCCTATCGACCTTGATTACGATGCCATCGGCGGGCTGTCGAATGAGATCAAGCAGAAACTGAAAGAGGTTCGACCGGAAACCGTTGCCCAGGCATCGCGAATCCAGGGTGTAACGCCGGCTGCGATCTCGCAGATTCTGGTAAACCTGAAAAAGCGCGAGTTATTGCGCAAGCAGAGCGCCTGAATGCTGCCATGACTCAAACTCTCTGGCAGCGCCAACTCCGGGAAGGGCTGGGGCACATGCAGCTCTCCCTCGATGACCACAAGCAACAACAGCTGTTGGCATTTCTTGCTCTGCTTAACAAGTGGAACAAGGCATACAACCTCACGGCTGTGCGCAACGAGGGGGAGATGGTTTCCCGACAGTTGCTCGACAGCCTCAGTATTCTGCCTTGGGTAACCACGGAACATCTTCTCGATGTGGGTGCCGGCGGTGGCCTGCCGGGAATTCCTTTGGCTATTGTGATGCCGGAAACGCGCTTCACCCTGCTGGACAGCAACGGCAAGAAAACCCGCTTTCTGAATCAGTGTGTACTGGAGCTGGGCCTCAAAAACGTGGATGTTATCCATGGCCGTGCCGAAGACTGCAAGCCGGAACAGCCATATAGCCAGATCAGCAGCCGTGCGTTTACCGCCTTGGATAACCTGGTGGCCTGGTGTGGCGACCTGCTGGCGCACAATGGCAGCTTCCTTGCCATGAAAGGCCAGTATCCGGATGATGAGGTGGCTGCCCTTCCAGCGGGTTGGCAGGTATCATCCACGCATACTCTTGGCGTTCCCGGCGCTGGCGGCGAGAGACACCTGCTGGTCCTGGGTCGGTCAGAGCAACTCTAACCAGAAAAAACCCAGTACTCGCAACAGTATTCGGCAGCGGTATTCATTAACAAGGAGGCGAGACATGGCGCGCGTGATTGCAGTGACCAATCAAAAAGGTGGTGTGGGCAAAACCACTACCTGCGTCAATCTTGCAGCCTCACTGGCCGCCACCAGGCGCCGGGTTCTGCTGGTGGATATGGATCCCCAGGGCAACGCCACCATGGGCAGTGGTGTTGACAAAAGCTCCCTGGAACTATCGGGCTACGACTTGCTTACCAAGCGTGCGACCGCTGCCGAGGTGATTATTCCTGCAGAGGCCTCCGGCTATGACATCATGCCGTCCAATGGCGATCTGACCGCCGCTGAAGTTGAGCTGATGAACGAGATTGGCCGGGAGCATCGGCTCAGGCTTGCCATCAATGGCGTTCGAGACAACTACGATTACATTCTGATCGATTGCCCGCCCTCACTCAGCCTGTTAACGGTGAACGCTCTGTCTGCCGCTGATTCAGTACTTATTCCCATGCAGTGTGAGTACTACGCTCTGGAAGGTCTGGCTGCACTGATGAATACCGTGGAGCAGATCAAGGAGACGGTTAACCCGAATCTGGAGATCGAGGGCATCCTCAGGACCATGTACGACCCCCGGAACAGTCTCACGCTGGATGTGTCTGGCCAGCTTACAGAGTATTTCGGAGACAAGGTGTACCGTGCGGTAATTCCCCGTAACGTGCGTCTTGCGGAAGCGCCCAGCTATGGCATGCCCGCATTAAAGTATGACAAAACCTCCAAGGGTGCGATTGCTTACCTGGCGCTGGCCGGTGAAATGGTGCGTCGCCACGGGGTGAAAAAGACATCGGCTCCGGTTGCGGTGTAACATAGTGGCTGGTCTCTCTTAATAAAGAAGCACAACGACTATCAACGGGAAGAATGACTGACACCATGGCGGCGAAGAAACGAGGATTGGGCGAGCGCGGGCTGGGAGCCCTGCTGGCCGGCTCCAGGGTGAACCTGGATCAGGAGCTGAAAAACCATGACGGTGAGTTGCGGCAGGTTCCTATCGATCTGATCCAGCGCGGCCGTTTTCAGCCACGCCGTGACATGGATCCAGCCGCTCTGCAGGAGCTGGCAGACTCCATTCGCCAGCAAGGGGTGATGCAGCCCGTTGTTATTCGTCCCATTGCGGAAGGCCGCTACGAGCTGATTGCCGGTGAGCGCCGCTGGCGGGCTACCCAAATGGCGGAGCTCGACAGCATCCCTGCCATCATCCGGGATGTTCCCGACGAAGCCGCCATTGCCATGGCGCTCATCGAGAACATTCAGCGTGAAAACCTCAATCCTATAGAAGAGGCCTTCGCGCTCCAGCGCTTGCAGGACGAGTTCGGCCTTACTCAGGCCCAGGTAGCGGAAGCTGTGGGTAAGTCCCGTTCCACCATCACAAACCTGCTGCGACTGATTGGGCTAACCGAAGATGTGCGCTTGATGCTGGAGCACGGCGATCTCGAAATGGGCCACGGCCGGGCCATGCTGACACTCACGCCG
The DNA here is from genome assembly GCF_016597775.1 of Marinobacter sp. 1-3A. Taxonomy (NCBI): domain Bacteria; kingdom Pseudomonadati; phylum Pseudomonadota; class Gammaproteobacteria; order Pseudomonadales; family Marinobacteraceae; genus Marinobacter; species Marinobacter sp. 1-3A. Next base: position 409,328 of record NZ_VCGZ01000002.1, read on the forward strand.
GAACAGCAGATGCAGGTGGCCAAACAGGTTGTCGCCAAATCCTTGTCGGTGCGCCAGACTGAAGCCCTTGTTCGCCGGCTGCAGCAGGAAGCCGGCGCTGGAAAACCGGCAAAGCCAGGCGCCATTGATCCCAATATACGTGCCCTGCAGGATGATCTTGCGGAGCGTCTGGGAGCAAAAGTATCCATTGCCCATGGTCAGCGGGGTAAAGGCAAGCTGGTTATTGAGTACAGTTCACTGGATGAGTTGGACGGTATTCTGGGCCATATCCGTTAATTGAAAATAAATTCGGAATTCTGACTGAAAGCCACTAACCACCAGATGTCGTGACCGCAAAGGGCGGGACCCACTAGGTGTGTGATAAATAGCAGTTCTCAATCCCGATGTGACGAAAAACCAGCCAGGTTTAGTGCAGAGTCTGGTTGAACAACAAGTGCTTAAAACATATAATTTCGCGCGATTGGAATTATGGCGGTGATATGAAACCTCGGCAATCTCGAATCACCAAGGTTCCGTTGGCCCGCTGGCTGATCATGGAGTTTACAGGGCTGAGTGTTTTCAGTCTCTTATGGTTACTGCACAGTCCTTTGGCCGGTTATTCCGCTTTTGTTGGCGGTCTTATATTTATAGTGCCGAACGCCTGGTTTGTACACCGGGTTTATCGTTACCAGGGCGCACGTAACGCGCATCTGATGGTGGGGAATTTGTTTCGGGCGGAATCCACTAAAATCGCCCTTACCGCAGTTTTCTTCGCGGCCGTTTTCACTTTAATGGAGCCGGTACATGTACCGGCTCTGTTATTCACTTTTGCTGTGATGGTCCTGGCAGGTGGCGCATTGCGCTGGCTGATACGGCCTAAACCACGGCGATGACTGGACGAGAGCAGAATGGCTGATACCCCAGTAGAGTATATAAAGCACCACCTCCAGAATCTGACCTATGGCAAGCTTGAAGCTGGCTACGAGCGATTTGATGGCAGCGTGATGAGCGAGTCCGCATGGACCTTCGCCCGCACCGCGCAGGAAGCCTCCGATATGGGGTTCATGGCTGTCCATGTGGACACTTTGGGCTGGTCCATTGCAATGGGTCTCCTGTTTCTGGGACTTTTCCGCTATGTCGCAACGCGTGTCACTACCGGTGTGCCGGGCGCTTTGCAGAATCTGGTGGAAGTCACTGTAGAATTTATCGAAAACCTGGTGCGCGATGGCTTCCATGCCCGCAACCCGATGATTGCACCGCTGGCGCTGACCATTTTCGTGTGGATTTTGCTGATGAACATGCTCAAGTTCATCCCGGTAGACTACGTGCCCATGCTGGCTTCGGCTATGGGTCTTGAGTACTTCAAGATTGTCCCGACGACCGATCCCAACGCCACCTTTGGTATTTCCATAGGCGTTTTCCTGCTAATCATCTTCTACAGCCTGAAAGTGAAAGGTATTACCGGTTTCGCCAAAGAGCTGAGCATGCAGCCTTTTAATCACTGGGCTCTGATTCCTGTAAACCTGGTATTGGAAGTTCTGGTTCTGGTAGTGAAGCCTATCAGTCTGGCACTGCGTCTGTTCGGTAACATGTATGCTGGCGAAGTAGTGTTTATCCTGATCGCACTGTTGCCGTTCTGGGCACAGTGGACACTGAACCTGCCCTGGGCAATTTTCCATATTCTGGTAATTCCGCTGCAGGCATTTATTTTCACAATGCTGACAATAGTTTATCTTGCAGCGGCGCACGAAGATCACTGATTTACCCGTTAAAAAGCAAACCCTTAACTATCTGAAAAACTGAGGAGTTCTCAATGGAAATGGTATATATTGCAGCAGCGATCATCATCGGTATGGGCGCACTGGCCACCGGTATTGGCTTCGGTATTCTGGGCGGCAAACTGCTTGAAGCTACAGCCCGTCAGCCAGAAATGGCTAACCAGCTGCAGGTTAAAACCTTCATCATGGCTGGTCTGCTGGACGCCGTTCCAATGATCGGTGTTGGTATCGCGATGTACCTGATCTTCGTTGTTGCTGGCTAATCAGCCCAATAATGCGGGCGCTGCTCTTGTAAACAGAGCCTGGCGCCCGGTTTTTTGGTCTCCAGCACGCAACGAATAGCAAGAGGTATATTGCCGTGAATATAAACCTTACGTTGATAGGGCAATCGATTGCCTTCGCTATTTTCGTCTGGTTCTGCGTGAAATATGTTTGGCCGCCTATTACGGCTGCCATGCAAGCGCGCCAGAAGAAGATTGCTGATGGTCTTTCCGCTGCTGACCGGGCTTCACTGGACCTTGAGCTTGCTCAGGAGAAAGCCGCCCAGCAAATGCAGCAAGCCAAAGAAGAAGCTTCCGTTCTGATTGATCAGGCCAACAAGCGTGCCGCTCAGATTGTGGAAGCGTCCAAAGACGATGCCCGCAAAGAAGGCGAAAAGCTCATTGAGCAAGCCCGAGCGGAAATTCAACAGGAGCGTGTTCAGGCTCGCGACGCACTAAGAACTGAAGTGGCATTGCTTGCCATTGCCGGTGCCGAGAAGATTCTGGAAACCTCTGTCGATGCCAAAGCTCACAGCGAGATGCTGGACAAGCTGGCAGCACAACTCTAAGCGAGGGTCCCATGGCAGAACTGACTACGTTAGCCCGGCCCTACGCAAAAGCCGTTTTTGAAGCCGCGAAAGAGCGAGACGCCGTTGGATCCTGGGATCAGGCTCTTGCTCTTGTTGGTATGCTGGCAGCTGACGGCGCTGTGAAGAAAATTCTGGCCAATCCTGGCCTGTCTGAGCAACGCAAGGCAGAGCTGTTTTTCGATACTGCTGAAGAACAGATGCCCGAAGCGCTCAGAAACTTCCTGTTGATTCTTGCTGAAAACAAGCGTCTGGCGTTGCTGCCGGAAATTTCAACCCTGTTCACCTTCTACCGCGCAGAACTTGAGCGCACGGTAAACATGAAGGTAAGTACTGCGTTTGAAATGACTCCGGAAGAGCAGCAAAAGCTGGCAGAAGCATTGTCCAGGAAACTGGAGCGTAAAGTCGCCCTGGAAACCGCTGTTGATCGTTCGTTGATTGGCGGCGTGGTGGTAAATACCGGCGATTTGGTTATTGACGCTTCAGTCCGTGGCAAGCTGGCCAAAATGGCTAAAGCTCTGGGCTCCTGATTTCAGCAAAAGGTTTGAGGACAAAGGCATGCAGCAACTGAATCCATCCGAGATCAGTGACATCATTAAAAAGAGAATCGAAAAGCTCGATATCTCTTCTGAAGCAAAAAACGAAGGCACTATCCTGTCTGTTGCAGATGGTATTGTGCTGATTCACGGCCTTGCCGACGTAATGTCCGGCGAAATGATCGAATTTGCTAACGGCACATACGGCATGGCGCTGAACCTTGAGCGCGACTCTGTCGGTGCCGTAGTACTGGGCGACTATGAAGGTCTGGCTGAAGGCCAGAAAGTTCGTTGTACCGGCCGTATTCTTGAAGTGCCTGTTGGTCCGGAATTGCTTGGTCGCGTTGTTGACGGTCTGGGTAACCCGATCGACGGCAAAGGCGAGCTGGGTACTACCCTGACCGATCCCGTTGAGAAGGTAGCACCGGGTGTTATCGAGCGTCAGTCTGTTGATCAGCCGATCCAGACTGGTATGAAAGCGATCGATACCATGGTTCCGGTTGGCCGCGGCCAGCGTGAGCTGATCATTGGTGACCGTCAGATTGGTAAGACAGCTGTCGCCATCGACGCGATCATCAACCAGAAGAACTCCGGCATCAAGTGTATCTATGTTGCCATTGGCCAGAAGCAGTCTTCGATTGCTGCGGTTGTGCGCAAGCTTGAAGAGCATGGTGCGATGGATCACACCATTGTGATTGCCGCTGGCGCCGCAGACCCGGCCGCGATGCAGTTCCTGGCACCGTACTCCGGTACCACCATGGGTGAATACTTCCGTGACCGCGGTGAAGATGCCCTGATTGTATACGATGACCTGTCAAAGCAGGCTGTTGCTTACCGTCAGATCTCCCTTCTGCTGCGTCGTCCACCAGGTCGTGAAGCTTATCCTGGTGACGTTTTCTATCTGCACTCCCGTCTTCTGGAGCGTGCATCCCGCGTAAACGCGGACTACGTTGAAAAGTTCACCAACGGTGAAGTGAAAGGCAAGACCGGTTCTTTGACCGCACTGCCAATCATCGAAACCCAGGCTGGTGACGTTTCGGCTTTCGTACCGACCAACGTAATCTCCATTACCGACGGTCAGATCTTCCTTGAGACCAACCTGTTCAACTCCGGCATCCGTCCGGCGATGAACGCTGGTATTTCGGTATCTCGGGTAGGTGGTGCAGCTCAGACCAAGATCATGAAGAAACTGGGCGGTAACATCCGTCTGGCGCTGGCTCAGTATCGCGAGCTGGCAGCGTTTGCGCAGTTTGCTTCGGATCTGGATGACGCGACACGTAAGCAGCTCGAGCACGGTCAGCGTGTTACTGAACTGATGAAGCAGAACCAGTACAGCCCAATGACTGTGGCTGAAATGGGTAGTGTTCTGTTCGCAGCTAACGAAGGCTTCCTTGATGACGTAGACGTCGCCAAAGTTGTTCAGTTTGAAGCCCAGTTGTTGGATTGGTTGCGTTCAGAGCAAAAAGAACTGCTTGAGAAGATCGGTGCCGAAGGCAACTACAACGATGACGTTGCCGCAGGTCTTAAAGCTGCGCTGGAGAAATTCAAGACCACTCAAACCTGGTAACACCGCTGGCCCGCTGCGGCGGGCTTGCAGGTCCAAATGAGTGTCTAACTTGAAAGGGCAGTGATCTATGGCCATCGGAAAAGAAATACGTAACCAGATCGGCAGCATCAAGAGCACGCAAAAAATCACCAGCGCCATGGAAATGGTTGCGGCGAGTAAAATGCGTAAAGCTCAGGAACGCATGCGGGCTACGCGGCCTTATGCGGAGAAGATGCGCCAGGTAATTGGACACATTGCCAAGTCCAATAAGGATTACCGTCATCCGTTCATGATTGAGCGTGAGGTGAAACGTGTAGGCTACATCGTTATCTCCTCCGACCGCGGATTGTGCGGTGGTTTGAACTCCAATGCGTTCAAATTGCTCGTGCGCGAAATGCGTGAATGGAAAGACAAAAATGTTGCGATTGACCTCTGTGCTATCGGGCAGAAAGGCGCTTCATTTTTCCGCAGCTACGGTGGCAACGTGGTCGCGGCACTGACACACATCGGTGACGATCCCAGCGCGGAAGTTCTGATCGGTAACGTCAAGGTGATGCTCGATGCTTTCAGTGAGGGCAAGATTGACCGCCTGTATCTGGTGAGCAACGAATTCGTCAACACCATGACGCAACTGCCGAAATCAGAGCAGCTACTGCCGCTGCCGGAAGGCATCGAAGAAGATATCGGTACCCAGTGGGATTACATTTACGAGCCGGATGCACGTCCGATTCTCGACGGGCTACTGCCACGCTATATTGAGTCCCAAGTGTATCAGGGCGTGGTAGAGAACCTGGCTTGCGAACAGGCCTCCCGAATGATTGCCATGAAGAGTGCTACCGATAACGCCGGTGACATTATCAAAGACCTGCAGTTGGTATACAACAAAGCTCGTCAGGCAGCCATTACGCAAGAGATTTCGGAAATTGTGAGCGGCGCGGCATCGGTCTGATTCGCCACAATCCTACTGGTATTATTGACTATGAAGATAACGAGGAACCGAGCATGAGTAGCGGACACATCGTTCAGATCATTGGCGCGGTTATCGACGTGGAATTCCCACGTGACGCCGTTCCAGGCATTTACGACGCACTGCTGCTTGAAGGTGGCGAAACTACACTGGAAGTTCAGCAGCAGCTGGGCGACGGCGTTGTTCGCACCATCGCGATGGGCAGCACTGAAGGCCTGAAGCGTGGCCTGAAAGCAGAAAACACACACAAGCCGATTTCGGTACCTGTGGGCACCCAGACTCTGGGTCGCATCATGGACGTTTTGGGTCGTCCTATCGACGAAGCCGGCCCTATCGGTGAAGAAGAGCGTTGGGCTATCCACCGCAAAGCACCGAGCTATGCAGATCAGTCAGCTTCTGCCGACCTGCTGGAAACAGGTATCAAGGTTATCGACCTGATCTGCCCGTTCGCCAAGGGTGGTAAAGTTGGCCTGTTCGGCGGCGCCGGTGTGGGCAAGACTGTTAACATGATGGAACTGATCAACAACATCGCGAAAGAGCACTCCGGACTCTCCGTATTCGCAGGTGTTGGTGAGCGGACTCGTGAAGGTAACGACTTCTACTACGAAATGAAGGACTCTAACGTTCTTGATAAAGTAGCGATGGTCTACGGCCAGATGAACGAGCCGCCAGGAAACCGTTTGCGTGTTGCCCTGACCGGTCTCACCATGGCTGAGAAGTTCCGTGACGAAGGTCGTGACGTGCTGTTGTTTATCGACAACATCTACCGTTACACCCTGGCCGGTACCGAAGTATCTGCACTGCTGGGTCGTATGCCCTCAGCGGTAGGTTATCAGCCGACTCTGGCCCAGGAAATGGGTGAGTTGCAGGAGCGTATTACCTCCACCAAGACTGGTTCTATCACGTCCATTCAGGCGGTATACGTACCGGCGGATGACTTGACTGACCCGTCACCAGCTACCACTTTCTCGCACCTTGATGCGACTGTGGTACTGAGCCGTGACATCGCTTCCAAGGGTATCTACCCTGCGATCGATCCGCTGGACTCCACCTCCCGTCAGCTGGATCCGCTGATCATTGGTCAGCAGCATTACACGGTTGCCCGTGGTGTGCAGAACGTACTGCAGCGCTACAAGGAACTGAAAGACATCATCGCCATTCTGGGCATGGACGAACTGTCTGAAGAAGACAAGCAGATCGTTTCCCGTGCTCGTAAGATTGAGCGTTTCCTGTCTCAGCCGTTCCACGTTGCTGAAGTATTTACCGGTTCACCTGGCAAGTACGTGTCTCTGAAAGAGACCATCAGCAGCTTTGAAGGCATCCTTGCCGGTGACTATGATGATATGCCTGAGCAGGCGTTCTACATGGTTGGCGGCATGGACGAAGCCATCGAAAAAGCGAAGGCCATGAAAGCGAAAGAAGCGAAGTAATCCTCTTTCAATTTCTGACCCAAGAGGCTTAGAGATATGGCTATGACTGTACATTGTGACGTCGTAAGCGCTGAGAAGAAGATTTACTCCGGTCTGGTAGAGATGCTTATCGCTACCGGCACCGAGGGTGAGTTGGGCATTCAGTTTGGCCATGCTCCGTTGCTGTCCGCGCTTAAGCCGGGGGCAGTCCGGATCATCAAACAAGGTGGCGAAGAGGAAATCCTCTACGTTTCCGGGGGATACCTGGAAGTGCAGCCAAATCTTGTAACATTGATGGCCGATACAGCGGTGCGGGCGAAAGACGTTGATGAGGCTGCCGCAGTGCAGGCTCAAAAAGACGCCGAAGCAGCATTGGCGAACAAGACGGGTGAGTTTGAGTACTATCGTGCGGCTGCAGAGTTGGCCGAAGCGGCTGCTCAGCTACGCACCCTGCAAAAGCTGCGCAAAAACGTTCGATAGAACAGATTGCGAGAGCTTGCATCGAAGAAGCCGCATCCTTCCATTCCGAGGTGCGGCTTTTTTGTTGTGTGAACTACCATTGATATAGAACCCCGACCACGTAAGGGAGTTGTTGCCCCATGTCACCGTTGCACGTTGTTATCCTGGCTGCCGGCCAGGGATCAAGGATGAAATCATCGCTGCCGAAGGTTCTGCATAAAGTGGCAGGGCGGCCGATGCTCCATCACGTGATCGAGACTGCCCAGACATTGGGCGCCGAAAAAGTACATGGCGTGATTGGCCACGGGGCTGATCAGGTACGAGAGGCTTCAAAGGCTTACAGCGTAAGCTGGGTGATGCAGGAACAGCAGCTGGGAACAGGCCACGCTGTCGCTCAAACACTGCCTGAGCTGCCTGACGATGCCAGGGTTCTGGTGCTTTATGGTGATGTGCCCCTGACCACAGCACAAACCCTGCAGGGTTTGGTGCAGGGTCTGGACGAAACCACCCTTGGGTTGTTAACGGTGACTCTGGACAACCCCCAGGGCTATGGCCGTATTTTGCGCGACCAAGCGGGGCAGGTTACCGCCATCGTTGAACAAAAAGACGCCAGCCCGGATCAGTTGGCTGTTAATGAAGTCAACACAGGCATTCTTGCCGTAAGTGCGCGCCACTTGAAAGCCTGGCTTCCCCAGCTATCGAGCAGCAACGCCCAGGGCGAATATTATCTCACTGATATTATCGCCATGGCGGTTCAGGCTGGCATGACGGTAAACGTGGCTCAGCCGGGCAACCCGTTTGAAGTACAGGGCGTGAACAATCGCCTGCAACTGGCCGAGCTTGAGCGCTGGTATCAAAGCCGGGAAGCAGAGCGCCTGATGACTGAAGGCGCCACCCTGGCTGACCCATCGCGAGTGGATGTGCGCGGTGAACTCACCATCGGCAACGACATACTGATCGATGTGAATGTGGTCTTTAATGGCAAGGTGACACTGGGCAGCCATGTATCCATCGGTCCCGGTTGTGTCATCACCGATAGCAATATCGCCGATGGCGTCCATATACATGCCAACAGCGTCATTGAGCAAAGCAATGTGGGCCCCAATGCCAACGTTGGGCCCTTTGCTCGCCTGCGGCCAGGCACGCAACTGGCAGCTAACAGCAAGGTAGGGAATTTTGTTGAAACAAAAAACACCATCGTTGGCGAGGGCAGCAAAATTAACCACCTGAGTTACGTGGGTGATGCTACGCTGGGCGCTAACGTAAACGTAGGTGCAGGCACTATTACCTGCAACTATGATGGCGTGAACAAGTACAAAACCGTGTTGGGCGACGGTGTGTTTGTAGGCTCCAACAGCGCGCTTGTGGCGCCGGTTACGATTGCTGCAGGTGCCACAGTTGGTGCTGGCTCTACGATTACCAAGGATGTGCCTGAGCAGCAACTGGCCGTAGCCCGGGGTCGCCAGCGCAACATCTCCGGCTGGCAAAAACCGGAAAAACACTGACCGTAATTTTCTCCCGGTAATTACCACGATTTTTTATCACGAACAGGACAGACAGCATGTGTGGCATTGTAGGTGCAGTTTCGGAACGGGACGTTCAGGGCATTCTTCTTGAGGGCCTGCGCCGCTTGGAATACCGGGGATATGATTCTGCCGGTATGGCCGTTCTGGATGGCAAGAGTGCCGTTCAGCGCGCTCGGGAGGTGGGCAAGGTAGCCTCGCTTGCGGCTGCCATTGAAGCCAACCCACTCACAGGTTATCTGGGTATTGCTCACACCCGTTGGGCAACCCACGGAGAGCCATCACAGCTTAATGCTCACCCACACATGTCTGGCGACCGCCTCGCAATCGTGCACAACGGTATCATCGAGAACTACCAGGAACTGCGCGAGGAACTGAAGGCCGACGGCTTCAAGTTTACGTCTGAGACGGACACAGAAGTTGTTGTGCACTTGATAGAAAAGAACTACCGCGAACTGGGCAAACTGTACGAGGCGGTGAAGATCTCTGTAACCCGCCTGCGCGGTGCCTATGCGCTGGCAGTGGTGCATGCCGATGAGCCTGACCACATGGTGGTTTGCCGTGAAGGTAGCCCGCTGGTTGTCGGCGTGGGGATCGGTGAAAACTTCATTGCGTCTGACCAGCTTGCGCTGCTCCCCGTAACCGACCGCTTCATTTTTCTGGAAGAAGGCGACCTTGCGGATATCCGTCGCGACCGTATTGAAATTCACGACCGCAGCGGTGCACTTGTTGAGCGCGCCACCAACCGTTTTGAGCACAGTGCAGACTCCGCCGACAAAGGCGAGTATCGCCACTACATGCTCAAGGAGATTCATGAGCAGCCAAGAGTCATCAAGGCCACCATGGAAGGACGAGTCACCGCCACCAAGGTATTGGAACAGGCCCTGGGGACCGAAGCTGGTAACCTGCTGCAGGACGTTCGCCATGTACAGATCATTGCCTGTGGTACCAGCTACCACGCTGGCATGGTGGCTCGCTACTGGATTGAAGATCTGGCAGGTGTGCCTTGCTCCGTGGAAGTAGCCTCCGAGTTTCGCTATCGCAACCACGTAATCCAGAAAGACACCCTGTTTTTGTGTATCTCACAGTCTGGTGAAACCGCCGATACGCTGGCCGCACTGCGCCAGGCAAAAAAAGCCGGTTTCCGCGCCGCCCTGGCGATCTGCAACGTACCGGGCAGCACCCTGGTGCGCGAATCAGACCTGGTTATCATGACCCAGGCCGGCCCCGAAATTGGCGTTGCCTCCACCAAAGCTTTTACCACCCAGCTAACGGCCCTGCTGTTATTTACTTTGGCACTGGCGCGTAAAAATGGCCTGAGTGAAGAGCGGGAAGCCGAGATCGTCAAAGCGCTACATTTGGTGCCGGGCCAGGTGAACGACGTGCTGGCGCTGGATGGTGAAATCGCTGAAATGTCCATGCGCTTCATGGACAAAAACCATGCCCTGTTCCTGGGCCGTGGTTCTCAGTACCCGGTGGCGATGGAAGGCGCGCTGAAGCTGAAAGAGATTTCGTATATTCATGCAGAAGCCTATCCCGCAGGCGAGCTAAAGCATGGTCCTCTGGCACTGGTGGACAGCGAAATGCCCGTAGTTACGGTTGCCCCCAACAATCACATGGCCGAGAAGCTGAAATCGAACCTGGAAGAAGTGCGTGCCAGAGGCGGCGAGCTATTCGTGTTTGCGGATCGTGCGGCGAACATAAAGCCGGAAGATAATATCCACGTGATTCAGCTTCCGGAAGTACACGAAATCACCGCACCGATTGTGTATACCGTGCCGTTACAGTTGCTGTCGTATCACGTTGCCGTGCTTAAAGGCACAGATGTGGACCAGCCCAGAAACCTCGCAAAAAGCGTGACGGTAGAGTAAACCCATAGCACACTGCCTTCTTCGTGTGGGATGGTAATAAAGTTGGTAACAAGGTAAAAGAGTTGGTAACTTTGGAATAAAGTTGGTAACAGGCGGTCGGTGTGGCAAAGTTTGGCTATTCTCCTATGGAGCTATCGGGAATGGCTAACTACAAACTCGACAAAAAAACTGAAAAGTGGATCAAGGAAAACCGTGGCAAAGGAAATGGTAAAGACTACCATCCATGGCTCACGGTCAGAGATCTACCCTCCGAGGGGCGTTCGCACCGGGTGATGGGCCACTTGACAGGGCGAACCCACCATTTCTTCTCTGACACAGAACTTGCGGCTTTTTTGTTAATTGAATGGAACCCGGATGTCATTGATATCCGTGAGCAGTTTCCTCTCCGAATAGAAGACACTCTCTCACTGGCTGAACAAGCCAAAATTTCTCATCCCGCAGCAAGCGGATACCACCAGATCATGTCCAGCGATTTTTTTGTCGACCTTTCCACGTCGACTGGGCCACAGAGTATGGCGATCCAAGTGAAAGTCTCATCCGACCTAATGGATCCGCGAACAGTAGAAAAACTGGAAATTGAGCGTCGGTATTGGAAACTTAAAGGTATCCCCTGGTATCTGATAACCGAGAAGCAAATGCCCTCCACCGTAATGGCAAATCTTGATCTGCTTTATTCCGCACGAGTGCAAGGTGAGAGCCTGGAGGTCTTATTTCAGAGTTTGCCGATCTATGTCAGTGCGTTGGCAGATAACCCTAATACCAGACTCCCGGACATTGGAATGCTGATTGACCACTCTTACTCACTTGAGCCAGGCACATCGCTGGCTAGGTTACGGGCACTGGCAGCTTTGAGAGTATTAACGTTCGATATCTCCATCCCGTGGAACAAGCTGGTATCGAGAGACCTGCAGGTAGTAGAGGATATCGAGCTGCTGAGGGCTAGTTATGCTGCGAATCAATGACGTCTTTAAGCTCGGGCGGGAGCGGTATCGCATATTGGCATTGGCGGGCCAACACGCTATCTGGATGAATATTGACTCAGCTAAAGGGTGGCCTGAGCTGGTCAAAGTCACTGAGATCGAGCAATGGATATTAGATGAATCACTTCGCCGGGTAGAAGATCCCTACTCGGAACTCGCCTCGCTAGCCGTGGAACAGGGCAGTAAAGCCCAAATGATTCGGGACCAGCGGTATGAGTTAATAGCCCCTTTGATTGTTGATGAAGAAATTTATTACCGCAGTGGCAGGGGTCCGTTAGTCCAGTCTCGTAGTGACGAAACCGGCAAACCCAGAAAATCGCTTTATAAAAACCTCCGTCAGTACTGGCAGAGAGGAGTGGTGCCCAATGCGTTGTTACCTGATTACCGAAAATCCGGAGGAAAGGGCCAGAAAAAAGTATCCAGAAAGAAATTGGGCCGACCTCGGAAAATTTCGCCGGGTACCGGGATTACCGTCGATGGCTCCATCGGAAAGATGTTTCGTCTGGTACTTGATCGCTACTACGTCAACGACAAGGGCCATAGCCTCCCATACGCTCATCGACGATTCATCGATATGTTCGAGGCTGCTAATCCCGATGTACGGCCAGAAGATTATCCAACACTTGATCAAATCAGATATTTTTACAGAAGAGAGTATGAGAACGCCGATCGGATTCGCTTAAGAGCAAACAGAATCTCCTACCAGAAAGATATACGACCGTTAATAGGGACCGCCACAGCAGGAGTGCTGGGCCCAGGCTCAAGATATGAAATTGATGCAACGATTGCTGATGTTTACCTGCTATCGGCAGACCGGCAACGGATCATCGGTCGTCCGACTCTGTACGTGGTGGTTGATGTCTTTAGTCGCATGGTGGCGGGCTTTTACATAGGGTTGGAAAATCCATCCTATGTCACAGCAATGAGTGCTCTGACTACGTCCATGTCAGACAAGACTGAACTCTGCGCCCGTTATGATCTGGAGATTACGCAAGAGCAGTGGCCAACTGTTGGGATCCCAGATGCCATCCTTGCGGACCGTGGCGAATTACTCGGGCATCAGATTGAATCCCTGGAGAAAGCGTTTGGCGTGCGCATTGAGGTTACACCGCCATACCGGGGAGATGCGAAAGGGATAGTTGAGCGTTATTTCCGAACCCTGCAAGCTGAATTCAAGACGTTTGCGCCGGGTGTCGTGACAGGGACAAAAGTCAGAAAACAGGGCGGAAAGGACTACAGGCTTGATGCAACACTCACTCTGGACGATTTCACCCAAATCATGCTCGCCTCGATTCTTCACCGGAACCAATATGCAGTGCTGTCGAAGTACGACCGCGATCCGGACATGCCAAACGATATGGCGTTAACCCCTCTCAACATCTGGAATTGGGGTATACAGAATCGAACCGGTCGCTTGAAGAACGTATCGGAACAAGCCTTGCGCATTGCTTTGTTGCCACGCCAAAGAGTCCACCTTTCTGATTTGGGGATTAGCTGTTTTGGTGCTTATTATACGTCTAAGGAGTTATTAGCATCTGGCTGGCTGCACAGGAACGGAGATCGCAGAGTCACAGGCCTTCGGGCAGCTTATGATCCTGCAGTGGCTGATTATATTTATCTTTTCCCGGAAAAAAACGGTTCGGAATACTGGGTGTGTTCTCTGACCGATCGTTCGCGCCAGTTTCGCGGCAAGTCCATGTGGGAGTTATGGGCCACTCAGCAAGAACAACGAAAAGCGACGAGCGTTGCCAAAGTGGCTGAGACAACCAGCAAACGAGACCTGGAAAATCTGGTCAGCAACACTATCAAAAACGCTGAGCGTTCGCGCCCCGCCATCAATAAACAGCAATCGAAAGCCGCAACAGTCAGAGGCATACGTGATAATCGCAAGCAAGAGCGAGATGCTCAAAGAGCTGAACAAACGAAGGCGCGGCAACCTGACACTAGTAAATCGAAATCTGATGTAACCTACCTACATGGCAAGCCCGACGATGGCGCCTTCCCGGATTTTCTGGATGAGCTGTTTGGAGACGATGAATGACTTTACCTTCAGGCATGGTGAGGGCCGTTTACCAGGACACCGGGATACCGTCATATCATGGCAATCCACTGATTGAGGCCTTACCGCCAATACCAGACCGTAAACAGCTCATAGCCGGGCTCAGTGAGGCTATGGAGCTCCGACCGACAGAAGTATACCTGGACGGCCAGACACGCGTGCACATTATCTCCCAGCTCCTGGACGGTTTTTTTCAGCCGCTGGCGCGTCACATTGAGCTTGAATCAAAAATCTCGATCATGCTGCGTCAGGGATATGTGGGGCGCAATATTGCCACTGGTGATCTTTCGGCCCACCTACAGAACGGATATGAGCGAATCAAGAGCGGAGACTTAAAGGCATTTCGCTTTGATCACGTGGAGTCGACTGCGAAAAGCCTCGCATTCATTGGGTGCTCCGGTTCCGGAAAAACCAGTTCGCTAAATCGAATCCTGGCAACCTATCCACAGATGATCCATCACCCGAAACACAATTTCACGCAGATTGTGTTTCTGAAAATCGATTGTCCTCATGATGGCACTCTTAAGAGCCTCTGCCACAATTTTTTTCGGGAAATCGATTCCATCCTTGGGACAGATTATGTCCGGCATTATGGTGAAAAGCGTCACGGCGTAGAATCAATGATTGCGCTGATGTCGCAATTGGCAAACACCTACGCGATTGGGTTACTGGTCATTGACGAAATGCAGCACCTGAACCTCGGTAAAGCCGGGGGAGCCGAGAGGATGCTGAACTTCTTCGTAACTTTGGTAAATGAAATCTCCGTACCAGTGGTAATGGTCGGAACACCAAAGGCGCGACCGATATTTGAGACAGACCTCCGATCTGCACGGCGCGGGGCGGGGTTTGGGTCAATATTGTGGGAACCACTGCGTAAACCTAGAGCCGACGAAAACGTAGACCGAACTGAATGGGGCGCGTTCACAAAAAAGCTGTGGAAGTACCAGTGGCTAACCAAAGCCAATGACACCATGTTGGACGATTTAAGAGAGCTATGGTTCGATCTGTCTCAGGGGATCATGGATGTTGTGATCAAATTGTTTGTCCTGTCCCAGATTCGAGCAGTTGTAACAGGCACGGAACGAATCACACCCAATATAATGAAAAAGGTGTATCAAGACGAACTAAAGCAGATTCACCCGATGATGGAAGCTTTGCGCTCTGGCGACCCAAGCAGAATTGCCCAGTTCTCAGATCTTATAATCCCTGACGTGGATAAGAAAATTCTGGAACTCAGTACCCTCCTGGAGTCGAGCAAAGACCAGATCCGGAAATCTGTTCAGTACAACGGAAACGAACAGGCAATTCGCCTGCATAACATGCTGGTTGATATGGGGTATGAGTCAGACCTTTTGGAGCCGTTAATTCAACGAGCGTTTGAGGAGCACCCTGACTTACAGCTAAAAGACCTGATGCCGATTATTCTTGAGTGGTACAAGTCTTCCGAGCAGGTGCGGCCGGTGACGGAAAAGCAAAAAATCAAATCGGTCAAAGTGAAAGAGTGGCAAACCCTCGACTCAGATGATTTGCGCTTTATGCACTCTCAAGCGGCGAACGAAGACGAGATGCTGGATGCCGCGCATCAATCGGGGCTGGTGTTTAACAGCGCCCAGTGGCTGGGTTTTGGTAACTAGGCCTAGCTGCCATGCTGAATTTCCCGATTCCATATCCTGAAGAGCTGATATACAGCACAGTGGCCAGGGCAGGAATTCGGGAAGGGATTGTTAGCCCTAAGGAATTACTGGATGACGTGTATGGTAACCGCAACGTCATTGCGACGCTGGATTTGCCTAACCAGCTGCAAAGGATTTCTACCTGGCTGCCCTCTGGATATACCGTCGAAACGATTGCCTATCGGCATACTCTATTCCCCTTGTATGCCCCATTTATCCCGGAAGAACGCCGCAAACGATGTCTGGCATGGATGGCCGGAGAATCCCGAGGTGCAGTGCACTTGTCGATGGGTGTAACCGCATCGCTTGTGAAGGTGCCGGGTCATGTTCGGTATTGTTCCGGGTGTCTGAAGAAGCAAAAACATACCTTTGGAGAATATTTCTGGAGGCGGGAGTGGCAGATAGCCGGAGTGGACTGCTGTGAAAAGCACGGCGAACTCATCAATACGGCCATTGCTCGTCCCTTAGCGGATCAACATCGGTACCACGACGCTTCTCCTGATACTTGCCCATTATTTCCCCAGCGGCCAGCTCGTAGTGAATCTCGGATGATTCTAGCTCAGGTCAGGCAATTATTGGGACAACAGCCGGCCACGTCACCGAGTTATCAGCAGTGGTCTATTTACTATCATTGGTTGGCTATTCAGCGTGGCTTTATTCGCGGTCAAGCTCACATCAACCATAGTGAGATTGCCAAGGCCGTGACCTCTCTTTGGTCTGCAGAGTTTTTGCGGCGATATGGTTTGGGGATAGATCGGAACTCGGATTATTGCTGGCTGCGGGCGATGTTCCGGAAGCATCGGAAATCCTTCAGCTACCTTCAACACATTATTGTTCACCACGCGCTATTGCCAGAGGGCTGGTCGATTGTCGATGTTATTGGCAGTGTTAGAAAGTTGCCAGCGCTCTCGTCACCAGTGTCAACAGTGGGGATTCCCACTGGCACGAACCAATGTTTGACGCAAGATCAGCAACATTGGATGAAGATGCTGGCAGAGCAACCACCGAAAAAGGCTCGCTCGGTAGCCCCTGCGCTTTACGCACGATTGTACCGGTACGATCGACTTTGGCTGAAACAGGCAAATCAGACACAGCCACGAGTAAACGTTAATAAAAGAAAACCGAGAGTTGACTGGCGGCGGCGGGATCTGCAATACGAGAGTAAGTTGCGAGAAATCGTGACATTTTTGTGGGCTGACCAACGGGGGCCCCGGCGGTCACAGACGTATTTATTGAAGCAGTTGGGTAAGCTCTCCACTTTGGAAAAGCAGATCGACCGGTTGCCGAGGACCAAGCAGTTGCTTGAACGCTACACCGAGAGCGTTCCCGACTATCAGATGAGGCGGCTAAGAAATGCATGGTGGCAACTCAAGCAGGAGTTCGATCACCCACCACGTTGGCGATTAATACGCGTTGCCGGGCTCAGCGAAACACGACTCACCAAAGAAGCACGAGATTACTTGAATGACCTCGAAGAAAATGATGACAACTCCAATAATCAAGGGAGTCGAGGACAACAGTCGAGTTAAAGAAATCGGTTCTATACACCGGCGTCTCGGCACCGCAGACTGGCGAATTAATATTAAGCTCGACCCTGGTCAGCGCAAAAAGCATTTCAGTCTCTCCCAAGTGGGGTTGATGCCAAGACGGCGGCTTCTCAACATTACAGCGACAGGTGATGTGGCACGAGCAGGTTACGAAAAGGAAATTCAGGTGTATGACGCGACTACCTGGGGGCACTGCCTGATAGGCGACTGTCCAATCAAAAATATCCGCGAGCAGGAAGATTATGAGCAGTGGTGCTTCCATTTTGAGTCTGGTGGTGTCGAGTTCTTCTTGCCTCAAATTGAGCTAGCCAGAGTTCTCTTTTTTCACTCTTCGTACATGACTCGGCTCGCTATGAGACCAAATGGGTTGGAAGAAGAATTTGATATTCAACCAGGTGAGGAGCCAGACACTAAAGAGATTCACATTTTACCGACTTGTTCATTGCCCGTGACTCCTCGTGGTAACACGGAACAGCGTAGGGTGTTGGCTTGGATTCTTCTGGATGATGACGTTCGACGATCATTCAGTAGTATTGCTCAATACCAGTTGACCGAAGGCAAGGAACTTAATGGTTATCGACATTGGCGTTTTCAATTTGATCCTCCTGCTTTAAAAAACGTAAAGATATCGTTACGTGGACAGTACCTCCCCGAATCTGAAGTCATGTTCGTTTATGAAATTGATAGCATTAAAAATCTGAGTACCCACAGTTCGAAACAGGTCGAGTTTTTTGATCCGAAACTTGGTGAAAAGCAAACAGGAAATGCCATGAATCTTCAGGAGACCGGCCTACCGACGGAGGAGTTACAAATAAACGATGATGAGTTAGCTTCATCGGATACTGGTGAATATCAGCTTCAAGTTCCACCAGTGATACTGTCATTTTCCGAGCCTGCCTACACTACTCGTAAGCCTTATGACGGTCGGAGACGAACCGGAGGGCGCAAAGGAACGAAAGAGATACATGTAACAGGTGACGCTCACATTGAAGTAAGCACCGACGAACCTACCATCAGGGGGGAGATTCCCGCAGGTGTATTTGATGGTATTGATGACCAGAGCGATGACTCTCATCTTTACCTTCATAGATTCAAAGCGTTCGTTTCAATGGTTGATCACCTGGAGGCAAAAGGATGCGAAGTGCTCTCTGGAGAGATCCGAAAATTGCCTGTATTGCAAGGTCATTCCAAATATCGTTTACCTGACGGCAATCCAAGATGCGTGGTTTATCGAGTACTGAAATATGAGCACCAGATATACGCGCTCGTGGAAGTAGATACCACAGATAAGGAAAAAAGACTGTCGACGTTGCTTATAAGACAACCAAATGACGTTTACGATTGGAGCTCGAAGGTTGAGGAGTTATGCCAGCTTTTGGTCAAAAAATCGTTATGTTGGCCAACAAAAAAATTGGATAGGGAGTTCTCAGAAGGATACAAACGTATACCTCACCAGAGGGTTTCCGATCACAACAAGTTGATACTGGACTCTGCGTCAGTGGAGCAGTGGGCAAAAAGGGTGCTAGGCGCTTTCTTTTGACACATTTGGAAGTCCATTTTTGCGAATTTAGCCGGGGATTGAGAAGATATATTGATATCTGGCAAGGGACGGATTGGAACACTCAGGTGTTGTAGCAACTGGAGATCCACCGATGACTAGTGATCAAATGACAACCGACGAGCTCAGGAGCCTGGCCTATACAGAGGCAGTGGAGCTGTTTGAGGGTGACAGCAAAGCTGCGGACAGATGGCTGTCCTCGCCGGCACATGGTTTGGGAGGTTGCGCGCCAGGCTCACTGATGAAGACCAAAGAGGGTATTGAGAAAGTCCGCACGTTAATCGGGCAGCTGGAGCGCGGTGTCTTACCATAAAGCCCGGAATCGAATGATCTATCCGTTCTCTCTGGAGATATACCGGACGCAGTTTCGTCCGGCTCAGAAGCTGCTGTTAGTGACATATCAGTAAAGGCTCACACACTCCGTAGTTCTTCAAACTTGGTCCGTGGCAGCCACTCAATTGCTAGATCGCTGCCGCGAACTTTTACAACGCCCTGGCTAGCGTTCGGTTTATCGTGTTTGGCGCGATACACCAGCAAGGTGTCCAGCAGCTCCATCAAATGCATTTTGAAGCCGGAATCCTTCAATGAATCGTGATCAGCCTCCTCGAATCGCCAACGAGCATGATCGAGACGGTTATCATCGGAATCACTCAGAAAAAACACTTCCCCTTCTGCTCGATTATCTGCCAGGTACTGTTCCGCCAGTTGGTTGAGTCGGGTTTGATCGAAGTTAGCGTCGTAGCTCATATCTCGTTTCCTCCTGATAAAGTCGTGCTGTCAGCACAACTCAAGCCTGTTAAAAGTTCGTCCAGAACGCGCCGTTGTGGGCTGTTAGAAAAATCGGCAAGGTGGATGATGCCTTGGTACTCAAGGGCTTCGGCGTATGTCATAACCCGAGGAAATATCTTGCTTTTCAGTGCAGCAGGCTCTGAAAGCTTCAGAGTCGGCATCAGGCCCTCTATAGAGCGATCAGCATGCTCTGTCAGCAGGCAGCCCACATGGAGCATCTTGGAGCCGTAAAACAGCATAAGAACCGCCTCTTTGGCCCATGGCCCGGTCTCCAGTCGATAGAAAGCCCCACGGTTACGCGTCCCATTACCCGCTCGGAAAAAATTAAATCTAGGCGCGTACAGGAGGCCGGAAGCATCTTTTTGAAAAGCGGTATGGACGAAGGGGCTCAGCAACTCTACGTTTTCCGGCCCAATCCTGGTCATGTCACCTTTACTGACAAACGGCTCGAATAGCTCTTCGAGATTGCTTGTTAATGCTTGTTCAAGCCAACTTGCGTGTATGGCAGGTAATTCTCTGGTCAACTGGATTGCCTGCTCGTGGTGTCGCTTTCCCTCGGCAATGCCCTCTTCGAGAATGTCTTTTAGCGTTTTCACCTTGCTCACATACTCCTTCGTTGCACGTTCTACCACTGCCTGATAATCCTGCAACGCCCAAGCGATGTGAGATTGCCGGTCAACAGCGTTAACGCATGACTCAAGCCAGGTATGAATGCTGTCTTGTTGGGTATTTTTCCGGTAACTGAGATTTTGATAGTGAGCGACCGGTTGGCTGCTGGCGTTGAGCAAACGGGATGTTCGGTGACAAACCGTTAACCCGCCCAAACCAAAGGCAGAGGGGGCCTGTCGATTTTTAGTCAGGTAAATAAACAGCGTCTCGTCTGCCTGTGCCGGATCCGTGGCACCAACAGCCTCAAGATAGCGCGCCACCTGCCGCTTTTGATCCTGAGCATTGAGCTTGTTTTCGATAACAATCTGACGCTTGCCATCCGTTATCCACAGATCAATCTGGTCTTGTTGACCATCCGGGCAATGTTCTTTCAGCACAGTGACGGATGACAAATCTAACCAGTCCGGTCGCCCGATTGCCTCCAGAAAGAGTTCCAGAAATCGTGTTCCCTGGTAATGTTTCCCCTTGGGATTCAACAATGAATAGATAAACCGGGTATGGAGCCGGACTTCATCATTGACGGACAGAACCGAGCTGAGCAGATTAAAGTCATTCAATCCCTTTCGTTTTTGTTCTGCTTGCTCGCCTTCAAACCTATCCAGCGCAGCGAAGAGTTCTTCCCGCGAGTCCATCTTGCGCATTACCCTGTCCCCACGTTTGTTTTAACCTGGTTATACACAGCCCGCATCAGGTACTGGGACGCGATATTACGGAAGGACTCGTCGTTCATCAGGCGTATGAAAATGTCTTCGTTGCCGTCCATGCGCTCTACAAACAAGTTCTCAAGCTGCTTGTTAAATACCGGTTCGAAGTTCTCCAGGCTGTTAGCCATGACGGCCTGGCGTAGCTGTTCGTTGGCAACGGCGGTTTCCTTCACCTGATCGAAGAACAGCTGATCTGCCGGGGTAAACTCAGTACCAAATCGCTCATTGAGCTTGTCGACCAGTGTCGATAACTGCACCTCTTCCTCTGCCTGGCCGGTGCCGACTTCTGTCGGGCCATACAAGGCTTCCGGCTCGCCTACTTTCAGGTCGATGGCTCCTTCACTGATTTTCTGCAGCCGGTAGTATTTCAGCTCTACCTCGTCATCAACCTGCACTGTGCGCGTATCGGTGGTGTAAGGCAGTTTGGTGAGCAGGAAGCGGGCATAGGTGTACAGCTTCTCGTGGTCCGAGTCCTGATAAGGAATAATCTGGGCAACGAAGCCGTACAGGTTACGGAAGCTGACTAACTGCCCCTTGAACAGGGCTTGGTCTTCCTCGCTCAATTTCTTGAAACGCTCGACAGCCAGGTCAATCAGGCTGTTCAGCTTCTTATGCTCGCCGCCTGTTGGGTTCAGTCGGTTGCGGAACCAGATCTCGCACCACGCGCTTACCTCACCCTCGGTGAAAATCTGCCAGGTGGACAGCGTATGAGCCAGGGTATTGAGCTGTTGTGGGTCGGTATCCTCTTCCTTGGTGGTCACCTCGTAATAGGGTTTGAACGCCTTGTAGATTTCATCCGGCTCATTCACGAAGTCCAGGACAAAGGTGTCTGTCTTGCCCCTGGCCGTTCGGTTAAGCCGCGACAGCGTTTGCACCGCCTGAATGCCGGACAGCTTCTTATCCACATACATGCTGTGGAGCAGTGGCTGGTCAAAGCCGGTTTGGTATTTTTCAGCGACCAGTAACACCTGATATTCCTCGGTGTTGAATTTATCCGGTAGCTCAGACTCCTTGATGCCCTCGTTCATACCGACTTCGGTAAATGTCTTATCAGCATATTCCTTGAGAGCGATTTCTCCCGAGAAGGCTACAAGGGACTTCACATCCTTATAGCCTTTGGATTTGATGTACTTGTCGAAGCCCAGCTTGTAGCGCACCGCATGTTCACGAGAGCTGGTCACTACCATGGCCTTTGCCCTGCCACCGATCTTGTGGCGGGTATGGGTGCGGAAGTGCTCAACAATCACCTCCACCTTCTGCGCTATCTCATAGTCGTGGAAGGACACAAAGCGAGCCAACGCCCGCGCTGCCTTGCGGCGCGGCACTTCAGGGTCATCCTCCACCTTCTGGATCAGCTTGTAATAACGCTTGTAGCAGGTGTAGTGGGCCAAAACGTCATGGATAAACCCCTCTTCAATGGCCTGACGCATACTGTAGTGATGGAACGGAGCTTCGCCGTTAGGTCCCGGTTCGTTAAACACCGCCATGGTCTTGAACTTAGGGGTAGCGGTGAACGCAAAAAAGCTCAGGTTGGGCTGTTTGGCACGTTTGAGTTGCTCTCGGATCAGCTCTTTCTTGGCCTCATCGCTCAGCCGCTCGTCTTCCATATCCAACAGCTGCTCGGCGATGGCTGATTCGATGCCATCCTTGTTCAGGATCTTGCGCAGCTCCATGGCGGTTTCGCCACTCTGCGAGCTGTGGGCCTCATCCACAATTACCGCGAAGCGTTTGCCTTCCGTCGAAATTGAGATGCCTTTGCCTTTTTGCTCTAGCGTGCGGATGGCCTGACTGATGAAGGGGAACTTCTGGATAGTCGAGATGATGATCGGCACCCCGTCAGCCAGCGCCTTGGCCAGTTGCTGAGTATTCTCGTCGATCTTCTGGACAACGCCCAACTTGTGCTCGAACTGGAAGATGGTGTTCTGTAATTGCTGGTCGAGTACCCGGCGGTCAGTAATCACCACCACGGAATGGAATACCTTCTCGTTGTTGGCATCGTGCAGACTGGACAAACGATGCGCCAACCAGGCAATGGAGTTGGATTTACCGGAACCCGCAGAGTGCTGCACCAGATAGTTATGGCCGGAGCCCTTGGCTTTTGCGTGCTGGGTCAGAGACCTGACGGCATCCAGCTGGTGGTACCGTGGGAAAATCAGCGTTTCCTTGCGGTGGCGCTTGATTCCCTTTTCGGTCACGACCGTTTTCTCCTCTACCTGAAGGTGCAGAAAACGGGCGAGGATATCCATCAGGCTGTCCCGCTCCAGCACCTCTTCCCAGAGGTAGGCGGTACGAACATCACCTTCCATCGGCGGGTTGCCTGCGCCGTGATTAAAGCCGCGGTTAAAGGGCAAGAAAAAGGTATTCTTACCCTCCAGGTGCGTGGTCATAAACACCTGCTCGGTATCCACCGCAAAATGCACCAGGCAGCGATGCTTGAAGGCAAACAGCGGATCTTTGGGGTTGCGCTCAAAGCGATACTGGTGCTTGGCATTTTCAACCGTCCAGCCGGTGGCCGACATGGCATTTTTCAGCTCCAGCGTGGCAACGGGAAGGCCATTCACAGCCAGCACCATGTCTGGAATGGCACCCGTTTGGGTATGTACCTGACGAATCACAGTGAGCTCGTTGGTGGCGTAACGTTCAGCTGCGCCACTATCAATACTGGTATTAGGGGCAAAATAGGCCAGCTTCACCGACTTGCCGACGCATTTAAACCCTTCACGCAGCACGGTCAGCGCCCCTTTTGCGGCCAGCTCCTTGGTGAGTGCATCCAGCAGCATGCTCTCGGCTTTGCTCGCATCCAGGTTGTTCAGCCGCTCCCAGATCTTGGGTTGTGTGTTCTGCACAAAGCGCACGACCTCTGCCGGAAACAAGGCGGTTTCCGCATCAAAACCGGTGGCATCCCCCTTTTCATAGCCGCCCTGGGTGATCAACGCCTGTTCTATGGCGTTCTCAAAGTCGATTTCTTTGTGCATAACCTGTATTCCTTTTAAAAACCTGGCTGGGTTTTAACCACTACTCTTGTTGGTCAGTGTCGTCGTTTTGCTGTTTTCCCAGCTTCTTCTGCGCGTTCTCTACTTGTTTAACGCTTTTATCCGGCGTGGGCAGGTTTTCTGGCATGGTGCCGCCCAGTTCGCCAATGGTTTGCCGCACTTTCTGGCCTACTTCGAAATGGGTTTGGTTGGCCTGCCGCTTGCCCTGAATCTTGTCCCGGCGCAGCTTATCTTCTGCCTGGGTAGCGCGGAACAGGTTGGCAGCGAGCTCAGTGCTGCCCATGTAATCCAGAATCTTGTGGCTTTTCTTCAGGCCCTTTTTGGCATGAATATCCTTGGCACCCAGCCCTCCGTACAACCCTTTGTAGCCATGATCCTGAAAAATGGCGTAATCCAATGGGGTATCCACGCCAGCGTCCTGAGCAGCCGCCGCCAGGTACTTGTTGTGGGCGATAAGTTCTTTGCGGATGGCCAGGCGTTTCTCATCCTCGGAGAGGGATGTGAACTGCTCGCTGTCCTCCAGCTCCTGTCGGCGTGTCTGGATAGCAAAATAGGTCTGGCCGTTGGCGATGACCGGCTTCGTAGGGTCGCCGTTCTGGACGATCAGGTAGCAGGCATAGCGTGACAACCGTACATCTGGGACCTTGCGTTGTGCTCCAGAACCAATGTCGACCATACCGAGGATGTCCTCGAAATGGTCATTAGGGTCTAACCCGCTGTTTTGGCAGGACTCTTTCGCTTTATTGATAACCGGCTGGAAATGGCGGTATTCAGAGTACTCAAGAAGCTTGGAAAGCTCACGGGCGGACCAGTATTCATTTCCTGCCTCATCCAAACGACGACGGTTCTCAAAACTTGCATGGTGAGTATTGGTGGACGGTGTATCAGCCATGGGCAACCTCCCTTTGCTCTGTGGTAGTGGGTATGCAGAAGTCCCTCACATCGATTTTGCCGGTGACGGCATTGGTGATCAGGGCTGCGCGGTATTCCTGTAGGCGCTGAATTACTTCTTCAACTTTCGCAAGACGATTATTGAAGTCGTCACGAATATTGGCAACATAATCCTCTATTTGCTGTTGCTCGCCATGAGGCGGTAAAGGGATAAGTGTGTTTAGTAAATAGTTTAGTTCTATACTTTCTACTGTACACCCCGGCTTACTCCACAAAGGTAAGAGATCTTTTTGCAGCCCGTTAATAAACCAATGTAAATAACCGGGATTAAGCTCTGTATTAGTTATTAGAGCCTTCATATCTTGATTAAGAGAGACTAAGCACGTATTTCTTGCAACTGGAATCGTGTGTCGTAATATGCCTGAGCGAACTACAATCAATACCGCATTCGAATTAATCAACCTCGTGGCACTTTCTTCAACGCCTTTCTCGGTCAGGTAATCCTCCGTTGTATTGATAAAATCATGTTTCATATCTTTTGGTGAAACCCAAGGAATATCACCATTCCAATACTCGGGTTTGCTTGTATTAGGGGTTCCTCCACCTAGCACAGAAACCAAGAATTTTAGGCGTTTATATCGCCAATGCGCAGGAATCTCCCCCAACCATTCAACACCCGAATCCTTCATAGGTACCGATGGATCCAGCCCTTTGGTGACCGCCTGACTGATCAGCGCTGTGCGTTGCTCAGCCAGCTTTTCCAAAAGCGCCTGCTTTTTGGCAATCAGTGCATCAATCTGAGCAGTTTTGTGGTCAAGGAAGCCAACTATTACTTGCTGTTCTGTCTTTGGGGGAATGCCAGTAACCAAATTCTTTATGAAATCCTCTGGTACTCGTTTCTGACCTCCTGCGCCATACATTTCTGACTCTCCCAAATCTCTAAACCAGTCAGAAACTGTCAGGTAAAACAGAAAGTCCGGATCAAGTAGCTCCAGATCAGCTCGGAGAACATGGAGTTCTGTGGTTCCAAAAGCGCACTCGTTAGTTAACCCCTTGGCTATTGCCCCTTTTCCGTTCTCAAAGCACGGAGTAATTTTTGCAACCACTACATCGTTATCACGAAAATAGGTGTATCCACTGCCGATATCGCCAAGCTCCTTATGTTCATCTAACCGGATACCTCCGTTTTCACCGACAGCATCCATAGGAACGAATGAAACAAGTTCTGAATCGGATAGGGTGATCTCATTCTTGCTGGGATTCAGCGTCACAGCAAAACGTAAGCGCATAGCCTTCCAGTGTTTTGGAAGCCCACTATCATCGTATGCAGGGTAGGAGGAGTACCGACTCATCAAACCACCTCCGCCAACATGGCTACGATTTCCTTTTCCAGCTGGCTGATCTCACTCGCAATCTCTTCCAATGGGCGTGGTGGCTCATATACATAGAAATGACGGTTTAGCGGTATCTCGTAACCAACTTTGGTTTTGCTATGATCAATCCAGGCATCAGGTACATGCGGCAACACCTCAGCGGCCAGGTAGGCCTTACAATGGTCTTTTACCAAGGCTAGCAGCTGCTCATGGCCGGTTTCGTTGTCGTATTTCAGCGGTAAGGGCAGGCTGATATCGATGGGCAGAGTCACACTCTCGGTATCACGCAACTCCGGATCCGGCTCTGGATTGCCCTTCTTGTCACGACAAATGTCGGCCTCTGGGTCTCGCTCTGACAGCGCCGCCAGTATCGCTTTCTTCACCGGAGCACCTACCTTGAGGTCGGCCTTCTTCAAAGCCTTATTCAACACGCCTTCGAATTCGTCCCGGTTCTGATAAAGGATGTTGTCATCCAGCTCTTCCAACAGGTCTTTGATGGCAGCCTGAGTCTGTTTGCCCGCCTCAATTTCCGCCTGATAAGCTGCCGGGTCTTTACGTTTTTTACTGGTGGCCAGGTTGGCAAAGGCCCGTTGCTCGTCCAGGCGAGCAATACGCTCAGGACTGGCCTGAAAATTCAGCCTTAACGGGCGCTCTACAGTAATTTTCAGGTAACCAAAATCACGGTTATCAAAGATCTTGCTGACGGTACGGATTTCGGTTGCTGTCGGCCTTGATGAGCCTTTGCTGTGTACGGGTACAACAGAGGTCGCATCGTGCTGATGTTCAGCGTACAGGCGCACCAGCTCGCGGATATGCTCCTCGGCCAGCTCGTTTCGCTTGTTGCCCAGGCTTTTGTCCATCTTTTTGTAATGGCGGGTGCCGTCGATTAGCTGTACTTTGCCGCGGCGGTGTTCGGGCTTGCGGTTACTGACAATCCAGACGTAGGTGTAGATGCCGGTGTTGTAGAACATCTGGTCCGGCAGGGCCACGATGGCATCGAGCAGGTCGTTTTCGATAATCCAACGGCGAATATTGCTCTCACCACTACCGGCATCGCCGGTAAACAAGGGGGAGCCGTTAAAGACCACGGCAATCTTCGAGCCGTCACCACCCTCATTGATACCATCCACCAGCTTTGGCGGGTTGTGCATCTTGGAAATCATGTGTTGCAGGAAAAGCAGCGAGCCATCATTGATTCGGGGCAGACCCGCACCAAAGCGCCCGGAAAAGCCCTGGTCGTCGTACTCTTCACGAACGAAATCTTCTTCCGGCTTCCATTCAACCCCAAAAGGCGGGTTGGAAAGCATGTAGTGGAATTTCTTCTCCGGGTGGCCATCGTTCGGTACGAAGCCGTTGTTTTTGTTCTTGGCGTCTTTCACGCCCAGCGTGTCCCCATAGATGAGGTTATCGATGGGTTCGTCTTTGATCAGGAGGTCTGAGCAACAAATGGCGTAGGATTCCGGGTTGTACTCCTGGCCAAACAACTCGATGTGGGCATCAGGGTTCAACCCTTCATGGTTACCGTCACCGCAAATGTACTTTTCAGCTTCCGAGAGCATGCCACCGGTACCGGCTGTGGGGTCGTAGATACTCCGGTAAATGCCTGGCGCGAAGATGCCTTCCTCATCGGTAAACAACAACTGCACCATCAGCCGGATGACTTCACGGGGGGTAAAGTGGTCCCCGGCTTCTTCGTTGGCCTGTTCGTTAAACTTTCTGACCAGCTCTTCAAACAGATAGCCCATTTGCAGGTTGCTGATGGTCTTGGGTGATAGGTCAATCTCGCTGCTACAAAACTCCTTGAGGATTAGATACAGGCGGTTGGCCTCATCCAGCTTGGCGATTTCAGCCTCAAAATCAAACTTGTCAAAGATATCCCGAGCGCGGGGTGAAAAACCCTGGATGTAGGCAATCACGTTGCCCGCAATGTTCGGCGGATCAGCCAACAGTTTTTCAAAGGTGAAACCGCTGGTATTGAACAGTTCCTGTTTGCGGCCATCGGTGGCGATGCGGGATAGCGCTTTTTCCAATGCAGGGCCGGTTATGCCGCGGGCTTCCAGACGTTCCTTCTCAGCCAGTACCTTTTTCTGGTTTTCCGCCAATACCAAGTCAAAACGACGCAAGACGATCATTGGTAGCATTACCCGCCGGTACTGCGGTGGCCGATACGGGCCTCGCAGCTTGTTCGCGATGTTCCAGATGAAGCCGACAAGGTTTTGATGATGGTTCTGCTGCATGATTTTCTCGGAATTGAATTCAGGTTTTAGAGCGTTTGGGCATGCTTAACCATGCGTTCTGGTTCAGGCAGGTGCTAGAGGAGGGTCAGCGCGGTGTTTCGGAATACTGTGGTTGTGAAATCACAGGCGATATCCCTCCGTGGGCAACTTGATGATTCGGGCTACAGTCTACTTTCAAAACTTTCACATGGGAAAGTTCAGGCAGCATTTCGGATGCCAACAAATGGGGTTACTGAGTTCCTGAGAAATTAACAATCCTCTTATCGGCGACCAGGTGGGTGCTAGGAGACTGTTAAGTGTTCGTTCGGCTTTTCAGCTATATATGAAAAATGTCACTCTTCAAGTGGAGGAGCTTATATCCATGGAAACTTCTGCTGCAATTACTCGGGAGTCGCTATACGAGGAGGTATGGACTGAGCCGGTTTCCCGGGTCGCACCTCGCTACGGGATCTCTGATGTTGCATTGGGAAAGGTGTGTCGTAAGTACAGAATACCTTTGCCGCCTCGGGGCTACTGGGCAAAAATCAATGCCGGAAAGTCACCCAGAAAACTCCCGCTTCCAATCGCCAGGGAGTTTGTAAGTTGCTCTTTGCCTCTCAGTCGATCGCCCACCTATGATCCGAACAACCCCGATGCCTCTCGGAAAAAGGCCATCACCGCCCAGGAACGGATCGGGCTAATCGCGGTGCCAGAGGAACTGGAGTCACCGCATCGACTGATACAAGCTGCATCCAAGCGATTAAAGCGAAAGGCAGGGTGGGACAACTACAAGGGGCTGCGCTCAGCGTCGGCAGAAATATTCGATTTCGAAGTGACTCACGGCGCCATCAATAGGGCACTATTGGTAGGCGATACGCTGATAAAAGCGCTTGAGCGCCAAGGTATAAAAGTATGGGTGGATCCTGAGAAGAGTCGTACTTTGATAGGAATTGGCGACACCTCGTTGCCAATAGCCATTAGCGAGCATGTTGCCAGAACCAAACATAAGGTAACCGCAGCGGAGCAAAAAGCCATTGAGCGCTGGCGACGATCTCCAAATCGTTGGGGGGCCGGATATCATTACCCAAGTCCGCCTGACTATGACTACCACCCGACCGGGAAGCTGACGATTTCAATCGGCATCTATCCTTCAAGAAGTTGGAGTGATACCCCTAAGACCTCGTTGGAGCAAAGGCTGCACCAGGTTGTTGCCGGTGCTTTGGACCTGATTGAAGAGGAACGTATTCGCACCGAAGAACAGGAACGCAGGCGTCTCGCCTGGCAAAAGGCAAAAGACCGGTATGACCGTCAAGTGGAGCTTCGGAAACAAGAGCTGGCGCAACTTGAGAAGCTGAAGGCGAGTGCTGCGCAGTGGCTGGAAGCAGAACGGTTACGACAATATATCGATGCAGTTGAGCAATCAGCGGTAAGTGATGGCAGGACAAGTGAGGAACTTGCAGACTGGATTGCTTGGGCTCGGATCAAGGCAGATTGCATTGACCCATTGGTAGCGGTATCGGATGCGATCTTGGATAGCCCGGAACCTAGGTCGCCGGGCTATTGTTACTGACAGGACTGATGCTTACAGAAAGCAGTGAGAAACTATTGGAGATTCGCTCGTGAAGGATCAAATCAATACCTTGGAGGAACAGCGGGAAGCTGCCAGGGAAGCGGCCATTGAGGCGTTTGATGGCGATGTGAAGCTAGCAGAATGCTGGCTAAACCAACCGATTAAGGTTCTCGGGAACGAGAGGCCGATCGATTTCATGGATAGCCTCGCACGCATTCGAATTCTCAGAAGCGTCATCGCCAAACTTGAACACGGATTTCCGTAGACAAAGATTTTCTATCAAAGTCGATTACGTGAGAGCTGACGCCTGAGAGTGAACGAATGACCGCTTTTGGGCGTCAGCGGCCAAGCCGGGCCTTGCTCCAGAAAAAACCGTCGCAAAAATTCCAGCAGCCGAGCATGGGCGTCTGAGTCTACAGTTGAACCGCAACATCGCATTCACTGATAGGAGAAACAGATATGTCCAAGTCACGTAGCAAAGGCACAAACCAAAACGCGAATCACCACTCGGATCAACTGAATTCGAATCGCGGTACTAATGGAACAAATCCGGCCAACGCCCACGTTAATGGCAACCGTGGCGGCCAGCTGAACCCAAATCGCAAACGATAAGGAAGCGGAAAGGTTCAAAGCCCCCACGCTGCTGGGGGCTTGCCTCCCAAATGAATATGACAGAATCCATCAGTTTCCCAACGCAAGGTGAGTTGGTCACCTATGCCTTCAAAGCCTTCGGGTTATTACCCACCAAGTACGATCGCGACTCCGAGTTCCGCGACAAGGCTAGAAGTTTTCAGAAGCTACTGAGCAGACTCAAAGACGAAGAGGGCCAGCTCACAAAGAATTTTGAGAAGGCTCTTGCGACATTCGATGAACGCCTTTCCCAGTATCTGGACGACAAGCAGGTCCGAGGGATAATCCTGGGTGTCTTGGCTGATCTATATCGAGAATACAACCGGACGATAATCGAGGAAGGCACATACCGCCCAAAGAACGATACGCTGCTGTATTTTCTGTTCACTCGCGCCACATCAGCTCTGGTGGAAGCCGCCACATTCCATTCGCTTCGTCAGCACAAGTTGTCCGGAGAAGACTTGGTACCCTATCTGGATATGTTTCTTCCCGACATCTCCACTGATGATGAGATTGTCTGGCCGATGGCTAAGGTCATTCGCTGGATCTATTCCGAAGCGGATTGTTCACAAATACAATTCCACGCTCCCGGAAGAGGCCCAGCCTCAGATAATCCAACGTTAGAACAGAACCTTGAGAATGCTGGAAACTGGGTAAGAGACGATGCGTTTCCGTCCTTGCCTTCGTTGCTGGCCAATTTCCAGTCTTCTCTGGCGCTGCAGGAAGGTACTCGAAAGATCCCTGAGAGTTTGAGCTCATCCATTGCGCTGCGACTTACACTGGCCCGAATATCGACGGCTGTATGCAAGGACATTCTGGCGGTCTATGGAGTGGGCGTGCTTAAGCAACTGACTACAAGCGTGCGGCTCTACTTCACTACAATTGCCGATGAAGTGAAGGAGTTTCGAAACGAGCTCAAACGGGCAAATAAAACAGACGATCTGAGTCAGCTCCCAGATCCGGTGTGGCAAGGAGCATGCTCACACTACTCAGAGTTCTTCCAGTTCAAGAAAAAGAGAGCGCTTGAGACTCTTCAAAAGCTCTATGCTGGTGATCCCGAAAACCCATTCAAGCCGGTTGTTATCGAGAAGCTCGCACGTGATATTGGACAGTATCCAGTGGTCACCCGCATGGATCAAATGTTGTTTAGCTCCGCCTGGTTTCCCAGCCGGGAGTTTGAGCGCCTGCTCAATCGAGGGTTTGAACTGAAGCGAGATACGCGGACAACAGAGTTGGACGTTGATCGGTTCGAGCAAGAATTATCCTTGGCCAACTTGGAAGAACAGCTGGCTTGGCTTGGCCCATGGCTTAGAGCGATTTGCCTCTACAGAGCAGAACGTTTCGCAGACGCCTTTGAGCACAGCGAGAAAGCGTACACGCTGGGAAAATACCGGGCTGGGCGCCACCAATACCGCCTGGTGAACCAATACATGGAACTGTGCGCAAAGACCAATCGTCGTCTGAGGTTCAAGCAGGCTCTCGACTGGGCAAACTATGCAGGTATCGAGGTAAGATGGATACGCTCTGAAGAACAGAGTAGAGACCAGATTGATTTCGCGTTTGAGGTCTTGAGTAAGGCAATTTATCCCATCCTGTAGCATCCAATTTATTATTCTACCGAACCGGGCGACAGCTTGCTCTACCGCCCCTGGATGCATCCAGAGTCGACCTTAGGTACCAAAATTTCGCTAGCTCCTGAGTACCGTTCGGAACTGGACCAAGCCGGCAGTTGTCGGCTTAGTCAGGTTTGAACCCAACTTCGTGTGCAGGCCTATTCGAATCTGCTGTATAGGCAAAGACAGGCCAAGCTATAGGGTTATCATGGACAGCCATTTCGTATTCGACCTTGCTCGAAGGAATGCGATTGTCGACAAGGAAATACCCGATCAAGGGTTTGCGCATAGTGACCCGCTTCCAGGCGCCACCTTCTTCAAGCTCATAATCAGACGCGATTAATGCCTGCTGCTCACCACTGAGGTGTGGGTTCGGCTTCAACTCAAGCTCAACAATCTGTTCCCAATCGGTATCTGCTTCAGGTGGTACTCCCTTGTACTGCTCGAAAGCGGACGCATTTTTTCCCGAGCTTTTATCGCTCCTTGGTGCCGTAACAACTTCTGGATTGCTGTTGAAACGGCCAATTAGGAAGTCTCGATAACCCATGTGGTCCCAGCAAAAGGCACGAACGTGGTAACGGTTGTTAACGAAGGCAACAGCTGTCGGAGTTAAACGCCTGGTCCGGCCCTTTGGGGAACTCATTGTTGCGATCACAGCTTCGATAGATCGCTTGTGTTCAATAGCCGACAACAATCGAGCCAGAACCGTCAAATCATGCCGGCGCTGAAGCATTGGCATTTCTGTGGCATGCCCAGCACTGGGCGGCGCGTAATCTTCAATTGACTGCCACTGGAGGTCTTCGCCCGATAACAGCACCGGCTCAAAGGTTTCCGTTGGCTGATGGTAGGGAATGCCAAGTTGGTAGGGTTTCATCGCTGTCGGAGCGATCTGCTGATAGAGCTTGATGTCTTTTTGAGCCTGAGGCCGCGAAATTCCGAACGTTTCCATCAGCATGGTCGTGGTCAGCCGCCGCTCCCATAACAGTTGACGTTCGATGAAGCACAAACGCAGCCACTGTGGGTGCGAAAAGGCCCCGGCCTCAATCCGTCGACCAGCCAGATTCGCTGCAGACAGAGTGCTAGTATCTTCGCTGATCGCAGGTTTTATGTACTGCAAATACTGCATGGCAGGGCCCTTTAGCTGCTGGTTGCGTTCATATGTCCAGAATTTTAAGCCAATACTGTATAAATATCAGCTACCAATATAAAATATAGGGGTGTATAAAATATAGTGTTCCCCGTAAGTTCGGGTGTCAATCTTCGAGGGATGAGCCGGTGAGTTTCGCCACACTTAACACCAATTTGTTCAAAGCGATCGCTGGCGATAATGGGCGGTTAATGCTCGACCTGCTAGTAGAGCTCGATGCGTTTCTTGATCCGGCGCAGCTGGCGGATGAGCCGACGCCACAACAGGTGAGAGTTTTTCTTCGCGACTATCTCGCCAATAGTCACTTACGCCTGGAAATTGAATCAGGTGAGGCCGCAACCACCCCGCAAAGCCCAGAACATTATGTTTACTACCGGTTGCGCGATACAGGATGGATCCGAGAAGAGCTGGAAATCGGATACCGTTATGTGGTCTGGATGGCTCAAGAAGGTAGGCGACTACTGCAATTCCTCAGGAGTATGGGTGCTGAACACCCATCGCTTGGTGTGGTTTGCTTGTCGGTGCGCTCTAATCTTGCCGAAGTGGTTAAGGATCCGGCCAATGGGTCTTTGATCCGGAAAGCAGCCGATGACATGGAAGGCTTCCTCAACCGCCTCCGAGCCCTCGTGGGCAATATTCGCGAAATACACCATGTGATTAGCGGCGGAGACGCGTCAGGCAGTGGGAACTTCAATTTCTACTTTGAAGAGTACCTGGGTGAGCTATTTCTGCCGAATATTGAGAAACTCGCGTTGAAGGGCAACCCCAACCTTCACGCCAGCAAAATTCGCAAGCTGGTAAGTGATATACGGTTTAATCCGGAGCGGCTGGAGGTGTGTGCTAAGGCATACCAGCGAGACGATATAGCGAATCCATCGACTGAAACGGTCGAAGCCGATCTGGATCGACTGAGTCTTGCGTTTGACGGTATTGGGCCCTTGTTCAAAAAAACACAGGACTATGCGCGGCGCATTACCCGTCGAATGCATGAAAGAATTAAATACACCGTGCACACTCCCAGCAATATAGGCCAACAGATCGAGGATTTGCTTGATCGTATTGGTCGGAATGATTCGATTGAAACCCTGCCCAGTCCGGTGATCAGCGAAAAATTAATTTCCGAAAGCCGTTTGGCCAAACCTAAGGCGAAATCGGTACCGGCGGTCGCAACGGTTCGCAGGCAATCCAAGCCCCTGTGGGAAAAGCGAGCCTATAACCAGCTCAAACAAGAGCACATTCACTTCCAGAGATATGACCCTGACCGTGTGGTGAGGTTTATTGAGACAAATATGGGCGACCGAGCTCAGATGACCACCGATGACCTGATCATCAAGACTGCGGACGACATGATGGCAGCGTTGCACCTGCGCTTGTTGGCGCAAGGTGTTTCCAAAACCCACGCTCTTTATCCCCTGTTAGCTGAGTACAGCGTTACCTTCGACGAGCAGGAATGGACTCAGCTTGAATACATGGCCGGTCGTCGACTGATTATCACCAGGCAGGCCTTCTCGGAGATATCACGAAATGATTAATGACATTGTGCTGAGAGAGCTAAAAGAAATTGCGTCGCGAAACTCCGACGACTACGCCGACACTCTTCGAAAAACAGCAGCCTACCTGCTCCAGAAGCAGTGGGCCTGGAAAGGTAAGCGAGGCCAGAAAGAGCACTTCAAAGTCTGCGAGGACAATGCCACATATTTCCATAAGCTATTCGATGCACTGGACATGGACTGGTATTACGATCGCAACTTTGGGTATGTGGGGGTGCTGCCCAGAGGCACTGGAAGCCAGCTGGATATCACGGCGACCGTGTTTCTGCTGATATTGCGCAAAATGTATGACACTGAGGCCTCGATGGGTCGCACGGACCTCGGCCGCGTCATGCCGCCATCCGTGGAGCTGCTTAATCAGTATGAGCAAGTTAAAGGTGAAAGACCGATACTGACCGCTACCACCGAGGCTCTAGATACCCTTCGAAAGAGGGGAATCATTGAACTTGGGCCCAGAGATCCGGACACCAAGCTTCCTGATGTGACGGTGTTGCCTAATATAACGCGAGTGGTAGGCCCGGCCTTTCTTGGATCGCTCGAAAGCTTTATGAACAGCTACGCTACAGACTCAGAACCCGGAGATGAGTCACACCTGACCACTGAACCTGCGGAGGCGTCTGATGACAACGCCGAATAACCCAATGCCAGCGCATTTCCTTCAAAATTTTGTTTTCGCACAGTGGTATCTCTTGGATCTGGAAACCCTGGATGTGGGTGTAGCCGCCTCTCTGTTGTCGGGTGAGAATGGGGCCGGGAAAACAACGATATTTGATGCTATCCAGTTTGTTCTGATGGGGGGAGATCAAAGGCGTATTAGCTACAACGCAGCTTCTGACGGAAAAGCGTCGGGACGCTCTGCCAGAAGCTACGCGTTGGGCGAATTCAAGGAAAACGATGTCACCACTTTCGAGCGGGAAAGTGCCAATACCTACATTTTCTTGAATTGGTACGACCACCACCAGCAGCCCTATTCGTTTGGGGTCTCTATCCACGCTACTCAGCAATCGGCCAGCATTGAAACTCGTGGTCACATCCTCAAAGGGCGCCATGTTTCCGAGGTAGACCTTTTATCCTCGGAGGACACCTTTTTACCGTGGCGTGAATTCGTTGATCGTATGAAGTCGACCGCCAAAGAGTACCGGGGTTCGATGAGCTACGAGATGATCGACGGGGCAAGGATTATGCGCGAAAAGTTCGCCGAGATGATGTCGGTTGATCAAACGCGCGGTGGGAAAATTGAGCCCGAAATGCTGGTCAAAACATTGTCCAGTGCGTTACAGCTGAAGATGGATAGTCCAATTGATTCGTTTATCCGCGATTTCATTTTGCCGCCCCAACCCATAGAAACAGAGCAGCTTCGCGAGGATCTGCTTGAGCACCGTCGCATCGAGGATGAAATCGCGCGTGCGGAGAGTCACAAACTGGTTCGTGAAGCTTTGATCACTGAAACAGATAAGGTGACGAGGCACCGGGCCGATGCTCACTTTGAGTTATGGGTCTCACAGGAGGCTGAAGCGGCCAGGCTTGATGAGCAAAACAGTGATCTTGAGGACCGTCTGGATCAGCAGCTAGACAAGTTTGATGAAGCAGAACGAACGATTAAGTACCAAACCCCTCGACTGCCTGATCTCAAACAGCGTCATGAGGATGCTCTGATAGCATGGCAAAACTCAGATGCCGCAAGTCTGAGTAAAGCCGTCGAGGCGGCACAGAAAAATGTCACGCATGCAACTACCCGTTTCGCTGAGCTAAACACCTCCCTCAGAAAAGCGGTGGGTGATATCAGTCGCCAACGCTTTGCTGACACTTTAGACATTACCAGTTTTGAACAACTGGCGGAGCAGTGGGCCGAATGTTCCGATCTTCTCGCCCGCGCTGACGTTGCCAGTCTCACTTCATCAGATCACGAAAATACCGCAAAGGTAACTGCGGCTCTTCTGGATGCCAGGCCGGTCCTAGATGAAATTTCCACACGGCTTGAAACGGCAGATAAACATGTCAGCCATGAACTGAAACAAATCAACGATGATGGAGAAGCACTTCAATCGCGAGTTGAAAGGTTGAAGAAGGGGCTTTCGGACATTCATGCGTCAACCAGCCTAACCATTGAACTATTAAAGCAGAAGGGTATTCAGGCGGTGCCCGTTTGTGATGTTTGCGAGATCACCAATTCAGAGTGGCAAGAAGCTGTTGAATCCTATCTCGGACCGAATCGCGAAGCTCTCGTAGTTGCAAAAGAAGATTTCGGTCACGCACTTGAGATCTACGAAGCCACCCAGAAACAAAGCCCACGCATCAGGCGAGCACGCCTTATCAATCCAGATCTAGCCCTGCGCGAAAACAAATCTCCCACTGCAGGAATGGTCTCAACACTGATCGAAACCCAGGACCCGGTAGCCCGGGGCTTCATGAACATCATCTTGGATCGAACCAAGATGGCCGCGACCCGTGACGAACTCAGGCGCGAACGTAAAGCACTGATGGCCTCCGGTTTAACGGCAGGCGGCGCAACGATTGGCGGCACCTCTCAAATTGACGGTCTGCTGATTGGTAAACATGCCAAAGCTCAGCAGCTGGATCGGCTGGAAAAAGACCTTGATAACCTGGCACAGCGAGTTGCCAGGTTTAATGGCCCGGCGATAACGCTGAGTAAGCTTAACCGTCAGTGGGCGGGCTTTTGTGCGGCGGTCACCGATGGCGCCGTCGCGCTGCAAGAGCAAAGTCAAAACCTAGCAGCCTACGAGCAAGCTCTCTCCGATGCCAGGGAACAGCTGCAGCCTCTTACCTCTGAAGATGAGCGCCTTAAGTGCGCCAAAGAGAAGGCTGACCAGAACTATCATGACTGCAATGAAAAAATCACACAGGCAAGAAACGACAAACAACAGGCAGAGGCTACCATCAAAAGCCTGAAAGCTGACTTAGAGCAGGTTCGTCCTTTACTGGAGAGGGCCCAGGAGCAACGCCGCAAGACAGAGGCATCGGAATTGCACGACACGAATAAGGCGCTGGAACGCTGGGAAGCCTATGAACAGAAATATGAGGGGGCTGACGGTCACTACGCACTGATTCGCAATGAGGCGGAAGGGAAGAAAAATACCGCCCGGGAAAAAGAACTGAGATCACGTGGAGACCTGCATGTAAAAGTGATCGAATTCACCAATGATTTTTCAGAAGACATTGCCAATCGGACTGAACTTCTGGAGGCTGCCAAGCCTGAGAACGATGACCCTGAGGCCTATTTTGTCATTAAGACTGATTGCACCGATTGGGTGGAGCGTATCCTCGCCGCTCAGCTCCTAGATCATCGACAAGCTGCCCAGGAAGCTGCCGAGCAAATGGAAATGAACTTCCGGGGCATCATCGTTGGGGAGCTTCAGAATCGCTTTGAGCAGATGCGATACACTTTTCAGCAGCTCAACAGTGTTCTCAAGAGAATTCCTTTCCACGACAACATCTACAGCTTTCACTTCAAGCTCCGTGAGACCGAGAGCTTGGCCACTGTTTACGAATACATAACAACCGTGGATAGGGAGCAGGCCGAGTTGGTTGGCACCTTATTCGAGAAAGATTCCGAGCATCCGGCCCTCGAACTGCTGAAAGAGGCTCTGATCTCTGGGGATGACCTGATTAATGAGATCCGGGATTACCGCTCGTTCTTCCAATACGATATGAAAATGCGTAATCCCAATACGGGTGAAGAGCGTCGGGTAACCGAAATGCAAAGCACCGGTTCTGGCGGGGAGAAGCAGACTCCCGCTTATATCGCTCTGGCGGCGAGTTTCATGAATGTTTACAAGATTCGTGAAAACTCTCCTCGGGGTGCCTCTCTGGTTCTCCTGGATGAAGCGTTCAACAATATGGATGGGGGGAACGCCAGTGGTGCCGTTGCCTTTCTGAAAGAGATTGGTCTGCAGCTAATAGTGGCTGCGCCGCCTGAGGTCACCCTCAAGATCGGTAAGGAAATGGACCAGATCTATACCATCTGCCGGGAAGGTCGTGATGTGGTTATCGACCACACAAAAATTTTCGAGGGAGGGCATAAGTTGATTGATCAACGCAACCCTGTCTACCACCCTGAGCTTGTCATTGAGCGAGCCGCTGAATTAAAAGCCAAAGCGGAGACAATCACTGGGGTATGAGCAATCACGTCGAGACATTTCTCGCGCAACTGATCAAGCACATCGATAGGCCGGATGGTGTAGTGCCCCAAGCACGGATACGCATTACAGATCACGCCTATCGGTGGTACTTCGCACTTAACAATAGTGCGAAGACAGCCCTTCACCGAAGTTTAGAAGCGCTGGAGCATCTCGACATTCAGTATCAGCGTAGAGTGGCCCTGGGTGCATTCAAGCATATTGAGGCGGTTCAAATTACTGATGGATGCCGGCTCATGGCGTCTCAAGGGCTAACCCCGTTGGCGGATGACATAGAGCTCGCCTTCGAACAGCTTGAGGCTGCAGAATTCAATATACCCTGGTGGGAAACGACTAAGCGAGATATAGCGGAGGCATGGTCAGCCAACAAAACATTCAATGGTGTTAAGCGACAGCAATCCGCGCGGCTTTTCGATGCCATGAAGGTTGTCGAGTGGATCGTTCAGTCTGAAGACACCTCGCCAGTCCCTGAGATGAGAACCCTCAGCACGATGCTCTTTAATGACTCCAAGAAGCTTGAGGAGAAGAGTTTCGCGAATCTGATTCGTCGTTTGATGGTCGGTCAACTGGATGATGACGTGGCAAACCTGATGGACGATGGACCGAAGTTGCTGGAGCATTATGGGATCAGCAAATACCCAATGCCAATGCGGTTTAAAGCGAACGCCCTGCTATTCTGCCGAGGTGTTGTTGATTTGTCCGCGCTCCACTACGGGATCGGTGTTTCCCCGGATGAAATTAAAGGTATTGAGTGGCGCCAACGACCACCGTATTTGCTCTTCATTGAAAACCGAGCCAGCTTTGAGCGGTATGTGCGGGAGATTGATGATGCGGGTGTCGTCATTTACACCGCTGGGTTCCCGCCCCGTGCCTGGCTGCATGCAATAGAGATCATTATCGCTGACGTCCAAGATGAGGTGCCGGTTTATCACTGGGGCGATCGTGACGTGGGTGGTTATAGAATCCTGGCGTTTCTGGCGAAACGACTTGATATCGATATTCAGCCATACCTTATGGGGGTGGATGCTCCTGTACCATCTGAGATTGGTGACGAACTCAAAGCAATACCTGTCGTAGGGTTGATGGAGGCGATTGAGTCAGCGCGAGGTTATGCTGCAATCTCTGCGCTTTTTGAGGATCTCGGTAAGTGTCAGGGTACAGGCTTACCGTGGATTGAGCAGGAACAAATTACGCCCATTAGCCCGCTGGAAAAAAGCTAACGCAACGGCTGAGATTTGATGCAAGCTCCTCAAAGCAATGCCATTCAGATTCGTAGAGGTTAATTTGAACTACATCTCAATAGATGGAGACGATGTGGGCAGGAAGATCACGTCACTCTATCTTGAAAATGCGACAGCTAAGCTCTCTCAATTCTGTGATGAGATGAAAGGTGCCACGGAAAAAATATCCAATTTCCTCAAGGGGCAGGGGTTTGAGGTAATTTTCTGTGCTGCAGACGGTGTGGCAGCTTCAATAGAAAGTGATATTGATTTTGAGCGCGCTTTCACGGAACTCTGCAAGTTTGCTCCAGAGGGTATTACTCTCTCAGCGGGGGTAGGTCAGTCACTGAGTCAGTCCTACATCGCCCTTCTATCTGCGAAGAGTAACGGTAAGAACTGTATACACCGATATTCAAGGATTGGAGAAATCTAGATGGTTCGGATTATCCGGTTTGATTCACTACTCAAGTATGTGGCGTACACAACTGTCGCCTTGAGTATCGGAATCTACGCCTTTGTTCAGGCCATATGGCTTCCAGATTATTCTCTATTTAAGGTCGTCACGATCTCCTCAATTGTCAGCACATTTATAGTGACCTTACTAATGCTCCCTTCGTGTTCGCGGAAGATTTGGGCATTCATAGGGTATATTAACGAGTCCATCTACCCTGACCTGAATGGAACGTGGCAGGGTGAGATAACCCTCGAAGATGGAAAGGCCATAGAGGTTCGAGCTGTAGTTCGCCAAACTTTGCTTTCCACGGAAATCGATATCCATGGTGAAACGATGAAATCTGTCACGCTCGACACAACGCCCAGCATGGAAGCCGGGCAAAAGAAACTGTACTACGTTTATCGCGCTGACCCGAAGAATCCCGCATGGCCAAGCTATTGTGGCTCGACGATTTTTGACGTACGTCGCGTTCAGTTGGAAGGTAATTGCCAGTTAGAGCTTTCCGGCAAGTATTTCACAGATCGCAAAACCGTCGGACGGATAGTGTTGCGCCAGCTCGGGAAAAATAACAATCATGATGTCTCTTTCTACTAGCGTCCGGGTTCTCCCGGCATGAACGTTAGGCTCGTGTTAAATCCAGGAACGATAGTAACCCATAAGTTCACCAATACTCGGAGCGATTATGTCTCAGTACTGGAATGACCGATTCTCTCGATGGTCTCGACCACCGAGCGATAGTGAAGAAGCTAAGGCAGACCGGGCCGCAAGAATGGTGGACGACGCGATATCCGGGCATGCTCCTCTGGAAGGCAAAAGAATAAGCGTATATGGAACAGGCTCCTATAAAAACAATACGAATACTAGAAACGAAAGTGACATTGATATTGCCGTGGTTCTCCACGATTGTTTCTTCTCAAAATATCCGAATGGTAAGCCGCCTCAACCAGAAGACTTAGGTCATGCAGGTGGAGTGAAGTACGGCTTAAAAGCATTTCGCGAAGATGTGGGAAAAGCTTTACGCGCCAAGTTTGGCGCAGACGGAGTGACCGCTGGCTCAAAAGCATTTGACGTCCACTCTAACACTGCTCGACTAGACGCGGACGTTGCGGTTTTCCTAGAGCATCATAGGTACACCGGGAAGCAAAACGCGGACGGGACATGGCACTATTTAGAAGGTGTCGAAATGAGGGGTAAGGATAATTCAAGAATTATTAACTGGCATGGAGACCACTATGCAAATGGTGTTGACAAAAACAACCGCACTGGTCGTCGATATAAACGCGTCGCAAGAGTTTTAAAATGTCTTCGCGACGATATGAAACAGAGTACAGACGAG
This sequence comes from Marinobacter sp. 1-3A, assembly GCF_016597775.1. NCBI lineage: Bacteria > Pseudomonadati > Pseudomonadota > Gammaproteobacteria > Pseudomonadales > Marinobacteraceae > Marinobacter > Marinobacter sp. 1-3A. The sequence continues at coordinate 451,372 of NZ_VCGZ01000002.1, forward strand.
GCGACACGAAAAGCCGCTGACGTGCCCTCTTTTTTGTTGGAATGCTTGGCTTTCAATGCTTCAGATGGCTGCTTCCAGCAAGGCGACTTATACGACGACTTAAAAGCTGTAATCACTGAGGTTTGGAATGGCACAAAGCCAGAAACAGATGATTTGGTCTACTTGGAGGTTAGCGGACTAAAATGGCTTTTTGGTAGCGAGCAGCCGTGGACCAAAGCTGGAGCACATTCGTTCCTTCTGAAAGCTTGGCAGCATGTCGGGTTCAGCAAGTGAATAGGGCGTATGCAACCATCATTGTAGGATTGGTCGTCGCTACTTGGGCTATCTATCTATTGCTACAAGGGCAAACTTTGACATGGAGCTACTTGGGACCGTTCTCGGTAGCTGTCGCCGTGCTCACCGCCACGGCCTTCGTATTCAAACATTGGGCTTGGCACTGGCCTATTGTTCACTTGCTAACCAAAACACCTAACTTAACCGGGACGTGGGTCGGGAAGCTTAAATCTGATTATATTTATGATGGGGAAACCGAACCGCGTGGCCCAATAGATGCGGTCCTTATCGTTACCCAAACAGTAGACGAAATTAACGTTCGCCAGTATACGAAAGAGTCATCATCAACCACGGTCGCTGCGTCAGTAACGGCGGAGCCTGGCGACAAGTTCATTCTAGCAACGGTTTTCTTAAATGAACCAGAAATAGAATTACAGCAAACCCGCAGCCGTATGCATTATGGTGCTACACGACTGGGCATAGAAGGTCCTCCGAGATCGCCAGAGAAACTAGTTGGGAATTATTGGACAGCTAGAAAAACGTCGGGGTCAATAGAGTTTCAGTTGGTAAGTCGAAAGCGTGCGCACTCATTCGAGCAGGCATGGCGACTCCAAAAAACTGCCAAGTGAAGGATGCAGGGGCCCCTAATCAAAGGCTGTCTAACCATGCGCTTCAACCGATCGCTAGTGCGGCGGTTGAGCCCAGGCGTCAAGTGTTTATGACTGAAACTTGTGCGATTGATGTAATGATCCGAAAGACGCGCACCGCGTTCTTACAAAGTCACTGGCGGGCATTTTGACTATGGAAGCCTTTACCTGGCGAGCATGGCCGGTGAGTCTTATGTCCTGCCCATCTCTCAGATTTCAGAAATACAGGATCTTGGTAATGGGCGGCACATTGTGGTTTTGCCGAGATGGTTGGCCCGCAAAAGCGGGCTTCTAAAGTACGAGCGTAAGTTATAGTCTCGGTAGCTGACTAGCAAATGCACCCACCAATTTGCGGGATGGTTGTACGACCATCCGTACCGTTTTCGAGACCCATTTCGGGAAGCTTGAACCTTTCGCTGGAAGCTCGCCAAAAAAAGTTACCAACTTTTTTATGATAAATTTGGACGTCTTTTTCGTAGAACGCCCCAAAAGTTACCAACTTTATTTTTTCTAACCGATTTTTGATCGAGTAAAGTGAGGCTTACAGAGGTGATTTGTTACCAACTTTATTGTGATTCCACACTTCGACAAATAAAGCTTGGTCTCCGGTGAGCTTTCAGAGAAGGCAGTGTATAAAACATCTGTTTTTATTCCTTTGTGTAAACTTATGTAATATTATGCGGAAAGAGTTAACAGGATTTAACTTTTCTACATTACAAGGAATGTTAACAGGCTATGTTTTCAAATCTGCTTGCCAGGACTGTGCTTTCTGCCAGCCTTCTAGTACCTGCATTATCCACCCATGCTGCCGTTATAAATCTCACAGATTGGGCTTTCAATATTGACGGCGTAGTCTCTGAGGCTTACTTGGGTGATGCGATGCCGGGAGATGGCTTCCTGGACCCTTCGACCGGTCTGGGTTCTTTGTCCTTTGAGCTGTCTGGCGCGGGAAATCACTCATGGATCGGGTTCCTGGATCTGGATTTTGATGCCCACCTGAATACCTACCTTAACGAATATGGCTTAGCTCACGGGGCCGTTGCTAGTGGTCAGAGCTGGCAGATTGACGAGCCGGGTTATGCGTTTGGCACTATCTATGACAACGTGATTGCGGGCGCTCTGGACAACACTAACCACCTGCCATCTGACCGCCCGGATGATGTGTCTCTTGCTCTAGGCTGGAACTTTGACCTCGCACAAGGTGAAACGGCACTCATCACACTGACGCTGAGCGACATGCTGGCAACCTCCGGCTTTTATCTTGAACATGTAGACCCCCAGACTGGCCCAGGCTTCGACGACACTGCATCGGTGTACTTCTGGAGTTCCCTGGAGATCTTCGGGGCGGACGTGCCAGTTACAGTTCCTGAGCCTGGTTCCCTGGTATTGATGGCGCTGGGCCTGATAGCCGTATCGACACGACGCTTGCGTTACACACCTGCCTGAGATGACACCAAGAAGATAATGCAACCCGCCGGGTGACGCCTTTGCGCCTGGCTGGCATTCGCCTGATGACAAGGACGTTAATAATGCTCACCCTGACTTCTTTCCGATCGTTTGTTGTATTTGCAATGTTGCTGGCAGCTCCTATGGGCTTGCTACAGGCCGCATTGCTATCACCTGACGCCATAAACGTCTCTATCGCGCAGGGACAAAGTCTTACGGTGCAGCGCTCCATCACTCTCAGTGAATCCGGGCCTGCCGCTAACCGTGTGGATGTGGTTTTCCTGGCTGACAACACGGGCAGTATGGGGGGAGCCGTTAAAGCCGTTAAGGATAACGCACGCGCAATTCTGGATGCGATTGCAGGAGGGGACCAACGATTCGAAGGGGTAGACGTTGCCTTTGGGGTTGGGCGATATCTGGGTGATCCTCGAGAATTCGGGTCTGCTGCTAATGCGGCCGACCGTGCCTATCAGCTTCTCCAGCCGGTCACTGAAAACAAAGACGATGTTCAGGCAGCTATCAATCAGTGGTACGCCCGGGGTGGCGGAGACGCTGCAGAAGCGAATTTCTTTGCACTCCACCAGGTGGCAACATCTGGCGCCGCCACTGATGGTGAGGGTTCTACCGACCGAGGTTATTCAACAGGCGCTGACACCGGATGGCGTGATGGTGCAGCGAAGATCATAGTGTGGTTTGGGGATGTCCATTCCCACACATCTAGCGTAAGCATGCAGGAGGTCATATCCGCTCTTGAGCTGAACGGAGTGTCTGTCGCTGCGGTAAACACCCGTGGCTCAGGGCAGGGAATCGATTCAGGTAGCCAAGCAACTGACATTGTGACCGCAACGGGTGGTGTGCTGGTCAATGGCGTTCAGAGCCATGCGGCCATGGTTGATGCCATTCTCAGTTCAGTCGGCACCGTGACCTCTCGCGTTAATCTTGAGCTGCAGGCTCGTGGTGATACATCCGGCATTGCGGTTTCTTACGAATGCGCTTCACCAGAAGGTTGTGAGGATGTTCCCTCAGGGGAATCCCGCCTGTTCAATATGACAGTGACCGGACATGTGCTGGGGGCCTACGATTTTGAAACCTACGCACCGAGGCTTTCAGGTGTATCTGGCAGTGATCGCGTCACCGTTCGCGAGTGCGTCAGCGATGTTCGCACTCGGGCGAAGACCGGTCGTGTTCAGGTCATGTGGTCGGATACCGGCGCCCATCATTACTCCGTTCAGCGTTCGGATGCTGTCGATGGCCCGTTTGAAGAACTGGTGACGACCACCAGCCGCTATTCAACCTATCTTGATACCGGTGTGCAGAACAACAATACCTACTACTACCGCATTGCCGAGATGGATGCTGCTGGCGCCGCTGTCTGTGAGTCTGGCGTCGTATCGGCAGTTCCGCGGCACATGCGTGATCGTCCCGAGCCAGTGAACCATGCTCCTGTCATTTCCAGTACCCCGTCTGAAAGCGCTACACAGGGCGTAGGCTATATCTATCAGATCCTGGCCTCGGATCCGGATGGAGATGCACTGAGTTATCACCTCGATTCTGCGCCTGTGGGTGTGCAGATTGATAGCAATACAGGTCTCGTGGAATGGACCCCTGGCCGCGATGATGTGGGCAATCAACAAATCGTGATCGGCGTAGAAGACCCACTGGGCCTGAGGGCCACGCAGCTGTGGACTGTCCAGGTAGCAAAAGTCAATGAAGCACCCAGGATCACGTCTTCGCCTGTGGGCTTTGCCCGTGTTGGCCAAGCCTATGAGTACGCCGTAAAAGCAGCTGATCCGGATCCGACCGATACGCTGATTTATGTTCTTGGTGCCGCCCCTACAGGAATGCTCATTGATTCGGCGACGGGCGTTATAAGCTGGATACCGGCAGACAACCAGGCAGGCCAGAATCCTGTGTCTGTAACTGTGGAAGATCCGTCAGGACTGTCAGACGAACAGTCGTTCAGCATTGAAGTTACTGCCGTTAATCGTGCTCCAACAATCATCTCGACACCGATCGCTAATGCAGCCACCGGGGTTGAATACAACTACCTGATTGAAGCTCATGATCCTGATGCCGGTGATTCGCTCAGCTATGCGCTGATTAGCGGTCCGTCGGGTATGACAGTCGATGCGAATAGCGGCCAGTTAAGCTGGGTGCCGACATCGGGTCAGATTGGCGTAAACGCAGTTGAAGTCAAGGTGGAAGACGCCGCTGGCCAGTCAGATACGCAAACCTTCCAGGTTGAAGTTGTTGTTAGCGGGAACCCGCCCATTATCGATTCAGTGCCCGTGACTACTGTATTTGCGGGAGAGCTCTATCAATACTCCGTAATCGCTTCCGATCCGGACGGTGATGCGCTTGTTTATCGTTTAAGTGAAGCACCAGCTGGCATGTCGGTTTCAGAAAGCGGCACGGTAAGCTGGGCTCCATCAACAGCTCAGGTTGGCTCCCACCCGGTTACTGTTGTTGTAGAAGACGACAGAGGTGCGTGGGTTTCGCAGGCATTTGACTTGGTTGTGACGGAAAAGAACACGGCTCCTGTGATTACGTCTGCTCCTGCACCAGGTGTGGAGCTTGGTAGCACCTATGCCTATCAGGTGATTGCCAGCGATGATGATGGCGATGCTCTGACCTACAGCCTGCCTCAGGCGCCTGCTGGTATGGTCATAGTGGCAGATTCTGGTGTCGTTTCATGGGTGCCTTCCCCCTCTCAGCTTGGCAATCATTCGGTCAGGGTGCTTGTTAGCGACGGCAAGGGTGGCAGTGCCAGCCAGAGCTTTACGGTTGTTGTCACAGAGCGGCCCAATGTTGCGCCTGTCATCACCAGTGCAGCACCGACATCGGTCGTGGTTGGCGAAACATACAGCTATCAGTTGATGGCAACGGATGCTGATGGTGATGCCGTCACGTTTGGGACTGTCAGCATGCCGGCCGGGATGACAGTAGATACGTCCGGTTTGGTAGCTTGGTCGCCCGCGTCTGCGCAGGTTGGAATTCAGAACGTAAGATTTTTTGCCGACGACGGTAAGGAGCGCTCCTACCAGAATGTCGCTATTGAAGTTGTTGAAGCCATACAGCCGTTGCAGGTTGAGCTGACCGCCTCCCCTCAAACGGTGGATGAAGGCGATATCGTAACCATTCTGACGGTGGTCACTGGTGGTAAAGGTGAGCGCACAATAAATTTGAATGTTGATGGTACCCCTCTGCCTGTCAATGGCAGCGGAGAAGCAATGTGGACCGCCGTCGGCACGGGCGCAAAGATTATTACCGCCACGGTGAGTGACACTGAAACATCAGTAACAACCACCGCAACAGTGACTGTGCGCGATCCCGGCGATACGGCCAGTCCTGTGGTAACACTGGAGGGGCCAACTGACGGCACCGTTGTCACTGCACCCACGGAAATCATTGCCACCATCACCGACGACAACCTTGCCGGTTATGAAGTACTTGTCGCGCCATCCGGTACCGACCAGTGGCAGGTGATTGCCAAGGGCGATGCCAACCAGAATTCGGCCGCCGTTGCGACTTTTGATCCCACGATGCTGACCAATGGCCAGTACGACCTGGCCATCATTGCGATCGATGTTAATAACCTCTCAGCTTCTGACATGATGTCTCTTCAGGTTGAGGGCGATCTTAAGGTTGGTAACTTCAGCATAACCTTGCAGGATCTGGAGGTTCCGCTGGCAGGCATCCCCATTCAGGTGACCCGGACTTATGATAGTCGCAGGCGCCATGAAGCACTGGATTTCGGTCACGGCTGGAGCGTGGGCTATCAGGACATAAAAGTAGAAGAATCCAGGGTCCCGGGTCGCTATTGGACACTGAACGAGTACCGAAGTGGCCCCATGGGAATGCTAACCGATTTCTGTATCGAGCCCTTGGGTGCGCCAGTGATTACCATCACGCTGCCTGGCGGTGATGTGGAGAAATTCGAGACCTCAGCGTCGCCTACCTGCAATACCTTAACCGTAATTCGGGATGTGACTCTCAAGTTCACGCCGGTTGGTGACACCCGGTCGACCCTTCGGGCTTTGAACGACAACAATGCCTACTTCATGGGCGACAGCCTGGTGGAAAATGGCTACTACTCCAGCCCAGTGGACCCGAGCCGGTATGAACTGACCACAGAGACCGGCTACAAATATACCCTCGACCAGACGTTCGGCATCGAGAAGGTGACGGACCCCAACGGCAATACGCTGACCTACACTCAAAATGGAATCTTCCATTCAAGCGGAAAGTCCGTCGTTTTCGAACGGGATGGTGATGGTCGTATCACCGCCATTGTTAAGCCAGGTGGAGAGCGGCTGGTCTATAGCTATGACGGCGAAAACAACCTCATCGCCAGTGCCGATGCCATGGGTAACGCGACCCAATACACCTACAATCGCAGCCATGGCCTGCTGGACATTATTGACCCCATGGGCCGGCGCATGGTTCGCAACATCTTTGATGAAAGCGGCCGCCTGATTGCCCAGGAAGACAACGAAGGCAATCGCACCGAGTTCAACCATGATGTAGAAGGCCGGCAGTCCAGCGTCACCGACCGCAATGGCTACACCACCTTCTACTACTACGACGAGCTCGGTAACGTTACTACCCAGGTGGATGCCGCCGGGAACACCTGGAACTACGCATACGATGCTCAGGGGAACCAGATCAGCCAGGTGGATCCCATGGGTAACACCACCCATGCGAATTTTGATGCGCGCAATAATCAGCTTAGCGCCACGGATGAACTGGGGAATACGGTCGCGTTTACGTATAACAGCCGAGGCCAGGAACTGACCATTCAGGATGCTCGTGGGAACCTGTTCCGGAATACCTACGACACCGTAGGCAACCTGCTGAGTGTTACCGATCCTGAAGGTAATATTGCCGGCAATAATATTAATGCCAAGGGGCTCGTGACCCGCAGTACTGATCTGAACGGCAACGCCACCAATTACACCTACGACAGTGATGGCAACAAGCTTACGGAAACAGATCCGCTGGGCAACACCACGCGTTATACCTACGACGCTAACGGCAACGTGCTGACCGAAACACGCTCCCGGACTGTCGGTGGCGCTACCGTTGATGATGTAACTTCTTACGTATACAACGCCAATGGTCAGTTAACTGTGACGGTTTACCCTGATGGTAGTACGACCGCTACCGAGTACGACCTGGCCGGAAATGAAACGGCGACGGTTGATGGCCGTGGAAACCGGACCGAATACCGGTACGACGCCTATGGCCGATTGGTCGAGACGTTACACCCTGACGGCTCCATTGAAACCAAAGCCTATGACGGGGAAGGAAACCTGGTGTCGCAAACCGACGCCTTGGGCCGGACCACTACCTATGCTTACGATGCCCTGAATCGGGTTGTCCGCACAGTCTATCCGGATGGTAGCCATACCAGTACGGCCTATGACGCCGTCGGACGGGTAATCCGGGAAACTGACGGCCTGGGCAAGGTTACTCAGTACGAGTACGACGCAGCCGGGCGCAGGACCGCGGTAATCAATGCTCTCGGTAACCGACACAGCTTCAGCTACGATGCCGATGGCAACCTGGCGAGCGAAACGGATGCCCGTGGCCACACCACAACGTATACCTATAACACTCTGGATCAACGTATCAGCACGCGCTTCCATGATGGCACGGAGTTGCATTCCAACTACGACGCTATGGGCCGGCTGCTATCGGAGACAGACCAGAGGGGCCGCAAAACGGAATATCAGTATGATGCACTTGGCCGCCTTACCAAGGTAACCGATGCCACGGGTGGAGAAACCGCCTACACCTACGATTCGGCCGGCAATAAGCTCACCCAGACGGATGCCGAAGGCAGGACAACCCGCTGGACCTACGATAGTGAAGGGCGTGAACTGAGCCGGACGCTGCCAATGGCTCAAACGGAAACCTCTGTCTATGACATTGGAGGCAACCGCGTAAGTCACACCGACTTTAACGGTGACACCACCAGCTATTCCTACGATTCACGCAGTCGCCTGGTCAGAATCCGCTATGCCAGTGGAGATGAGGAAAGTTACACCTACGATGCAGTAGGCAACCGGCAGACGGCTACTTCAACGGAAGGTACGACCCAGTACGTTTACGACAACATGGGACGCCTGACGGAAGAAACCCAGCCTGGTGGTTCGGTAATACAGTACCAGTACGACAACGCCGGTAACCGGACGAGAGTGACAGTTCTGACGGGCGGTGATTCGGTCACAACCAACTACACCTACGATGTTCTTAATCGGCTGCAAACAGTAACCGACAGTGAGGGCACGACTACCTATACCTACGATGCTGCGGGCAACCGCAAGTCGGTCACTTATCCAAATGGAAACGAAACCGCCTACGACTATGACGCACTCAATCGCCTGACGAAGCTGACCACCACCAATGCCCTGAACCAGGTATTGGCAGACTACCGCTATACGCTGGATGCAACCGGGCGGCGGACCAGCGTTGAGGAACGCCACAATGGGCGGGTGGCTCTTTACAGTTATGACCAACTGTACCGGCTGACCAAGGAACTGGTGACAGACCCAATCAATGGCAATTACAGTGCTGAATACCAGCATGACAAGGTTGGAAACCGGACCTACAGCATCATTGATGGCGTGGGTACGACATACGTTTACGATGATAATGACCGTTTAACTTCACAAGGTGGCACCTCGTATGCCTATGATGATAACGGGAACACCTTAACGGAAGGTATTGATTCTGAACTAACTACTTATATCTATGATGCAAAAGATAAGCTGATAGGTGTTGAAAAAATAATATCAGGAACTACGACTAACAGTAGCTACACCTATAATATTGATGGAATTAGAACGTCTAAAACGGTAGGAGGCGTTAAAACCAAGTTTGTTGTAGATAGTAATCGTGATTATGCCCAAGTGTTGTTTGAACTTGACTCCGCCGATATGGTTCAAGTTCAGTATACCTATGGTGATGATCTGATTAGTCAGGATAGGTTAGGTGGTGTTTATTATTATAATTATGATGGTTTAGGTTCCACAAGAGCTTTATCTAATGGTTCAGGAGTAGTTACCGATACTTATAACTATGAAGCGTTTGGTGAGCTCTTAAACTCTACTGGCTCTAGCAGTAATAGTTATTTGTTTGCGGGCGAGCAATTAGATTTCTTCATAGGGCAGCAATACTTAAGGGCGAGATATTATGACTCAGGCATAGGACGGTTCACCCAACAAGATACTTATATGGGGAATAAGTTTGATCCTATAAGTTTGCATAAGTACTTATATGCAAACGGTGATGCTGCTAATTGGACTGACCCTACTGGTAACTTTGGCCTGAGTAGTATCGGTGCTAGTTTACGTGTGAATGGGATTCTAAGTACTACAGCTACTACAGGAGGCAGGTCTTTAGTATCTCGCGTATTAACAGGTGCTGGTAGAGAAACATTTGGCATTGTTGGTGAAGAACTCATTGCTATTGCTAAGCAATCATTGTTAAATATTTTGTTAGCAGAAGCTGGGGGTGTTAAGTTTGCAAGCGCAGCAACGAAAGGCACTGCGGCACATAAAGAATTTGAGAAGTTAATTAAGGACCTGAACGGCAAGTACAAGAAGTTTGGATTACGAGTTGCAGCAGAAGTGTTCAGAATTGAAGGTTCAGGTAAAAAAGTTAAAGGTAGAAAGAAAGGAGCTCTAGGTATTGATGTCGCTATACTTAGCACTAAAACAGGTGAGACACTGCTTGCATTTGATTTGAAAACGGGACGGGGAGCGTCTAAAAAACGTAATGGTCGTTTGTCTCACGTGTTTGATGGCGCCGATGTGATTGAAATTCTTGTTTCAAAGAAGAGGAGGTAAGTATATGTCAGGTAGTTTAAAGGCAAATGATATAGCCAATGCTCTTCTAGTTTCATTAAGTCCTTTTCTGGAATCTGAAGGTTTTAAGAAATATAAGCCAAAACAATTTGTTAAGTTAAATGAGGATGTGTTGTTACACGTTCAAATTTTTCCAAATAAAAATGATGTTTATTTGTGGTGTGCGGCACACCCTTTATGTCAAAACAATATATCACTTGGCTCAGGTATAGTTGCTGAAAGGTTTCCTGAAAAGGAAGGTGTTTTAAAAGTTGATGGCCAAGATTCATTGGATGATGTAATAGAGTATATAATTAATCGATTGCCTGATTTGTTTCAGTTCTTGAATGATAGGTTTACTATGGAGGGAATTGAAAAGTCCATATCAGATAATGCAAAGACTTTTCCATTGTTAGTGAAAGGCTTCTGCCTAGCGTCGTTAGGAAGCTATGAAAGTTCTCAGGCTTTCATAATGAAATTTATTAATTCAGGCCTTGATATAGGTGAATCACGTAGTGGTGCAAAACAGTTACTAAATTCTTTATCTGAAGGGAGTACGAAAGAAGTCCTCGAGGAAAATAGAAGTAATAACATTAAAAAACTTAGATTAAATAAGTACATTAGTTAACTATATATAGAACTTAAGATAATAATATTTTGAATCCCGTTAGTTATTTCTGTAGGGTCCTACTTTTATCTGGTTTGTATCGGTTTATTTTTAATGGTGTGGGTGCTGTGGTGGTCTAATGCCGCCAAGCACTAACGCTGGGCGCAACAGCCACTTTCAGATACACCGCCACCCGCAAATCGAACGGCGGCCAGACCACTCGATATGTCGTGGACAGCAACCGCGATTACGCACAGGTACTGGCAGAAGTCGCCAATGGAAGCTCGGAGGTCAGCTACACATACGGCGACGACCTCGTCTCCCAGACTCGTGGGGGCATCACCTCTTACTATCTGTACGACGGCCACGGTTCCACCCGCGCACTGGCGGACGAAACCGGCTCTTTAACAGACGGCTACCATTACGATGCGTTCGGGGTGTTGGCGAACAGCCAGGGCTCGACTGAGAACAGCTACCTCTATACTGGTGAACAGTACGATGCCTCTCTGGGCCAGTACTATCTGCGGGCAAGGTACTACGCCCAGGACCAGGGGCGGTTTACCCAAATGGATACTTGGATGGGGGTTGATAAAGCACCTGTCACACTGAATAAGTATGCCTATGGTAATGCAGATCCCATTAATTGGGCTGATCCTACAGGCAATTTTGGTTTATCCAGTTTTGGTACTGCGTCTAATATTCGTGGAACGCTAGCTACTATGAGTACTCAAAACCTCTCGTTTGCTATTAGTCGAGCTGTAGGTGCAACTTTGCAAGTAGGAGGAAGGGCAACTACTAAAACAGCATTAACAACATTGAGGCGCTGCATACGTAAAAAGAATAAATGTGGGCTAAGGATTAACCTGCTAATTGTTGGTTACGATAATCCTGATATACGGGATCATATTCGTGATGCACAAACTGCAACTACTATTGTTTTGACATATAAACCAAACACTTCAGGCAATCGAAGGTGGTATGCTACTAGAGGTGGGCGAGGAGGTTGTAAGCGTCCTGCTCCGGCTGGTCAAGATTGTGATGAATACCCCTTCTTTAAAACAAAAGAAGGTGGCCCAAAGAACTTCCCTGGTAGAGTTTCTCTCAGATGGGTTCCATTGGGGCAAAATAGGTCCGTAGGTGCCCACTTTGGTTTCTTGTCTCGATCTATGAAAAAAACCAAAAAATAGGGATTTTGTAGTTATTACATCTGATTCATTGCCATCAGTTGCGTTACCAATGGGTAAATAGAATAAGGATTCCTTTATGAAGGAGTTAGAATTTACTACATCCATAAAGTGTGGAAATAGTAGGCGCAAAGTTGAAGACTTACTTTTGCAAATTAAAGATATTAAGCGCCAAGAAGAAAATATTTGGATATATCGTGTGGTATGCATTGGCCCAATAACAGAAGACAAGATATTAGAAGGGAGCTCAGCATTTGATTGTATTGTGCTTGGCATGTCTTTTCTAAGACAGGCGCTAAGAAGTTATGTAATAGCTAACCCGAAGATCAAATTCTTTGAAGAAGCTGATGATGAATTAGAGGAAATTACCATCGAAGATATCTTTTGGACTCATGATTGTATTACTGATGAGATGGAAGAAATGATGGAATGGGCAGTAGATAATGGCTATAAGCCCGAATAGCCATAGAACTCGGTATCTTCGTGATGTATAAATACATAAAGTAAAAAATTGGCAACAGGTCAATAATCATGTCAGATGCACTGCAGGTTTTTCTGGGTAAGCGGATTAAATGGTTGATCTTACCTTTGCATGAGAGTGAGACAGACCGGCATCTCATCGGATTATCTGGTTGATGCTTCACCTACTGCTGGTGCATGTTTCCTTCGCTAATTCCA